>NZ_JABWRE020000001.1:4648509-4958076 GCF_014268815.2 Pseudomonas urmiensis
GTACCGTCACCCTGCTGGAACTGACCGGCATGGCACGGACCATCATCGCCCGCACCTACTTGCCGGTGGAGATCTTCTTTGCTGCCGGGTTGTTCTACCTGCTGATCTCGTTCTTGCTGGTGCAGGGGTTCAAGCTGCTGGAACGCTGGTTGCGCGTGGACGCCTGCCAAGGGCGCTGAGTCAGTAGCGGCCTCATCGCTCCTATTGACTCGGTAGGAGCGGGCTTGCCCCGCGATGAGGCCATCACTGACACCCTTTGACTTCCAACGCCCAACGCCCATGAAACCCACGCCGTTGCTCCACAGCGCTCAACTCCTCGAACGCTTCCAGGCCCTCGACCCATTCATCGTCGAGCACCAACACCTGTGGAAACCAAGGCCGTTCACCTCATTACAGCTACCTTGGGAAGCCCAACACCCACAGCTCTCGACCTGGTTGCGCCAACGCTCGCTAGAAGACGCCGACGCCCAACTCGACCCCAGCCAACTGCCCTCCCCTTTCCCCGAGCTGGCCACCCAAGCCCAGCACCTGAGCGAGCTCGGCGAGCTACCTGACGCAGGCCTTCCCCCTGCCGGCCACCGCCTCGACGTCGGCGTGCCCGGCCGCAAATGGCAACAGATCGAAGCCTTCAGCCGCCGCCTGAGTTTTCGCCAGCACACCCAGCACTGGCTGGATTGGTGCTCAGGCAAAGGCCACCTCGGCCGCCGCCTGTTGCAGCCCGGCCAACAGCTGACCTGCCTTGAATACGATGCCGCGCTGGTCGCAGCCGGCCAGGCTTTGAGCGATCACCACCACCTCCCAGCCATCCACCAGCATCAGGATGTCATGGCCGCAGACAGCGCCCGTCACCTGGATGGCAACAAAAGCGTGGTCGCCCTGCATGCCTGTGGCGATCTACATGTCCGCCTGCTGCGGCTAGCCGCCGAGCAGGGCTGCCAGCACGTCGCCCTGGCCCCCTGCTGCTATAACCGCATCCAGGCCGAGCACTACCAGCCGATGTCCACAGCCGCCAGTGCCTCGACCTTGCAGCTGGATCTTGATGACCTCGGCCTGCCCTTGAGCGAAACAGTCACCGCTGGCGCCCGCGTACGCCGCCAGCGAGATACCTCGATGGCACGGCGACTGGGTTTTGACCTGCTGCAACGCGAGCAACGCCAAAGCGACGACTACCTGCCAACCCCGTCCCTGCCCGTTAGCTGGCTGGAAAAGCCCTTTGCCCAGTACTGCCGTGACCTGGCCGAACTCAAGCAACTGACGCTCAGCGGCGAACCCAACTGGGCTGCATTGGAGGCTGCCGGCTGGCAACGCTTGGCGCAAGTGCGCAACCTGGAGCGGGTGCGCAACTTGTTCAGACGGCCCTTGGAGCTGTGGCTGGTGCTCGATCGTGCGCTGTTCCTGCAAGAACAGGGTTACAACGTGCAGGTTGGCTTGTTCTGCGAGTACCCACTTACCCCTCGCAACCTGATGCTAATGGCCGAGCTAAAAGCTGGAAAAACCTGTGGATAAGTCTGTGCACAAGCTTTTGATGAACACTGCATAATTTCGGATCCAAGGTGCTATTTAAAGCCTTCCGCTTACCCTCTCGGATCTTCAAACCCAGCAAAAACAGGCCTTTGCGCAAAGACCGGTGGTAACGACCAACGGTATGCCTTCAGCGCAACGCTGGCATGCCCCTTGTGCATAAGCGTTTTGCGGCATAGCGCGAAATGGGAGCTGGCAACGTGCCCACCGAACAAATCCACTGGGTTACAATTGCCATCACTGCGCACCTTGCACTCAGAAATAACCAGACCTACGAACGGACTTCGAAATCGTGATCCAAGCCAAACCCCTCGCCCTGCTGAGCTTCGCCCTGGCCCTCGGCGGCTGCGCCAACAACGCCCCCACGCCAAAAACCACTGACCTGGGCTGGAACACCCCCGGCATGCAGCTTGGCGGCGACCATGGCCTACCGCTGCGCGCCGAGACGCCTTGCCGCAAGCGCGGTTGCGACAACGACAAGCTGTTTTTCAACCCCGCCACGCCCGAGCCAAGCGTCAATACCATCCACCGCGGCTGGTAGGAAATTTCTCCTTTCGGCGCGGTAACTTAGGTCTTTATGCAAAGATCGCACGGAAGGTATTTACAGCCGCCAACCGATCGCTATAATGACGCCCCTGTGCCGGTATAGCTCAGATGGTAGAGCAACTGACTTGTAATCAGTAGGTCCCGGGTTCGATTCCTGGTGCCGGCACCATACACAACATCAAAGGCTCACCTTCGGGTGGGCCTTTTTTGTTTTCCGCTGCCCCGCACTCCAAACAACTCACTCGAGCACACGCTCAGCCGCCTAACGATAAACCTGCTCCCGAACACGTTTATCCACAGCGACCCAAGGCGAAAATCCGCTGCATGAGCAAGCGTGGCTAAAGGCTCGCCGACGGAGCGCTATGCCATTCACGGCCCAAAACATTCTTACAGAGCGCCACCTACAGATGACCGCAAATCATCTACCCCCTGAACATCAATCCTTTGTCACCCCTGCGCGCTGTGCCTTCTAATGCAGAACAGGTTTCATACAGACCAAGCACAGGGACCCCGTCATGATTCTGGGAAGCACGCTCGAACAGTGGTATGCCCGTTTTCCGTTGATCCGCGATCTGGTCGCGCTGCAACAGACCACCTGGTTCAACCCCGGCGTAGCGCCGACCGCGCAAGCCCTGGCCGACGTAGGGCTGACTGCGGCAGATGTGGCCGATGCCAGCGCGAGGCTGACGCGGTTCGCATCCTACTTACAGCGCGTCTTCCCAGAAACCCAAAGCAGCGGCGGCATCATCGAATCCGACATCATGCCGCTGACTCGGCTGCAGCCATTGCTAAGCGAGCGCTACGGCCAGACCTTGACCGGCGCGCTATGGCTCAAGCGCGATAGCCATCTGCCCATTTCAGGCTCGATCAAGGCTCGCGGCGGCATCTATGAGGTGCTCAAGCATGCCGAAGACCTGGCCCTGGCCGCCAAGCTGATCACGCTCGATGATGACTACGCGCTGCTCGACAGCGAGCGGGCCCGGGCGTTCTTTGGCCAGTACACGATTGCCGTCGGCTCGACCGGCAACCTGGGGATGTCGATTGGCATCATGGGCGCCGCGCTGGGGTTCCAGGTGACCGTGCACATGTCGGCAGATGCCAGGCAGTGGAAGAAGGACACGCTGCGCGCGCACGGGGTGACGGTGGTCGAGTACGCCAGCGACTACAGCGTGGCGGTTGCCCAAGGGCGCCAGCAAGCCGAGGCCGACCCTGGCTGCCACTTTGTCGACGATGAAAACTCGGTCAACCTGTTCCTCGGCTACTCGGTGGCCGCCGAGCGCCTGAAACTGCAATTGGCGGCGGCGAACATTCGCGTCGATGCACAACACCCGCTGTTCGTTTATCTGCCTTGCGGCGTTGGTGGCGCACCAGGGGGCGTGGCCTTTGGCTTGAAGCTGGCGTTTGGCGATGCGGTGCATTGCATCTTCGCAGAGCCGACCCATTCGCCCTGCATGCTACTGGGGGTATACACCGGGCTGCATGACCAAGTGAGTGTGCAGGACTTCGGCATCGACAATGTGACTGCCGCTGATGGCCTGGCGGTGGGCCGCGCTTCGGGGTTCGTCGGCAAGGCCATGCAGCGTTTGCTCGATGGTTTCTACACGGTCAGCGACGAGGAACTGTACAGTTTGCTGGCGCTGATGCAGCGCAGCGAGGGTCTGCGTCTTGAGCCTTCGGCACTAGCCGGTGTGCCCGGTATTGCCAGAGTGCTTGCTGAGCAGCAGGGTTACCTAGCGCGCCTGGGCCTGGATCGCCAAGCCATGGCCCACGCCACCCACCTAGTGTGGGCAACCGGGGGCAACAGGGTGCCCGACGATGAAATGCAAACGTATCTGGCCAAGGGCCGGGAACTGCTGGCCCAACCGCAAGCTTGAGGGAAACCGTGCTCAACCTTCCGCCACGTATCAGCTCCCGGCTGAACAGCAGCCAGTTCGCCAACCTGCATACGTTTCTGGTGGCGGCTCGGCACCTGAGCTTCGCTCGAGCAGCGCAGGAGCTGTGCATCACCGCCAGTGCCGTGAGCCACAGGATGAGTCGGCTGGAGCAGGCGCTGCAGATGAAACTGTTCCAGCGCCTGACTCGCCAGGTCGCCCTGACCGATGAAGGCGAGAGGATCTTCGCGATACTTCAGCAGGCGATGGGCGACTTGTCCGAGGCGCTTGAGCCCTCGTCCCAAGCCGAGGTCGCTGGATCGATCGCGCTCTACGTGAGGCCGTCCATCGCCCAATGTTGGCTGGTGCCGAAGCTGGCGGATTTCATCGAACGTTACCCTTCTATCGCGTTGGATCTGCGCGTGGGCAATGACAATGTCGACTTTCGCACGCGCAAGATCGACCTGGCCCTGTACTACGCCAATGGCGAGTTTCCTGGGTTGACCAGCCACAGGCTGATGCACGAACACCTGGCGCCGGTGTGCAGCCCTGAATACGCACAACGCCATGGCTTGATGGAAAACCCGCAAAATCTACAGCACTGCACCACCCTGCACGACTCCCTCGCCTGGGATCATGCCGCCTATGATGCGGAGTGGACACTATGGGCCGCGCAACACGACCTACTGGCAGCGCTACCCAAACGCAGCCTGACCTTCGATCGTTCCGACCTGGCCGTGACAGCCGCCATCAACCACGCCGGCATCGCCATCGGCCGGCAGCAGTTGGTGCAAAAGCATGTGGATAGCGGCGAGCTGGTGCTGCCTCTGGGTGGGTTCTGCCGCTCAGGCCACTATGATTACTACCTGGTGCATCCGGTACTCGATAGCGTACCTAAGCGGTTAGCGGTATTTATGGATTGGCTGCGGGAGTGCGCAAAACCCTGACTGCACAAGCGACAATCGGTCTTGTTTCAGTCTAAATTTGGTCTAGGATAGGCGTACTGAACACGAGGTGCTCCCATGAGAGTCGAAACTATTAGCTATCTCAAGCGCCATGCCGCCGATTTGGATCTGGAAGAACCCATGGTCGTTACCCAAAACGGTATTCCCGCTTATGTCGTTGAGTCCTACGCTGAGCGCAAGCGGCGGGATGAAGCTATCGCTTTAGTCAAGCTCCTGGCCATGGGGTCACGTGAATACGCCCAGGGAAAACACAGCGACGCGCAAGAGGTGAAAGCGCGGTTGTTGAAGAAATTTGCCAAGGAGTAACGGCTACCGCATGGGCACGATCAATCTGCGCTTCACCGACTGCGCTTCGCAAAGCCTGGAAGATCAGGTTCACTACCTGGCGATCTATCACGGAACAGATATCGCACTGGGAAAGATTGCCAGCCTGATCGACACCATCGAAGAAAAACTCGTTGCGACGCCTGCGGGCTACCCGGTTAGCCCCCAAGCCAGCGATCTGGGCGTAATTCAGTATCGTGAACTCAATGTCGATGGCTACCGGGTCTTCTACGAGATCTATGATGTCGACAACGCCATAGCTGTTGAGCTTGTGCTTAGACAAAAGCAGAGCGTTGAACAGGCCCTCATCAGATACTGCCTGATTTATCCCTTTGCCTGAGCGCAACCGATACTCAAGACACGATTGGCCTCTTCGCGGCAAGCGTGCTTGGGAAGAGGCCACGTGCCCTCAGAACGACGTACTCACCGTCACCGCCAGATTACGCGGATCGCCATAGATCGCCCCCGCATAGAACCCGTAGCGGGTGTAGTAGTGCTTGTCGAACAGGTTGTTGGCATTGAGGCTCACCGCCGTGTCATCGGTCAGCTGGTATTTGGCCATGGCGTTCCAGATTGCGTAGCCCGACCAGTTGACGTCGGTCGCGCCCGAACTCACACCATTGACCGGCTGCCCAGCCGGGCTTGAGATCGCGCGGATGTTGCTTTGCGCAGTGACACCTGCGCCGACGGTGAGGCGCTCAAGCGGGCCGGACAAGCGATAGGTAGTCGAGGCCTTGAACAGGTGCGCGGGGTCGCTGCGCCCGTCACTGTCGATGCGCCGGAAATGCAGGTAGGTGTAGCCGGCATAGACGTTCCAGTTCGGCGTCAGCGCGCCAGCGAGCTCCAGGTCGATACCGTCGGTTTCCTGGCCAGTGCCGGTGGTGTAGGCATCACCGCCGGTAGGCGTGGACTGGCCGTCGTCGAGCACCGCTTTGTTCTGTTGCTTGGTGCGAAAGTAAGCCGCAGAGGCGTTCAGGCGGCCGTCGAGCCAGGCCGCCTTGATGCCGGTCTCATAGCTCTGCCCGCGGATCGGCTCGACCTTGCTACCACTGACGGTCTCTTCGCTCTGTGGGTTGAAGATGTCGGTGTAGCTGGCGTACAGCGAGTAATTGTCGTTGAGGTCATACACCACGCCCAGGTAAGGGGTGACGATGCCGTTGTTCTGCTGGTTGCTGCGCACGCCACTGACGTTGCGGGTGGTGGCCGAATAGTCAGTGCTGCGCACCCCGGCAATCACCGACAACGGATCGCTGATGCTCAAGCGGGTGGCGGCGTACAGGCCTTGCAGGCGGGTGGTGGTCTTGCTGTGGCGGCCGGTCCTGGAGGCGAGCATGGCGTAGTCGCTGTCCACGCCATTGTGCCAATCGCTCAGCGGCAAGCCATTATTGGCGCGGAACTGACAGCCTAAGGCCGGGGCACTGACGCGATCATCGCTGAGCATGGTGCAGGTGTATTCCGGCGACCAGGCGACGGTGCGGCTGTCGTTGTAGCCGACCATCGCCTGATGGGTGCGGCCGAACAGCTGGAACGGGCCAGACAGATCGATCTGCGCCGACTGCTGGGTGGTGTCGCTGGAGCTGTGCAGGCCATTGAGCACAGCGCCGCTGCCGTCCTGCTCCCAATAGCCGCCATAGCTGCCCCGGCCCGCCGAATTGACCTTGGCCAAGCCGCGGTGGTTGAGCGCCTCGGTTTCACTCTGGGCGACTTTCAGGTCCAGGCTCCAGTCGTTGTCGAAGCTGTGCGCCAGCGAGCCGAAGGTGGTGCGGGTGGTGTATTCGCCAAAGCTCCAGCTGGGGACCACGTTGGTGCTGCGCGGCAGGTCGGTCTTGCTGCCGTCGCGGTACCAGATGGGGATGTTGGCCCCCCAGCCGCCGCCGACCACTTTGTTGTACTCGTACTGGTAACCCGCTCCAAGGGTGGTGGCGTCATCCAGGTCGAACTCGAAGTTGGCCAAGGCGGCGCGGGAGCGCTCGGACTGGTTGTCGCGGAACGAGTTGGCATCCTGCTGGGTCATCACGAAGCGCGACCGCAAGCGGCCATCTTCGGACAACGGCAGGTTCAAGTCGGCGCCCTGGCGGCGTTTGTCCCAACTGCCGTAGGTGGCATAAGCACTGCCGCCGAAGGTTCTGCTCGGCGCTTTGCGGATCAGGTTGACCGTTGCCGAAGGATCACCGGTACCACCCAGCAAGCCATTGGCGCCACGGACGATATCGATGCGCTCGTACAGGTCCATGTTCAGCGCATTGCCGCCGCCGCTGAAGTCAGAGCCACCGAGAAACTGCAGGCCATCCACCTTCCAGTTGGAAATCGAGTAACCGCGTGCGCGAAAATCGGTACGCCCGCCCACTTCCATCTTGCTCGCAGTCACCCCAGGGGTGGTGTCGAGCGCCTGCTCGATGGTGTGGATATCGCGGTCATCCATCTGTTGCCGAGTAATGCTGGTGACTGACTGCGGGGTCTGGCGCGGGGTAAGCTTCAGGCCCGTTGAGCTGCGCGTGCTCTCGACGGTATAGCCAAGCTGACCCGCTTGATCGGCCGGCAGCAGGGCGCTGTCTTCGATCTGCGTGGCATCCAGTTCCAAGGGCTGGTTGTCGGCGGCCAGGGTCTGGGCGCTGAAGGCCGCAGCGATGCACAGGGCAAGCGGAGTAAGGCGGCTAGTACCGCGTACTGAAGGTGACATGGGGTGGCTGATGCTCTGAGTCATTGGGAAAGCTTCGTATTCGCAGATGATTTTTTGATACGATTCTAGGCATGCGCCCTCTGCGCACCATGGCCGGCATGTACGGGCATGTAATCGAACGTAACGAGCACTGCTGGCGCTCCCCGAACAGGTACTTGGCCCATGAGCACCACCCTGCTGGTTGTCGATGATGACGACGAAATCCGCGAACTTCTCTGCGACTACTTAAGCGATGCTGGCTATGCGGTACTGGCCGCCGCCGATGGCGAGCAGATGCGCCAACAGTTGGCGCGGCACAAGGTCGATCTGGTGGTACTGGACGTGATGCTGCCTGGCGAAGACGGTCTGAGCCTGTGCCGCCAGTTGCAGGCCCAGCCGGGCCTGGCAGTGATTATGCTGTCGGCCAAGGGCAGTACCTTTGATCGCATCATCGGCCTGGAAGTGGGCGCCGATGATTACCTGGCCAAACCTTTCGAGCCACGCGAACTGATCGCCCGGATCAAGGCCGTGCTGCGTCGCCCGCAGCGCCTCGAACAGGCCGTAGAGGCACTCGCCCAGGACGAGCAAAGCTTTGCTGGCTACCGCCTGGACCACATCAAGCGCCTGCTGACTTGCCCCGATGGCCAGGCGCTGTCCCTGCCCCGCTCCGATTACCGGGTGCTGCGCGAACTGCTCGATGCCAACAACCGGGTGGTCTCGCGCGATCTGCTGACGCGCAGTGCATTTGGCCGCGACCACCTGCCTGACGACCGCTCGGTGGACATGTGCATCAGCCGCCTGCGCCAGCAGCTGCGGCGCAGCCCGGATGGCGCGGTGCAGATTCTCACCATTCGCAACGAAGGCTATCTGCTCACCGGCGCCCAGCGCTGACATGCGCCTGCCGATCCCACTGCGCCGCCTGTGGCCGAAGACCCTGTTCGGCCAGTTGCTGCTGATCATGGTCAGCGGCACTCTGGTGATCCAGCTGATGTCCAGCAGCATCTGGTTCGACGTGCGCTTCGCCCAGGTCATGGAAGCGCCGGTACGCCTGATCGCGGCCCGCAGTGCGCCACTGATCGCCCAGGCCGACTGCCATGCTGGCAGCCTGCAGTTGCCCAATCACTACCAGGTACGCTGCGCCGAGTCCGAGCCTGTCGCGCGCACAGACGAGCGCCGCGGCCGACACCGGGTCGAGTTGCTGCTAGATCAAGCCCTGGCATACGAACTGGGCCGCGACGCACACGCGCGCCTGCTCAAGGTGCAACTGACCGATGAGCTCGGCCAGCCGATCGTCTGGCGCAGTCTGTTTGGCCTACGCACCGCCCAGGCGCATATCCAGTTCGCCGTGCCCCTGGCCGACGGCCACTGGCTGACCATCGACGGCGAGGAACTGCAGGGCTGGAGTGGCGAGTCGGCCTGGGTGCTGATCAGCGACTACTTGCTGAGGGTGTACGCCTTGCGCATCGTCGCGGTACTGCTGGTATGCCTGATTGCCGTGCGCCTGTGCCTGCGCCCGCTACGCCGCCTAGCCGATGCCGCGCGGGGCTTGGGTAGCAATCTGGAACAGGCGCCGTTGCCGCTGGACGGCCCAGAGGAAGTACGCCAAGCAGCCCAGGCCTTCAACGCCATGCAGCAGCGCTTGATTGCCATGGTCAACGACAAAGCCTACTTCCTCGCAGCGGTGTCGCACGACCTGCGTACGCCGCTGACGCGCATGCGCCTGCGCCTGGAACGGCTTGAGCCGGGCGAACATAAAGAGCGACTGCGCCAGAACATCGTGCAGATGGACGAGATGATCGGCCAGGTCCTGGATTACCTGCGTGCCGGCGAGCAGCAGAACCTGCAGCAGGTGGACATGGACCGGTTGCTGGCTCGCCTGTGCGCAGACCTCGCAAGCGCTGAAGAGCCGCTGCCGGTGCATGGCCAGGCGGGGATGATCGAGGTCGACGCGCTGATGCTGCAACGCTGTTTGCAGAATCTTCTGGTGAATGCGCTGCGTTATGCCAAAGAGGTTTCGGTCACGCTGCAGCCGACTGCAGACCAGGTTGCCATCCATATCGATGACCACGGCCCAGGTATTGCCGCTGCGCAGTTGAGCACCATCACCGAGCCGTTCGTACGTGGCGAGAACTCACGCAACCAAGCCTCGGGAGGTTACGGATTGGGGCTGAGTATCGCTCAGCGAATCGCAGCCAGCCATGGCGGTGATTTGATCGTAACCAATCGCCCCGAGGGTGGCTTGCGAGTCAGCGTGCTACTGCCCAGATCTCGAGCCACGCCGTAGAAGTGTGATGACGCTCAGTTACCCTGAAGCACTTTCAGCGCGGCCTCGGCTAGAAACCCAGAGCGGCTTTTCTGCTCAGGATGATTCTTCACATAAGCGTCGATTCGGTTGAGCAAATAGGCCGGTAATGTGATGTTCAGTTTTTCTGCCTTGCCTAGGTAGCGAGTGATGTCGATATCGATCAGTGCCCAGGTGCAGCCGGCATAGGCCGGATCAGCGGCGTGCACCGTCACTTTGCGGGCTTTGGGGATCTCCTGTTGGTCCTGGGCAAGCAGCTCCAAGTGGCCTTCGATGGCCTCACGAGCCATGGCCATGGCGTCGTCCAAATCCTCGCCTGCCGAGTAACAGCCAGGAATATCCGGGACTTCCACGCCCCAGGCATGGGCGTCGTCACCGGGAAAAATCGCGATAGGGAACAGCATCGGGTGCTCTCCATGGTCAGCTGGCATAGCCGATCCGCGCCTGCCGCAGAATGCTGGCTGCCGTCTTTGGCAGCAGATCTTTCTTTGGATGGGGGATGGTGACCAGCCCGGTCTTGTGTGGATGCTTGAAATGGTGGTGGCTGCCACGCGTGCGCACCAGATACCAGCCATCTGCTTGGATGACGCAAATCAGTTCGCGGCTGTTCATGAACCTTCCTTGGCTGCCGCAGTGGTTATTATACCCACCGATACGCAACTATCAACACCATACCCACCGCTTGGCGGTGGATTGCTCACAAGCAAGTATGGTGAAGGCGGAAATGAGAGCCGAAAACAAGTGATGCGGGATCTTGCCGAGTACAGGTCGCAGCTCAGCGCTGGCGCCGTAACTCCACCAACCGCCGACGCATTTCGCGATGCCGCTCGCTATTGAACACCCATGCCGCCAACAACGGCAGCGCCAGCAGAATCGCCAATAGCACCGCATTCAAACCGCTTCCCAACAGACTCAATGCCATCAGCAACGCCACGAACGGGACGGGTAAAACAACCCACATGGCCCACTTGAGGCCGCGGATCATCGCGAAGTGCCCAGCGCAGAGCAACAGCGCTAGCGTTGCCGTGCCCATCAGGGTGTACAACGGATTATCCGGATGATTGCGCCAGTGACTATCGATCCACATAGCCAGTGACAAAGCCCCCGACATCACACAGGTGAAAAAGCCCAACAAAAACGTTGGGAAGTAACACCGCATGAAAGCCTGGAACTCGCCAAACTTCATCATCACTCGAACTCCTCATAGAGGCCCACGGCGATGCTTTGCACCGTGGCACTGCCGGCTAGACCAAAAGTGGCACCAAGAGAGTCGCGCAACAGCGTCTGGGTGGCATGGTTGATCTGCGTGGGCGTGTAGCGCTTGGTCATCGTGCCTGCAGCCTGCTGTAACTTGAGCTGCTTGGGCGTGAGACTGGGATGCTTGATCGAAAGCAGCTCATCGGTGAGCGCCTTGCGCTGCTGCCGGCTGAGTGATCGGGTCAGTTCAAGCCAGCTGCGCCCGGTCGAGGCCTTGTGCACCTGAAGGTATTTGAGCGTGGTCAGCCCCGAAGCCCCGACGCCCAGCAGCGACGCGCCATCGAGCACCTTGGAAGCCGCCTGGTACCACTGGTTTTCATCCAGTGCATCGTTGGCGGCCGGATTGGTCACTTCGCGCACCGTACGGATAACCCCAATGGCGCACTGGGCAGTGCTGGCTGCAGCTGCTGTACCGCCGACATAGGTCAGCACCAGGCTGGTACCTGCAGTGAACGGCGCGGCGATGGTACCGCTGAAAACCACCCACCAGCCGATGAATGCACCGGCGCAGGAAAGCGAGGTGTTGATCGCTTCCTTGACCACTCGCGACTCACGCGGATTGTTTTGCAACTGCTCGGTGTACTGCGCGGGGGTCTGGTATTTGTTGATTTCCCGCAGAATCACGCGCTTGGGCCTGATGCTGCAGATCGGCTGGAACTCACGCAGGGTAATGACATTGAAGTCAGCGTCAATGTACACAACCCCTGCCCCAACGATGCGGGGGTCGGCATCGATCGCGGCGAACATTTTCGGCAAGTTGATTCGTGCCTGGATTCGCTGACGCGCGAGAAACTGCGAGGTATTACCCAATGGGTTTGCCAAAAGGTCTGTCACGAGTGCTGTCCTTGCAGAAGTAGGCGGGCGTGCCTCATAGGGAGGCGGGCTTGCCCCGCGATGAGTCCGCGTCGTGACGGACTCGATCGCGGGCCAAGCCCGCTCCCACGAGGTACTTAACTGCCTTGAAGATCAGGCATCAAACGTTCGGGCAAGGCACCGGCGCCCAGTCACCCATGTCTGGGTTGCGGCACATACCGTTGACCTGATCCTGGCCAGCCTTGGCCACTTGCTGGGCCTCGGTTTTCTTGCTGGTGGCGTTCTGCAGGGTCTTCTCGGTAGCGACGGCTTCTTTCGGCACGTCAGGCAGCTTGGTCTTCTTCACCGCCTTGGCCTTCTTGCCGGTGGTCGCGGCTTTCGGCGATTCGGCCGCTGCCACCACGGTCACATCGGCGCGCTGTACACCCACCTGCTTGAGGTCCTGCTCGTAGGCTTGGGTGTAGTTGTTGAGGTTCTCACCCAGGCGACCGCTGACAGCGCTGATCAGGTTGTTCGACTCTTGCAGGCCAGCGACGATCTCGGCCAGGCGCTTGCGCCCTTCGGTGTCATTGATGCGGTTGGCCTTGCGCCCATCCATGAGGTTGGCGAACTCGCGCTGGTAGCAGCTCTGCGAAGCCTTGGCGTAAGTGGTGGTACGGTCCATGTCGGCCGCGCTCTTGTCGATGTCGGTAGCGTACGAGGCGATGCGCTGCTTATCGTCGCTGATCTGTTTCTGACGCTCGGTGTAGTAGCCCGCCGCGCCACCGACCAGGGCACCGCCTGCGGCACCAATCGCGGCATTGCGGCCGCGCTTGTCACCGTCGACCAGGGCGCCGGTCAGCGCGCCGCCGACCGCGCCGAGCAGGGCACCGGTGGCGACCGACTTGGTCATGTCGGAGTCGGTGGAGCGCAGGTGCTGCACAGGCTCGTAGCAGCTTGGGTAGTACTCGACCTTGGTGCTGGCACCGACCTTGGAGACCGGCGAGCCAGCACAGCCGGCCAACAGTACGGTGCTGAAGCCTGCGGCCAGGAGCAGTGCGGTACGGGCCTGGGTGGCATTGATCAGAGCGTTACGGGTGAAAAGCATGGTCAGGTTCTCGCTTGGGTTGTACAGGTCCGGGTGGCGTCATGCCGCCCGGGATGGCTTGCTTGCATTGCAGTCGTTCAAGGGCGCGGGGCGGCCGATGCCAGCAGCTCCTTGAGGATCGTCGCCGGATCGGCCCGCCGTTGCTGGCGGTACTCCCCGACGTGGCGGACGAACAGGGTGGCGCGGCTCTCCAGGCTCTTGCCCAGGACCGGCTTGAGATTGAGTTCTTGCTTGACCCGCTGGAACTGCGCCTGGATCACCGCGTCGGTGTAGCGCGTGCCGCTGGCCAGGTTGTCGATATAGATCGCCACCGCGCCATCGAGGGCGCTGCGGCCGTTGGCGATGGCGGCGCCGTACATGCGCGCGCTGGTCTGATCGCCAGCCGCTTGCGCCTTGGCCTGGGTGTTGCGCAGGTTGGTCAGGCGAATGTTGTAGTTGTTGATGGTTTCGGCCACCAGGGCTGCGGACTGGATCAAGTTGCCGGCGGCCTCCTCGCGCTGCTGGGCGATCAGCGAGACGTTGCGCTTGAGCTCTTCATTGACCAGGCCCAGCTCGGCTTGCAGGCGCGGGTCGGTGGCGCTGGCGATGATCCCGTCCAGGCGCTTGGTCGGGTCCTGAGCGTCATCGATGGCATCGGTCAGGCTGGCCAGGCGACCCTCCTTTTGCCACTGCTCGAACAGTTCCTGATAACGCGAACGCGGCGCCGACAGCGCGCCAATGGCCAGGCGAAAACCGGTGGTCTCGTTGCGCTGCTCGGTGCCGTCGGCGCCAAACAGCGGGTACTCCCGGCGCATGCCAGTGAACAAAGTGCCCTCGCCTTCCAGGTAGTTGCCGCCCTTGACCACGAAGCCGCCATAAGCGCCCTGGCGGCGCCCGGCATGGACCAGCTGGAACGACTCCTGCACCATCTCCGCAGCGTTGCCGATCACATCGAACAAGCCCAACGGGTTAGGCAACTTGGTGCCGATTGGCAACAGTCGCGCAGCCTGGCCTGTGCCGCCGGCGACCTGGTTGAACACCGCCCAGTCGGCCAACGGCCCTTCGCTGTCGCTGCCCTCGACTTTGCGCGGGAACAAGCGGCCCTCCAGCTCCTGGCGACTGACCAGCGAGCCACCGCGCGCGGCGAACTCCCACTCCACCTCGGTCGGCAGGCGCACGAAGCCAGTGCCGCCATCTTCGGCTTTGCTACCACGGCCACTGACCGGCAACAGCGCGCGGTGATGCTGCATCAGCCAGGCGCTGTACACCGCAGCGAAACGCTCGGCCTCAAAGCGCGACAGCTTGACCTTGGGCAGGCGCCCGGCCATGTCGGTGACTGGCGCGCACGCCGGCGGCTGCTCGCCACTGGCCAGCGCCTGGGCCTGGGCCATCACCTGGGCATACTGGCGGGCGGTGACTTCGTACTTGCCGATGAAATACATCATCGGTTTGAGCGGGCTTTTCGCGTCGACCTTGGGCAGGTTCGGCGAGACCTGCTGTTGCCACTGCGGGGCCAAGTCGGCCAGGCTGAACTGACCGTTGATGAAGTCGCGCCGATAGCCAGAAATGAACGACTGCTTGTAGCCCGCCTCGCCTTCGCTGAAGGGGTAACCCAGGCTCACCTCACGATCGTCGAGGCTGCCTTGGGCCAATACATAGACAGGGCGGAAGACGATTTCGCCGCCACAGGGCAGCGGCAGGCTGACATCTCCGGCCAAGGGTTTGGGGTTGTCCAACTTGTCAGCGGCGAGCGGCTGGCCAGTTTCAGCCTTGGCAGCTGCCTTGGGCTGTTCATCCTCTGCCTGAGAGCAGGCGCCCAGGCTGAGGGTGGCTAGGATCAGGGCCAGCGCCCCGAGGCGAAATTCAGACATCACGGATTCCTTCGCAAGCATCGATCCGCGCCACCCGCCAGCCACCCAGGGCGGCAGCCAAGGTGCTGGCCGAGAGGACGGCGAGCAGCGCGACGAGGTAGTGCAGGGGCAGCAGATGGCTGGCGTACTCGCCCGGCACCTGGGTGAACATTCGGTTCAGGCCGAGCTCGGCCAGGGCATACAACAGGCCGCCAAGGGCCGCGGCGAACACCCCGCTGTACAACGCCTGGAGCACCACGAACAGCAGCAGTGCGCCAGTGCCGAAGCCAAGCAGGCGTAGCACCGCCAACTCGCGCTGCTTGCGCTCGACCGCCGCCACCGCGCCTGCGCCGATGGCGGCGGTAGCACCAACGACAGCCAGGGCCGCGATGATCCAGAACACCAGGTCAAGGTTGCGGCTCAGCGACTGCACCTGGGCGATCTGCGCCGCCTGGGTCGACACCAGCCATTTGCGCTCGGCAAAGTACTGGCGCAGCGGCTCGACATCGTTCAGCGAGCGGGCATACAGGCGAAACGCCGGATACACCCGCTGGGTGGCATTGGCCTCGCGCTCACCGGCCCAGTCCAGGGCAGGCACGGCGCGGCCATCGCGATAATCTTCGGCGGCCTCCAGCAGCGTCAGCGAGGCAAATAGTCCATCGCGTTCAAAGGCTGCCAGCGGCAACACCGCCAGCACCTGCAGCTCGCTCTGGCGCCATTGCAACTGCCCCGCCTGCTGGCGGCTGAAGCTGGCCAGTAGCGAGTCACCGGCCTTGACCCCAAGCTTTTCTGCCGCAGTGAAGCTGAGCACCGCTTGTTGCAGGCCGGTTGGCACTGGCGCCCCTTGCAGCAACGGGTCACCGTCAGCGGTGGGAAGCATTTCCACCGTCACCGCACGGCCCTGTGCCGGTAGCCGCAACTCGGCTGTCGCGGCGATCTGCCGGGTCCGGGCAATGGCGAATGCCACCTCCTCGCGGGTAGCCAGATTGGCGATGAACGCGGCATCGAAACGACCACCGCCCAAGGGGATGATTTCGCGCACGCCAGGATCGCGCTGCAAGCGCTCGGTCAGGCTGCCGACCAAGCCGAACTTGAGCCCGAACAGCACCAGCAGCGGCGCAATCACCGCCACCAGCGCCAACACGCTGCAGGCCGACAGCCGTGCATCGCTGCGATAGTCCTGCCAGGCCAGGCTGGCGATCAGCAGCGGGCGCATCAGGCGGCCCTGCCCAAGGTCGCCGTGACACCACCATCGGCATCGCGCCGACAGCTCATGCGCAGCACCCGCAGGCCAGCGTCACGGGCCAGCTGTTCGTCGTGCGTGGCGATCACGCAGGTCACCCGGCGTGCCTCGGCCTGACGCAGCAACAGGCCCATGACCCGCTCGGCGTTGAGCGGATCCAGCGCCGCCGTCGGCTCATCGGCCAACAGCAGCACCGGCTGATGGGCCAGGGCGCGGGCGCAACTGACGCGCTGGCGTTGGCCGAGCGACAACGCCCCCGGGCGCTTTTCCAACTGGTCGTGGACATCCAGCGCTTGCGCCAGGCGCTCGACACTGCCGTCCTCGTCCAGCCCCAGCAGTTGCCGAGGCAGGCGAATATTGCCGCGCACATCGAGAAAGCCCAACAGCCCACCGGCCTGCAACACATAGCCCAGATGGCGGCTACGCAAGGCGGCCAGACGGTCGAGCCGATGACTGCGCCAGAGCCCGGCGATATCTTCCTCGCGGCCATCGAGGGCGAGGCCGAATGCCTGCGCAGCATCAGGTTCGAGCACCAGCGCGAGCAGGTCGAGCAAGGTGCTTTTGCCACAGCCACTGGGGCCGACCAACGCCACCCGCTCACCCGCCGACAAGCACAGCCGCTCGATCTCCAGGCTGTAGCGCTGGCTACCCTCGCCACGCGTCTTGCGCACCTCGTGCAGGTTGATCATCACGGCAGCGTCGACAGCGGGACACGATACAAGGCGTCACCCGGCTCGGCGTTGCCGAAACGCACCCAGTTGGCCATGTCGTTGTGGAAGGTTTCGTAGAGACGGATCTTCGAGTCGAGCTCGTCGATGAAGTCTTGCTGCTCGGCGACCGACAGCGACAGCCATAGGTCCTGGCTCATGCTCAGCGACTTGCTGCGGTACGGCAGCCCTTCCAGGTACTCGCCGAGCACACCGCTCTGGGCCAGATTGGTGCCCTTGCTCAGTGCCCCAGGATCGCGGCTCATGTAGGCACTGGCGCTGGCGATCTCATTGAAGAAATCGCCAGGCGAGCTACGGGTCTTGCGCGCGGCATCGACGATCAGCTTGAGCGACTGCTGCAAATCGTTGAGCTGCAGCTTGGTCAGCATCACGCACACCTGCAAGGTGGGCAGCGCAGGGTTGGTCAGGTCGCGGTCGGCGGTCCAGGCGCTGACCAGTTGCGGCGCCTGGCTGGCGCTTTGGCGGCCAAGGAAATCCATGTGCATGGCATAGCCGATGGCCTGCGACTTGGCAGCCAGGCTCGACGCCGAGGTCAGCAATGGCACCGGCTGGGGCTGCTGGCTACGCACCTGGTGGACCAACTCGGCGAAGGTCGAGCCGATCTCGCGCACGCGCTCGCCAAAGGCGTTGACGTCACCGCCGGGCACCGACACATACAGGTCGCCGATCTGCGGGTTGCTGTCGGCCGTCAGCACCCGGTACTGCTGCTCGGCGCCTGCATGATTCTTCTGCCCCGCCGGGGTGCGCAAGTGCAGGGCGTAGATCTTGATCTGCTTGCTCAAGGCGGCCTGGCGCACCTCGGCCTCGTTCATCTGGGTGCTGCTGTAGGGGTCGTTCTTGCGCAGCGCGCCGGCATCGCTGACCAACAGCACGATGCGCCCGCCATAGCCGTTCCAGTCCATGCCTTCAACGGCCTGCATGACCCCGGCAAAGGCATCTTCATTGAACGAGTGACTGGACACGCTGGTGGCCTTCACTTGCGCCGCAGCCTTGAGGAAGCGCGCCGGATCGCGGCCCTGCTCCAGGCTCACCAGGGTCTTGCTCAGGTAGTCCAGCCCCGGGGTGCGCTTGGTGCTATTGCGAAAGCCGATCAGGCCAAAGCTGACGCTGTCCAGCTCGCCACGTGCAGCCAACTGCTGTTGCAGCTCGCTGACCACTTGGCGCACGCGGTCGATGTAGGGCTGCATGGAAACCGAGGTGTCCACCACCAGCACGATACCGGTGCGAAACGCCTTGCCATCGGCACCCGCCACCCCGGCGGCCTTTGGCGCCGTGTCGCGGGCGCTGGCGCCGGGGTCGATCGAGGCGATGTTGAGCAGTTGCACCGGCTGGCCCTGGGCATCGAAGCTTTCGCGGAAATCGAAGATCGGCATCAGGTAGAACTGCTCTTGCGGCACGGCGCTGGCAGTCGGCTCCAAGGCCATGACCTGCGGCACCTGGTCGGGATGGTTCTGCGCCTTGAGCAACTGCTCGCGCGCCTGGCCGGTGTCATCGAGCAGGCGCTGCACGTCGTCGGCATTGCGCATGAACATCACCGGTGAGCGGCCGGAACGCTCGGTGAGCTTGAGCACCAGGCTTTGTTTCCAATCGCTGCTCGCGCTGGCCGGCAACCAGCCATCGCGCTGACCATCGCTGGAGCTGCCGACCTCGATCCACGGCTTACCGTCGACCTCCTTGCGTTGGTAGACATAGAGCACGCTGAACGCTGGCAAACGCTCGCCAGCACTGCCGTCAGGCTGATCGAGCAGCTGCGCGCCGGGCTGGCTGAGCACACGCTGGTACAGGGTCTTCTTGCCGGGCATCAGCAAAGGCCGCTGGTCATCGACGGCGGCGAGCGGTGTGCGCTCAGGCGCAGTTTGACCGGCTGTCTGCGCCACCGGCGATTGCTCTTGCGGCGCCTGCGCTGCGGGCTGCTGGTCGCCGCCAAGCAGCCAGAAGAACGCGCCACCAAGGCCCAGCGCAGCGGCAATGGCCAAGGCCAGGACCGCCTTGGCGGGTTTATTCGATGCCGATTTGGCAGCTGGCGCAGGGGCGCGGTCGACAGTGGCGGCGCTAACCGGCTCGGGCGCTGGCGGCGCCTTGGGGATCTCGATAGACACCGGCGTCAGCCCGGCCAGATCTGGCTTGGCCGGTGCCACTGGCGGCAGCGGCAGCGGCAGCGGGCGGATGACAGTGCTGTCAGTACTTTCTACCGGCAAGCGGTCAAGCGCTGCCAGCAAGGCGGCAGCGTCGGCGAAACGCTCATTCGGGTCCTTGGCCAGAAGCCCGCGCAAGATGTCCTGGTAACGGCCATGCTCGATGGGCAGTTCCGGCAGTGGCTCGGTGAGGTGCGCCAACGCCGTGGACAGCGCATCGGTGCCGTTGTACGGCAGCTTGCCGACCAGGATTTCATACAGCACCACGCCCAACGCGTAGAGGTCGGCGCGGCCGTCGATCTCAAGCCCGCGGGCTTGTTCCGGGCTCATGTAGCTGGGTGTGCCCACAGCAAACCCAGCCTGGGTGAACTGGGTGCGATCATCCAGCGACTTGGCGATGCCGAAGTCCGACAGCACGGCGGTGCCATCGGCGCGGAACAGGATGTTGGCCGGTTTGACGTCACGGTGCACCAGCCCCTGGGCGTGGGCATAGCCCAGCGCCTGGGCGATCTGGCGCACATACAACAGGCCCTGCTGCGGCGTCAGGCCGTCAGCGATGCGCTCCTTGAGCGTACCGCTGGGCAGAAACTCCATGGCCATGTAGTACAGCTCGCCCACATTGCCGATGTCGTGAATGGTGGCGATGTGCGGATGCGCCAAGCGGGCCAGGGTACGGCCTTCGCGCAAGAACCGCTCGCAGAAGGTCGGGTCGGCGGCCAGGCTCGCGGCCATGACCTTCAACGCCACCTTGCGCTGCAGTGAGCGCTGGGTGGCCAGGTAGACGCTGGCCATGGCGCCTTGGCCAATCTCGCCGTCGATGTCGAATCCGGGGATGTGCATGTCCATGCTCTGTTCAGTTCGCCTTTACGACCACAGCGGTGATGTTGTCCGGCGCGCCACGGGTCAGGCCCAGATGGACGAGGCTGCGCACCACTTGGTAGGGGTCGGCGTGGCCGAGCACTTCGGCGATCTCGTGATCTTCGGCGGTCTTGTTCAGGCCATCGCTGCACAGCAGGTAGGTATCGCCCGGCTGCACCTGCAAGGTGACGGCCTGCAGCTCGAGGTGATCCTCGACGCCAATGGCGCGGGTGACGATGTTTCCGCGTGGGTGCACGCGCGCCTCGGCCTCGTTGAGCAGGCCACTGTCCTGCAGTTCCTGGACGTAGCTGTGGTCGTGGGACAGGCGCTCTATGCTGCCATCGCGAAGGCGGTACAGCCGACTGTCGCCGGCCCACAGGCCAATCGCCTGGTCACCGCGTGCGGCCAGCACGACGACGGTACTGCCCATCATCGCCACGCCCCGGCGCAGCGTTTCCTCGCGCACCGTGCCATTGACCCAGGCCAGCCCGTCGCGCACCTCATCGACAAATTCGCCCAAGCCGTCGAGCATCGGCAGACTGCGCAGGCTGTCCACCGCCAGGCTGCTGACATAATCGCCCGCCGCATGCCCGCCCATGCCGTCGGCCACCGCCCACAAGCCCGCCCAGGTCAATTCCAGGCAGGCGTCTTCGTTGATCTTGCGGACCATGCCGACATGGCTGTAACTGGCCGCGGTGTAATGCATGGCGGTCATCTGCAATCTACCTCGTTGCCCAGGAGATACCCGGCGAAATCCTCACTGCGCGGCAACCCCACGCAGCGCATCAGGCCGGCGGCGATCCGCTCCGAACCCCTGCCCCACCACAGGCTCATGCCCTCGCAGGCACACTCGGCCAGGGCCAGTGCACGCCCTTCAGGGGTGGTGACGTGCAGCCTGCGCATCCCAGTGAACGAAGCCCGTGCGCCCGGCAGCTGGGGGCTGGCACCTGGGAAAGGCCGCAAGGCCGCCTCGAACTGTTCAAACGAAGCCTGCGGCTCAAGCGTTGCCAGCAGATCGCTCTCCACCTGCTCGAACCACTCATCCCCCCCAGACACTGCGGCTGCCAGCGACTCACCCGGTGCCAGTAGCTGCGCCACAGTCAGCGGAAAATAGCGCCCGACCCGGTCGATGCTCGGCATTACCACGCCGACCACCGGCGACTCGCCGCATACCCCCGGCGCCAGGGCAAAGCGCCACAGTGGGCTGACCAGATACGCCTGCAACCACTGCTCGCCCAACTGCTGCTGGCTGGCCTGCAGCCCCGCCGCCAGCCATTGATCCCAGGGCTGGATGAAGCTCTGCGGCAAACCGCGACTGACAAAATCGCCGCGACTGGCGAGCTTGCCGTAGAAGCCGAAATCGTTCACAGGCGCTCCGGCAGGCTGAAGCCACTGACGCGGCTGCGGAACGGGTTGAACGCGCTGCTGGCGCGCAGCTCGTACGAGACACTGGCACCATCGACGCGCAGACGCAGGTTGAAGCGCTCAGGCGAGCCGGCGGCGACCAGGTCGGACTGATCGAGCAGGCGGAACCAGGCCCACGGCCCCTCCATGGTCAGCCCGGAGCGGCCGCTGGCGGCAGGCGGCGAGATCGACAGCCGGACCACGCCAATGCTGTTGGGATTAGGCCATTGCAGCGCTACCGGCCGGCTCGGGCCGTGGTCATAGCTGACCTGCTGGCCATCCAGATCGAGCAAGAACTGGGTGATCGAGGCATCCATCGCCACCGGTTTGAGCTCGAAGCGTACCCCCGGCTGCATGCCGCCGCTGGCACGGAAGTAGGCATCGCGAATGGCGGCGGCGCGCTGGAAGGTGGCCAGGACGTTGCTGTTGATACCCAGCTTCTGCGCCGCCCCCGGCTGCCAGCTCCACGGCGTCGAGGAGGTGTTGACGTAGGGTTGCAGGTATTTGCGGAAGTAGTTGTCCATTACCCCGCCCACCCCAAAGAACTGACCAAAATCTTCCAGGGTGGCATCGCGCGCACTGCCGGCCACTAGCGGATAACGGCCACTGAGCGACTGGCGGTAGACGTTGAGCACTTCGCTGTTCCAGGCGGCATTGAGCTGGTTGCGCACCCCACCCATGACAATGGTGTGGGTCGAGCCGAGCACCGAACTCACCAGGTTCTGCACCACCTCGGGCTGACGTGCAGCGCCCAGGGCGACACGCTGCGCAGTGGCCTGGGCCTGGTTCTTGGCTTCGCCCAGCAGCGCGTCGCCACTGGCGCCAACCATGGCGCTGACCTGCACGTACAGGGCATTGAGGTCGCTGAGCAGTGCATCGATGGCCGCTGGCTGGCCTTCGCTGGTTTCCACCAGGGTGGCCAGCTCGGCGAAGTGCGCGGTCACCGGGTCCAGCTCACGCGCGGCGGGGTCGTCGCTGGGTAGCGGCGCATCACCCAACAGACCGCCCAGGCGCTGACGCAGCTGATCGACCCCGGCCTGCTCGGCCTTGGCCTGGACCTTGTCGAGGCTGGTCGGCTGCGCCAGGTTGGTTTGCTTGGCCGCCGCCTGCAGTAACTTCTTCATCGGCGAGGTCGGACCGGACAGCACCCGCAGCACATCTGCGGCCTGCCCGACACTGGTGATCGGCACGAAGTCGAGGTCGGCCAGCAGCGCATCCCAATGGCGGATATAGTCCTGGTAATACAGTTGCAGCACATCGGCGGCCAACCGCTTGGCATCGCCCGACTCGCTGGCCTCGCGGCCCAGCACCCAGCGCTCTTCGGCCAGCGTCTCGCTGTGCGCAAGGCTCGCAGCGAGAAACGCCTTGCGGTAGCCCTCGACGGAGAAGATGCCCGGCAGCGGCTCGTCCAACGGCTTGCCGCTCTTGCGTCGGAACACCAGCGCCGCATCGCGCCCGGCAGCGTCGCTGATGCGAAAATCGCTGACCCCAGCCGGCAGTTTCTGCCGCTTGACCCGGTCATAGACGCGCTGGGCTACCGGCAACTGCTGCAGTTGGCGGCGCACGTCCTCGACCAGGCGTTGGTCCAGGCGGGCATTTGGCGGCCGGCGCTCGAACAGCGCCTGCAAGTGCTGCTCAAGGGCCTGGCGCTGCTCGGGCGCCAGGTCGCGCGGCAGACTGCGCTCCCAATCGAGGCTGATCCAGGCCTTGATGAACTCAGGGTCGTAATGCTCGCTGTCGGCGAGCATCAGGTAAGCCTTGAGGCCCTCGTAGAGGTAATCGGACGGGCCACCGGCATACAGCTGCTCCTCGATGCGTGTCACCAGCCGGGGGGCGAACACAGCGATCAGCAATTTGCGATAGACGCTGTTCGATTCGCCTTCGAGCATATCGCCCTGGTACAGCCCCAGGCCCTCGGCCCAGCTCGGCGGGTTGTCGGCCAGGCCGCGCACGGCATTGAGCAGCCCCAGCACTTCAAGCACGTTGCGCTGCGCCGGGCTCAGCGCCTGCACACTCCTGCCCAACGGCTTGAGCCGGCTGTCGACTTCGGCGATGTACTGCTGGTTGGCGCGATAGCTGAGGGTCCACAAGGTGCCGACCACCAGCACCAGGGCCACGCTCAGGGCCAACGCGCCGCGGGCGATCCACTTGCGCCGGCGCTCGACCTGCGGGTTGCTGCCGACCAGCCCGCGCTCGGCGAAGGCTACGGCGCTGAACAGGCGCTCGATGAAATAACTGCGGCCGGTACCGCTCTGGCGGGCCAGGTGGGCACGATCCAGGCCCATGCTCTGGGCCATGCTGCCGATCAGCCGGTCGATCGGGCTGCCTTCCTGGGTACCGCTGGTGAAGTAGACGCCGCGCAGCAGCGCGCGGTCTTCGAAGGCGTTGGGTTTGAACACGCCATCGAGGAAGGTCTTGAGGTTGCCGCGCAAGGCCGCGAACTGCTGCACGAAGCCGTACACCAAGTCACGCCTGGCCGGGTCGCGCTCCTGTTGCAGGCGCTCGACCAGACGCTGGTTGAGGCGCTGCTCGAGCAATGCGAACTCGCTGCCGAACTGGGCCAGCGGGCCTTCGCCGTGCTGGCCGTCGTCCAGGCCAAAGGTCATGCCCCAGACCTGGGCGCGCTCGTCCTTGCCGAGGTTGTCGAAGAACTCCATGAAGCCCGGCACCAAGTCGAGCTTGGTCAGCATCAGGTAGATCGGGAAGCGCACGCCCAACTGGCTGTACAGCTCCTGGATCCGCGTGCGGATCGCCACGGCATGCGCGGCGCGCTCGGCCTCGCTGCCCAGCAGCAGGTCAGACAGGCTGATGGCGATGAACGCGCCATCGATGGGCCGGCGCGAGCGCTGGTTCTTCAGCAGGTCGAGAAAGCCCAGCCAGGCCGCCTTGTCGACTTGCGCGTGGCTGTCCTGGGTGGTGTAGCGGCCAGCGGTGTCGAGCAGCACCGCCTGGTCGGTGAACCACCAGTCGCAGTTGCGTGTACCGCCCACGCCACGAATGGCGCCCTCGCCCATCTGCGCCGCCAGCGGAAAGTGCAGGCCGGAATTGACCAGCGCCGTGGTCTTGCCCGAACCGGGTGGGCCGATGATCACGTACCACGGCAGCTCATACAGGTTGCGCCGCTCATCGCCCCCCAGGCGGGCCTTTTTCAGCAACTGCAAGGCTTCGTCCATGCGCTGGCGCAGGGTCGCCAGCTCTTCGGCGGTGGCGACGCTGGCAGGGTCGGGCGCGCTCTCTGCGGCCAGGCTCTGGATCACCTTGGCCGCCTGCCGGCGGGCCTGGACGATACGCCACAGGCGATAGCCGAGCCAGCCGGCGAACAGCAGGATGATCAACACCCAGCGCGGCGCCGCTGGCACCAGCACATCGAGCAGCGGGCCGACGAACCAGATGATCAGGCTCAGGGCCAACAGGCCCAGCAGCGGAATCACCCAGCGGATGACAAAACTGAAAAACGCCTTCACTCGACGCCCTCCGCCAAAACGGTGATTTCAACCCGGCGATTCTTCGCGCGGCCTTGGGCGCTGTCGTTCGACGCCAGCGGTTCGGTATCGCTCAGGCCTTGCGCGGTGAAGCGCTCAGGCTGGCCAGTACGCGCCGCGAGGATTTCGCGCACTTGTTCGGCGCGGGCTTGCGACAGTGCCCAGTTGGAGGGGAAGCGCAGTGTCGCGATCGGTCGGTTGTCGCTGTGCCCGGAGACCCGCACGTTGCCCTTGACCTTGGCTACGGCCTCGGCGATGCGCAGCATCAGCGGCTCGAAATCGCCCTTGATGCTGGCGCTGGCGGAGGCAAACAGTTCATCGCCACGAATGGTCACCACCGAGCGGTCGACCGCATCCTCGACACTGACTCGACCGGCCTTGATGTCGTCTGCCAGGAACCCCGCCAGGCGCGGGCGCTCCACCGGTTTTGCCTGGACCACTGGCCGGTCCATCGCCTGCACCGGAATTTCCCCCAGCGCATGGATGCCACGAAACACCGGCTCGGCATCGGCGGCCAGCTTCAGGCGCAGGCCGAACAGCACCAGCAACAGCAGGGCCAGGGCCACCGCCAGGCCAACCCAGGGCGGTACGAACTGCGCCAAGCGATCACGCGTCACCGTCACCCCACGCCAATGCGGCGACAGTTCGCGCTCGACCTCACCGCGGGCACTACGAATCGCCGAGGCGGTGCGTTCGCGCAGCGCTTCCAGTTGCGCCCGGCCGCCGTTCATCACCCGGTAGCGACCTTCGAAACCGAGGCTGGTGCACAGGTACAACAGCTCCAGCAGGTTCAGCCGCTCACGCGGGCTCTGCAGGCAATGTTCGAGCAGTTGAAACACCTTCTCGCCGCCCCAGGCCTCGTTGTGCACAGTGATCAACAGGCTCTGCTTGCTCCAGTCACTGCTGCTGCCCCAAGGCGTGCTGAGCACCGCCTCGTCGAGCGCGGTGCACAGGGCATAGCGCGCCAGCAGCACCTCGTTGCGCGCCACCCCGGCAGCCTCGGCGCGCTCCTCGAACTGGCGCAGGTAGGCCAGCAGTTGCGCGCGCAAACTGGCCGGAGCCGGATGCGCAATGGTGTTGCGCAAGCGGGTGAGCAGCGCCAGCAGCGGACCCGCCGCCTGCTCCAGCGGATTGAGCCCCTGGGCCTGGCCCAGCGCCAGTGGCTCGGCGGGCAGGTTCAGCGGCGCCGGGGCTGGCTGGGCCGCTGCGGCCGGTTGCGGGCCACGGCCACCGGGCCTGGGCATGAACTGGGTGCGGTCGAACGCCTGCGGATCGTCGGAGTGCATCGCGGCTTATCCTCGAATGGCCCAGAAGGCCAGGCTCAGGCCGGGGAACTCGCCGGCGACATAGAAGGCGAAACCACCGGAATGCTGCAATTGCTTCCAGTGCTCGCTGCCGCGGTCCAGCTCAAAGTAGGTCGAGCCGGCATGGAACGGGATCTGCCGTGGCGCCACCGGCAACGGCAGCAGGCCGATACCCGGCAGTTGCAGGTTGACCATGTCGCGGATGTGCTCCACCGAGCCGACCTTGCTCTGCTGGCCGAACCGGCTGCGCAGGGTCTCGCTGGGCACATCGGCGCGCACCACCAGGATGAAGCTGGCGCTGTCGAGCAGGCTGCGGTCGGCGAGCATGGCCACGTGAATGCCGTAGGCCTTCTCGATGATCGGGATGGCGACCGCCTTGCTGTCGATCAGCATCGACAGCGCTTCGCGCAACGCGCTCATGACCGGGGCGAAGGTGGCCGCAAGATCGTCGTGCTGGTACACCGGATAGCTGGCCGGACGCCGGCCTTCACTGCAGAAGGTGGCGAACTCACCGGCCAGGCTGACCAGCTCGCTGTACAGCCGCTCGGGGTGCAGCGGGCTGAGCTGGTTGAGGTGCTCGAGCAGTGGCTGGGCGCGGTTGACCAGTTGCAGCAGCATGAAGTCGGCAATTTCCGAGGCGCCGCCGTTGGCCGAGGCCACCACCCGCCCGGCCAACGCTTCGCCACGCTGGTGCAGCAGGCCCAGCAGTTCGCTGCGAAACCCCGAGAGCAGGTTGTTGGCACTGACATCCAGCAGCGGCGCAATGTAGTTGTCGTCGAGCACCAGGGCGCGGTCGGCGCGCTTCTCACGGATACGCACCACACCCAGCGCGGCATGATCGCTGACCCCATCGACCTCAAGTAGCAAGCGCAGGGCGCGGCTGCCCAAGGCCAGCGGCGCTCGGTTCTCGAACGGGGCGTTATCGTCACGCACCTCGCTGATACGGCTGACGTAGCGCGCCCCCTCGGCAGCTTCGCCTTCATCGACGGTATCGCGGGCGCCAGAGCGCTTGAGCGGCAGGCCCAGGTAGATCAGGCCATCGCGCAGGTCATCAGGAATCTCCAGTGGCGGCGGCGGCAGGTCATCGCGAGGGATATCGAACGGCGTGCCGTCAGGCAGCAGGCCGCGGGCGCTGAGGATCGCCAGCTTGCCCTGGGCCAGCAGGCCCTGGTCGATCAGCAGCTCGGAGAAACCCCAGGCAGCGCAGGACAATGGCCGGCTGCGGGCATCGATGAAGTTCTCCAGGTAGCGGTCTTGCTGCTGGAAGTGCTGGGTCGTGATGAACATGCCTTCCGACCAGACCACGCGATTGTTCCAGGACATGGGTTCTCCGATTGCCTAGCGGGCAGACTCAATGGGTTGGACGGCCACGGCGCTGCGCACGGCGCGCACATCGAGGCTGATCTGATAATCGCGCGGTGGCACAGGGAGCACGCTGCGCCACTGGGCTTGGTCGATTTCGCGGTAGCCGACCACCAGGCCAATCTGGCGGGTGGCCGGGTCGAGGGGACGCTCGACGCTCAATTGTTCTCCGGGCTGCAGCAGCACCTCGTCCTGGTCGAGCAGGTCGGCGGCCAAGGTCGCCTGGGCGCGCTCGGCCAGGGCGAAGTAGTCGGCGCGGGCAAACGCCGCGCTGTTTTTCAGCTCGTAGATACGCACCCGGACAGGCGCAGGTATACCGCTGGCACCTGGGTTGAGGCCTTCGGCGGCGCTGAAGTACAGGGTCACGGCATGGCCGGCGGCGGCCTGTTCGGCCACTGGCGCTACGCTCGCATCCTTGCTGCAGGCACTGAGCAGTGCGAGAGCCGCGACTGCGATCAGTCTTGTTGCATTCATCCTCGTCCTCATGACGTCTTGGTGTTCTTCCTGTCCTGCTGCGTGTGCCTCAGGAGCGTTGCAAGCGAGCGCTGTGAGCCTCGTAGGCGCGGCTGAACTCGCGGCCGAACAAGTCTTGGAAATCGTCCTCGGCCTCGCGCGAAATCTGCCCGTAAAGTTCGGTGAACTGCTGCCAGCAATGGGCTTGGCGCGAGCCACCGAACAGCTTGGCCAAGCCTGCGGCGGGGGCTAGACGCGCCTCCAGGCGAGCAGGTTCGAAGCGCGTCAGCAGGTGCTTGATCGCGGCTTCCACGCCAGCCATCACCGCCAACTGATGGGCGCGCAGGTCATCGAAGCTGTCGCGTACCGCCTGGTCCGGAGCGAGAAACGCCTGATTGCCATGACGCAGCAGCAACAGCAGGGCTTCGTCAGCGTTGGGGGCGAACTTCAGGGGGTTGTTCTGCACCGGGGCGATGGAGGTCTGTTGCATGCGGAACTCACCCTTGAGGCTGCTGCGTGCACGCAATACGTCGATCAGCCCTTCGACCATCAGCCGGTAGCTGCGGCCGATAGCTTCCATCTGCGCCGTGGCGTCACCGCCATCGATACGCAGATGCTCGATGCCCGCACCACGCAGGAAGGCCTGCAGCAGCGCATCGCCATCGACCGCCTGTGCCGCTGCACGCGGCACAGGCTCAGGTGCCTGCTGGGGCAGCTCTGGTGGCACAGGCGCAGTAGTTTGCGCTGGCGCCAGCGGCGCAGCGGCCGGGGCAGGCGGCACAGCTTGCGCCAGTGCAGCAGCCGGCGGCAGGTCATCGAGCAGGTGCCAGTCCGCTGGAATCACCCCTGGCCCGGCAGGTGCGGGCGCAGCCTCAGCTGGCGCGGGTGGCGCCACCAGCGTGGGTGGGCGGAAATCGTGTTGCTGGGCGGGCAGGTGATCGGCTTGACTGGCCGCAGGCACGGAAGATGGGCCGAGAAAGTCGAACAGATCCGGCAGGGTGTCGTGGCTCGACGCCCCCTGCAAGAACGCCGCAGGTGCCGGGGCAATCGGTGAGCTGGAGGCACTCGCCTGATTGGCCATCAACGCTTCGAAGCTCTGCGCTTGCGGCTGTCCGCCAGCACCCAGGGAAAAGCCCGCATCGACCCGCGCCTGGATCTCGTAATCGCCAATCCGAATAACTTCGCCATCCATCAATGGCTCACTGTTGCCGCGGCGCAGGCGAATACCGGCGTGAACTAACTCCACACCGTTTGTACTGTTATCGGTCAGATAGTATCGGCCATCCCTGAATTGGATGACGCAATGTTGTGAAGATACCAAGCGTTCAGGATCGGGCAGTACCCAGTCATTATCAGGGCCACGACCAATAGTGATGGCACTACTTTCCACGACCTTCTCCGAGCATTGTCCCGGGGTGATCTTGTGGTAACTAGTAATTGTTAGGCAAAGTGCCACCACGCCTCCTGCATATATTGCAACGCTCGATTCCATTCATTTGAGTGTTTCAGCACAATCGTCCAAAAAACTCAGTAAACCCATTGAATTTCCTGGGTATTCTTGCGGTTCTTTGCGCTTGGATCGTGAATTCTAACCACACGAAACTCGCACTTTGCTGGCAGTCGACCAATGGCGCTCAACACCTGCCAACTCGATCACACCCCCACTCGAGGGCGGCTAGCTTACCTTGACAGCAATTTGGAAATAAACCATAAATGCGCAACTTGAGAGTGCCAAAGTGATATCACTGTGATGTCAACTTCGCATTCTTTGACAAGTTTGTGCGCCAGTTCACATAACGCAACTCGCGCCAATCAAGCCCCCACCACGGGCCGATATGGAGATCGAATTCTGGTGAACTCGCCGTTGCTGCTCGCCGCTGTTTGCGCAGACTTTCCTTGCGGCGAAGACCTCGAATACGACCCGGACTTCCTGCAACTGGAGCGCGATGCCCAGGGCCGGCCCGAGCGTGTCATGGGCGATGCCATCCAGCCTGCCGAGCCACCACAGTGGCGTGCTATCGAAGCGTCTTGCAGCGCGTTGCTGCAACGCAGCAAAGACCTGCGCATCACCCATTTTTTGCTGCAGGCCAACCTCGCCCTGCACGGCTTGCCAGGCCTGGCCGCCAGCCTCGAACTGATCCGCGACTTGCTCGATGAGTACTGGCTGCACGTGCACCCGCAGCTCGATGCCTCCGACGACAACGACCCTACCGTGCGCATCAACGCCCTCGCCGGGCTGACCTGCGATGCCAACATTGCCCTGCTGCGCGAAGCCGTGCTGGCCCGCTCGCGCGCCTTTGGCCCGGTGAGCCTGCGCGCGGCACTCAATGCCGCCGGTGTACAGCACTTCGCCAGCGAGCAGCTGAGCGTCGAAGAACTGGCCGCGGCCCTGCGCGACGCCGATCCCGAACAACTGGCCCAGACCCGTCAGGCCCTGGCCGCAGCCCGCGAAGCCTGCGAGGCCATCGAGCGACGCGTCAGCGATCAGGTCGGTTCGGCCAGCGGGGTCGACCTCAGCGCCCTCAAGCAGCCACTGCGCCAGGCGCAGCAAGTGCTTGGCGATTACGCGCCAGGCGGCGAACTGCCACTGAGCCAAGCCCAGAGTGGCGCTGACGACAGCCCAGGCAGCGACCAGCAAAGCGCCGCGCAGCCTGCGCAAAGCCTGCGCCCATCAGCTCGCCCCGGTGAGGTCAGCAGCCGCGAAGAGGTGCTGCAAAGCCTTGACCGCCTGCTCCAGTACTACGCCCGTCACGAGCCGTCGAGCCCGTTGCCGGTGCTGCTGCGCCGGGCCAAGAACCTGGTCAATGCCGACTTCGCGACCATCGTCCGCGACCTGATCCCGGACGGTCTCTCGCAATTTGAAAACCTGCGCGGTCCCGAGGCCGACTGAGCCCCACGCGCACCGCTTAACCGACGCCCGCAACAGACGAAGCCGCCGCACCGGCGACCAGGAGGAACAACGTGGCGAACACCAGCTCCCAGAAATTCATCGCACGCAACCGTGCGCCGCGGGTGCAGATCGAATACGACGTCGAGCTGTATGGCGCCGAGAAGAAAGTCCAATTGCCGTTCGTCATGGGCGTGCTCTCGGACCTTGCCGGCAAACCCGCCGAGCCGCTACCGGCTGTGGCCGAGCGCAAGTTCCTGGAGATCGACGTCGACAACTTCGACTCGCGCCTCAAGGCCATGCAGCCGCGGGTAGCATTCAACGTGCCCAACGAGCTGACCGGTGAAGGCAACCTGAGCCTGGATATCACCTTCGAGAGCATGGACGACTTCAGCCCTGCAGCGGTGGCGCGCAAGATCGACGCGCTCAACCAGCTGCTCGAAGCACGCACCCAGCTGGCCAACCTGCTGACCTACATGGACGGCAAGACCGGCGCCGAGGACATCATCCTCAAAGCGATCAAAGACCCTGCCCTGCTGCAGGCCCTGGCCAGCGCGCCAAAGCCTGCCGACGTTGACCCAAGCGCCTGAGGAGACCGCCCATGAACGATCCATTGCGCGACACCCAGTCGCAACCGGCCACCACCCAGGAGCCGAGTGAATTCGCAGCGCTGCTGCTGCAAGAGTTCAAGCCCAAGACCGAGCGCGCCAAGGAAGCCGTCGAGAGCGCCGTGCGCACCCTCGCCGAACAAGCCCTGGCACAGACCAACCTGGTCTCCAACGATGCCATCGGCTCGATCGAGCAGATCATCGCCGCCATCGACGCCAAGCTCACCGCCCAGGTCAACCAGGTCATCCATCACCCCGACTTCCAGCAGCTGGAAAGCGCCTGGCGTGGCCTGCACTACCTGGTCAACAACACCGAGAGCGACGAGCAGCTGAAGATCCGCGTGCTCAACATCTCCAAGAACGACCTGCACAAGACCCTGAAGAAATTCAAGGGCACCGCCTGGGACCAGAGCCCGGTGTTCAAGAAGCTCTACGAAGAAGAGTACGGTCAGTTCGGCGGCGAGCCTTATGGCTGCCTGGTCGGCGACTACTACTTCGACCAGTCGCCACCGGATGTCGAGCTGCTCGGCGAGATGTCCAAGGTGTGCGCCTCGATGCACGCGCCGTTCATTTCCGCCGCCTCGCCGACGGTGATGGGCATGGGTTCGTGGCAAGAGCTGTCCAACCCACGTGACCTGACCAAGATCTTCACCACCCCGGAATACGCCGGCTGGCGCTCGCTGCGTGAATCGGAAGACTCGCGCTACATCGGCCTGACCATGCCGCGCTTCCTCGCACGCCTGCCATACGGGGCCAAGACCGATCCGGTGGAAGCCTTCGCCTTCGAAGAAGACACCGACGGCGCCGACAGCAGCAAGTACACCTGGGCCAACGCGGCCTACGCGATGGCGGTCAACATCAACCGTTCGTTCAAGTACTACGGCTGGTGCTCGCGCATCCGTGGCGTTGAATCGGGCGGCGAGGTACAGGGCCTGCCGGCGCACACCTTCCCCACCGATGACGGTGGCGTGGACATGAAGTGCCCGACCGAAATCGCCATTTCCGACCGCCGCGAGGCAGAGCTGGCGAAAAACGGCTTCATGCCGCTGCTGCACAAAAAGAACACTGACTTCGCCGCGTTCATCGGCGCCCAGTCGCTGCAAAAGCCGGCCGAATACGACGATCCGGACGCCACCGCCAACGCCAACCTGGCTGCGCGCCTGCCGTACCTGTTCGCCACCTGCCGTTTCGCCCATTACCTCAAGTGCATCGTTCGCGACAAGATTGGCTCGTTCAAGGAAAAGGACGAGATGCAGCGCTGGCTGCAGGACTGGATCCTCAACTACGTCGACGGCGATCCGGCGCACTCCACCGAGACCACCAAGGCCCAGCACCCACTGGCGGCTGCCGAAGTGGTGGTCGAGGAAGTCGAGGGCAACCCGGGTTACTACAACTCGCGCTTCTACCTACGCCCGCACTACCAGCTCGAAGGGCTGACCGTGTCGCTGCGCCTGGTTTCCAAGCTGCCATCGGCCAAGAGCGCCTAAACCCCGCTAAGGGCGGCACCGCCGCCCTCTAGCACTGCCAAACGACGCGACATTCCGGAGACATCATGGCTGTAGATATTTTCATCAAGATCGGCGACATCAAGGGCGAGTCCATGGACAAGGCCCACAAGGACGAGATCGACGTGCTCAACTGGAGCTGGGGCATGTCCCAGTCCGGCAACATGCACATGGGCGGTGGCGGCGGTGCCGGCAAGGTCAATATCCAGGACCTGTCGATCACCAAGTACGTCGACAAATCCAGCCCGAACCTGATGGCCCACTGCTCCAGCGGCAAGCACATCGACAAGGTCAAGCTGACCGTGCGTAAAGCCGGCGGCGAAAGCCAGGTCGAGTACCTGATCATCAACCTTGAAGAAGTGCTGATCAGCTCGCTGAGCACCGGCGGCTCGGGCAGCGATGATCGCCTGACCGAAAACGTCACCCTGAACTTCGCCAAGGTCACCGTCGACTACCAACCGCAGAAGGCCGATGGTTCCAAGGAAGGCGGGCCGATCAAGTACGGCTGGAACGTGCGCTCCAACGTCAAGATCTGATCTGGGCGTCGGCCTTTTCGCGGGCAAGCCCGCTCCCACAATGGCCATCGGTTGCCCCTGTGGGAGCGGGCTTGCTCGCGAAGCAGGCGACGCGGTCCCGAATTGTTCCAGCGGAGTTTTTCCGTGGTAGCCAACATCGCCGCCCGCGACCTTCTGCAACCCTCGTTACTGGATCGTCTGACCGACGACGAGCCCGGCAACCTGCAGGAAGCCGCCGACAAACGCGTGCTGTCCTTGCAACAGCTCAAGGCATCGGTGCTGCGCGACCTGACCTGGCTGCTCAACACCACTTCGCTGCTCGACACCCAGGCGACCCTGAACACACCAGCCGGCGCCTCGGTGATCAACTACGGCCTGCCCGCCTTGGCCGGCAACAGTGCCTCGAATATCGACCTGTCCGCCCTGGAGCGCATCATCCACCAGGCCATCGCCACCTACGAACCACGCATTCTTGCCCACACCTTGAAAGTGCGGGCCCAGGCGGCACCTGGCGAGATGAACGCCAACGCCCTGAGCTTCGAGATCGAAGGCGACCTGTGGGCGCAACCGGCCGCCCTGCCCTTGCTGCTGCAGACTGACCTGGACCTGGAGTCGGGCCATGTGCGCGTGGCCCCCGCCGACCGCCGGAGACGTGCATGAACCCGCGCCTGCTCGAGCTGTACAACCAGGAGCTGCAGCACATCCGCGAAAGCGCGGCAGAGTTCGCCCAGGAATACCCAAAGATCGCCGGGCGCCTGACCCTGTCCGGCATCGACTGCGCCGACCCGTATGTCGAGCGGCTGCTGGAGGGTTTTGCCTACCTGACTGCGCGGGTGCAGTTGAAGCTCGACGCCGAATACCCGACCTTTACCCACAACCTGCTGGAAATCGCCTACCCGCACTACCTGGCGCCGACGCCGTCGATGACCGTGGTGCAGATGCAGACCGACCCCGACGAAGGCTCGCTCAGCGCCGGTTTCCAGCTGCCGCGGGGCAGCGTGCTGCGCGCCAACCTTGGCCGCGATACGCAGACGCCCTGTGAGTTTCGCAGCACCCAGGACGTCACCCTGTGGCCCCTGCAAGTGGCCCGCGCCGAGTACTTCGGCAACCCCGGCGCGGTGCTCGGCCGGCTTGCCAGCAGCGAGCCCAAGGCCCGCGCCGGGCTGCGCCTGACCCTGCGCAGCGGCGCTGAAGTGCCGTTCGCCAGCCTGCCATTGAAGCACCTGCCGCTGTACCTCAACGGCGCCGACGAAACGCCGTTTCGTCTTTACGAGCAACTGCTGGGCAATGCCTGCGCGGTGTTCGTTCGCCAGCCAGGGGCTGACTGGGTCGAGCGCATCCCCGTCGAGCAAGCCTTGCTACCCTGCGGCTTCGATGACCAGGAGGCGGCGCTGCCGGTGGTGCCCCAGGCGTTTCAGGGCTACCGCTTGTTGCAAGAATACTTCGCCCTGCCACAGCGCTTTTTGTTCGTCGATTTCGCCGGCCTGGAGCGCGCGGTCAAACGCTGCAGCGGCCAAGAGCTGGAGCTGCTGATCTTGTTCGAGCGCTTTGACCAGAGCCTGGAAAGCAGCGTCACGGCCAACCAGTTCGTGCCCTTCTGTACCCCGGCGATCAACCTGTTCCCGCGTCGAGTCGACCGTATTCACCTGAGCGACAAGGTCAACGAACACCATGTGATTGCCGACCGCACCCGGCCAACCGATTTCGAGATCCACTCGCTGCAACGGGTTACCGGCCATGGCACCGGCGCTGATCAAGAATTCCTGCCGTTCTACGCCGTACGCGATCCGTCGCGCTATGGCCGCGAGCAGTCCTACTACATCGTGCGCCGTGAGCCGCGCGTGCTGTCCAGCGAACAGCGGCGCAATGGCACCCGTTCGAGCTACATGGGCAGCGAGACCTTCGTCAGCCTGGTCGACGGCCAACAGGCGCCCTATCGCCACGACCTGCGCCAGCTGGGCATCAGCGCGCTGTGCAGTAACCGCGACCTGCCGCTGTTCATGAACATCGGCGACGGTCGTAGCGACTTCAGCCTGGCCGACAGCGCCCCGGTGTCGGCCGTGCGCTGCCTGGCCGGGCCGAGCCGCCCGCGCGCCAGCCACGCCCACGACAACCGCGCCTGGCGGCTGATCAGCCAGCTGTCGCTGAACTACCTGTCGCTGACCGAGCAAGGTCAGGGCGCAGCGGCCCTGCGCGAGTTGCTCCGGCTGTATGGCGACAGCCAGGACAGCGCGCTGCAATTGCAGATCGACGGCCTGCGCGAGGTCAGCAGCAAAGCCTGCACCCGGCGCCTGCCGATGCCCGGGCCGATCGTTTTCGGTCGTGGCCTGGAGATTACCCTGGCGTTCGACGAGAACGCCTTCCGCGGCACCGGGGTGTTTCTGCTCGGCGCGGTGTTCGAACGTTTCCTCACCCGTTACGTGTCCATCAACAGCTTCACCGAAACCGTGCTGCGCACCACTGAGCGCGGCGAGATCATGCGATGGAAAGCCAAGCCCGGACGCCGACCGACCCTGTGAACACGCTCGATGCCATGCAGGCCGAGCCCTGGGAGTACGATTTCTTCCAGGCCCTGCGCCGGCTCGAAGCAGAACACCCCGACCTGCCGCGCTTCGGTCATTCGCTGCGCCTGGCCGATGAGCCGGTGCGCCTTGGCCAGCGCCTGGACTGCGCGTTCGCCCCGGCAACCCTGGCCTCGGTAAGCCCGGCTGAAGAACAGCGGCCTGCGCGCCTCGAGCAGTTCTTCTTCGGCCTCGGCGGCCCCAACGGGCCACTGCCGCTGCACCTCACCGAGCACATGCGTGAACGCCAGCGCAATCACGCCGACCATACCAGCAAGCGCTTCCTGGATATCTTCCACCACCGCCTGCTGAGCCTGTTCTACCGGGCCTGGGCCGAGGCGCGGCCGACGGTCAGCCACGACCGCCCGGGGGATGACTACTGGGCCGCGCGCCTGGCCGCCCTGAGCGGCCGTGGCCTGCCGGCCCTGCAAGGCCAGGGGCCGTTGGCCGATACCGCCAAGCTGCATTTCTCCGGCCACCTGGCCGCGCAAACCCGCTACCCCGATGGCCTGTGCAGCATCCTGGCCAGTTACTTCGGCGTGCCGGTGAAACTTGAAGAGTACGTCGGCCAATGGCTTGAGCTGCCCGAGCGCAGCCAGCTCGGCGTGCGCGCCAATCGCCTGGGGGGGGATCTGTGCCTGGGCCGCTACGTCTGGGACCGCCAGCACAAGTTTCGCCTGTGCCTGGGCCCGCTGACCCTCGACCAGTACCACGCCCTGCTGCCCGGCGGCAGCGCATTCATCGAACTGGCCGCCTGGGTCGCTGAGTACCAGGGCCACGAGCTGGACTGGGATTTGAACCTGATTCTGCAACGCGAGCAGGTTCCCGCCCTGCAACTCAATGCAGGCCAACGCCTGGGCTTCGATACCTGGCTCGGCCAGCCAGCACGCGATGCCAACGATCTCAAGCTAGCCCGGTATTACGCCGAGCAGCCACTCACACCACCGGGTACAAGGAGTCAACAACATGGGTGAAATCAGCCGCGCCGCGCTGTTCGGCAAACTCAACAGCGTCGCCTACAAGGCGATCGAAGCCGCCACCGTGTTCTGCAAGCTGCGGGGTAATCCGTACGTGGAACTGGCGCACTGGCTGCACCAGTTGCTGCAACTCCAGGACTCGGACCTGCACCGCATCGTGCGCCAGTGCAACATCGAACCTGCGCGCCTGGCGCGGGATTTGACCGACGCGCTGGACCGCCTGCCACGCGGCTCGACCTCGATCACCGACCTGTCGTCGCAAGTCGAGGAAGCGGTCGAGCGCGGCTGGGTCTACGGCAGCCTGATGTTCGGCCAAAGCCAGGTGCGTACCGGCTACCTGTTGCTGGGCATCCTCAAGACACCAAGCCTGCGCAACGCCCTGCTGGGGCTGTCCAGCGAGTTCGCCAAGATCAAGGTCGAGGCCTTGAGCGAGCGTTTCGATGAGTATGTCGGCGACTCGCCCGAGAACAACCTGGGCGCCAGCGACGGCTTCACTGCCGCCGCTCCCGGCGAGGCCAGCGGCGCTGTGGCGCCCGCGGCAATGGGCAAGCAGGAAGCGCTCAAGCGCTTTACCGTCGACCTCACCGAGCAGGCCCGCAGCGGCAAGCTCGACCCCATCGTCGGCCGCGACGAAGAGATTCGCCAACTGGTCGACATCCTCATGCGCCGCCGGCAGAACAACCCGATCCTCACCGGTGAGGCTGGGGTTGGCAAAACGGCGGTGGTCGAAGGTTTCGCCCTGCGCATCGTGGCTGGCGACGTACCGCCAGCGCTCAAGGACGTCGAGCTGCGCAGCCTGGATGTTGGCCTGCTGCAGGCCGGCGCGAGCATGAAAGGCGAGTTCGAACAGCGCCTGCGCCAGGTGATCGAGGATGTCCAGGCCTCGCCCAAGCCGATCATCCTGTTCATCGATGAAGCGCACACCTTGGTCGGCGCAGGCGGCGCAGCCGGTACCGGGGATGCGGCCAACCTGCTCAAACCGGCACTGGCGCGCGGCAGCCTGCGCACCGTGGCCGCGACCACCTGGGCCGAGTACAAGAAGCACATCGAGAAAGACCCGGCCCTGACCCGCCGCTTCCAGGTAGTGCAAGTGGCCGAGCCGAGTGAAGACAAGGCGCTGCTGATGATGCGCGGCGTTGCCTCGACCATGGAAAAACATCATCAGGTGCAAATCCTCGACGAAGCCCTGGAGGCCGCGGTCAAGCTGTCGCACCGCTACATCCCGGCGCGTCAGTTGCCCGACAAGTCGGTCAGCCTGCTCGACACTGCCTGCGCACGCGTGGCGATCAGCTTGCATGCGGTCCCGGCCGAGGTCGACGACAGCCGCCGACGCATCGAGGCCCTGCAGGTAGAGCTGCAGATCATCGCCCGCGAAAGCGCCATCGGCGTCGACACTGCCCAGCGCCAGACCAAGGTCGAGGCCAGCCTGAGCGAAGAGCGCCAGCGCCTCACCGAGCTGGAAAGCCGTTGGGCCGAAGAAAAAGCCCTGGTCGATGAGCTGCTGGCCACTCGCGCGCAATTGCGCGAACACGTCGGCGTGGTCGATCAGGAGATCGACGTTCAGGGCAGCCATGCCCTGCGCGAGCAATTGATCGACCTGCAACAGCGCCTGAGCGCGCTGCAAGGCGAGTCACCGCTGATTCTGCCAACCGTGGACTACCAAGCGGTGGCTTCGGTGGTCGCGGACTGGACCGGCATTCCGGTCGGACGCATGGCGCGCAACGAAATCGAGACGGTGCTCAACCTCGACAGCCACCTGGCCAAGCGCATCATCGGCCAGGACCACGCCCTGCAAATGATCGCCAAGCGTATCCAGACCTCGCGCGCAGGCTTGGACAACCCGAACAAGCCGATTGGCGTATTCATGCTCGCCGGCACCTCTGGGGTAGGCAAGACCGAGACCGCCCTGGCCCTGGCCGAAGCGCTGTATGGCGGGGAGCAGAACCTGATCACCATCAACATGAGCGAGTTCCAGGAAGCCCACACCGTGTCGACCCTCAAGGGTGCGCCACCCGGCTATGTCGGCTACGGCGAAGGCGGGGTACTGACCGAGGCGGTGCGTCGTCGGCCGTACAGCGTGGTGCTGCTCGATGAGGTGGAAAAGGCCCACCCGGATGTGCACGAGATCTTCTTCCAGGTGTTCGACAAGGGCGTCATGGAGGATGGCGAAGGTCGCCAGATCGATTTTCGCAATACCCTGATCCTGCTCACCACCAACGCCGGCACCGAGCTGATCGCCAGCACCTGCAACGACCCGCAAGCGCTGCCCGATCCCGAGTCGGTCGCCAGCTCGTTGCGCAAGCCGTTGCTGGAAATCTTCCCGCCGGCGCTGCTCGGCCGGTTGGTGACCATCCCTTACTACCCGCTCAGCGACGCCATGCTCAAGGCCATCACTCGCCTGCAACTGGAGCGCATCCGCAAGCGCGTGGAGAACACCCACAAAGTCGGCTTCGCCTACGACGAAGGCGTGGTCGAGCTGATCGTCTCGCGCTGCACCGAGAGCGAAAGCGGCGGACGCATGATCGACGCGATCCTGACCAATGGCCTGCTGCCGGACATGAGCCGCGAGTTCCTCACGCGCCTGCTCGAAGGCAAGCCGCTGGCCAGCGTCAGCATCAGCCGCCGCGACAATGACCTGCACTACGACTTCAGTGCCGCCAGCTGACAGGACCTTTCATGCTGTTCAAGCAACTCACGCGCCTGGCGCAGATCAACAGCCCCCTGGGCCCGGACGTGCTGCTGCTCAGCGAGATGGGCGGCAGCGAAGAACTCGGCCGCCTGTTCGACTATGAGCTGCAACTGACCAGCGACGATCCGGCGATCGACCTCAACCAACTGCTCGGCAAGCCGATGAGCCTGTCGTTGCAGCTGAGCCTGGGTGGCTCGCGCTATTTCCATGGCATCGTCGCGCGCTGTAGCCAGTCGGTCGACCGTGGCCAGTTCGCCAGCTATCGGGTGACCCTGCGCCCGTGGCTGTGGCTGCTGACGCGCACCAGCGACTGCCGGATCTTCCAGCACCTGAGCGCGCCGCAGATCATCAAGCAGGTATTCCGCGACCTGGGTTTCTCCGACTTCGAGGACGCCCTGAGCCGCAGTTATCGCGAGCGCGAATACTGCGTGCAGTACCGCGAGACCAGCTTCGAGTTCGTCAGCCGGCTGATGGAGGAAGAAGGCATCTACTACTTCTTCCGCCACGAACAAGAGCGCCACGTGCTGGTGCTGGCCGACGCCTACGGCGCCCACCACAAGGCGCCGGGCTACGAGTCGGTGCCCTTCTATCCCCCGGATGGACAGCACCGCGAACGCGACCATATCAATGACTGGCACCTTGCCCAGGAAGTGCAGCCAGGCTCGCTCGAGCTCAACGACTACGACTTCCAGCGCCCCAGCGCGCGCATCGACGTGCGCTCGGCGATGCCACGCCCGCACCAGGCCGGCGACTATCCGCTGTTCGACTACCCCGGCGCCTACGAACAGTCGCAGGACGGCGAGCACTATGCGCGTACCCGCCTGGAGTCGCTGCAAAGCCTGCACGAGCGGGTCGAGCTGCGCGGCAACGCCCGCGGCCTGGGTAGCGGCCATCTGTTCAGCCTCAGCGGCTTTACCCGCCAGGACCAGAACCGCGAGTACCTGATCGTCTCTGCCCGTTACTACGTGGTCCAGGAGCGCCTGGAGACTGGCGGTGGCAGCGGCTCGGCGCAGTTCGAAAGCAACCTCAGCTGCATCGCTGCGCAGCAGAGCTATCGGCCGGTTTCGAGCACCTTGCGGCCGATCGTCAAAGGGCCGCAGACCGCCGTGGTAGTAGGCCCTGCCGGTGAGGAGATCTGGACCGACCAGTACGGCCGGGTCAAGGTGCATTTCCACTGGGACCGGCATGACCAATCCAACGAAAACAGCTCCTGCTGGATTCGTGTGTCCCAGGCCTGGGCCGGCAAGAACTGGGGTTCGATGCAGATCCCACGGATTGGCCAGGAGGTGATCGTCAGTTTCCTCGAAGGCGACCCTGACCGACCGATCATTACCGGGCGGGTCTACAACGCTGAACAAACGGTGCCTTACGACCTGCCCGGCAATGCCACCCAGAGCGGCATGAAGAGCCGTTCAAGCAAGGGCGGCAGCCCGGCCAACTTCAATGAAATCCGCATGGAAGACAAAAAGGGTGCCGAGCAGCTGTACGTGCATGCCGAGCGCAACATGGACACCGTGGTCGAGCAGAGCGAGACCCTTTCGGTAGGCATCAACCGCACCCAGAGCGTCGGCATGCTGGAGACCATCACCATCGGCCAGGACCGCTTGCGCGCAGTGCGCCGCGACGAGGTGCTGCTGGTCGGCGCGAGCAAGCGCGACAGCATCGGCAACAGCTACCTGCTGGAAGTGGGTGACAACCTGCGGCTGGTCTGCGGCAAGAGCGTGATCGAGCTCAATGCCAGTGGGCAGATCAACCTCAGCTGCGTGCAGTTCAGCTTCCACGCCAGCAAAGATGCCGAGATCAACACGGACGGCACCCTCGACCTGAACGTTGGCAGCGGTGCGCAAACCGCAGCGAATGAGCAAGGTGTGCAGAAAACCATCCAGGACTCGGTCAAGGCCATGTTCCCCGACTCCAGCAAGTAACGAGACGCCCAATGAGCTACCGCCTCAACGAATTCCGCTTCGCCCTGCCTGACGCCACTGTGCAGGACTCCACGATCAATATCCTGCGCTTCGAGGCCTTGGGCACCTCCTTGATCGTCAGCCGTAGCCTGTTGGCCGAGGGCGAGACCCTGCACAGCAACTTCGATGGTCAATTGCAGCGCCTGCAACAGCAGGTCAAGGACCTCAACTTCCAGCCCGCCCAGGCGGTGCGCGTAGGTGCCACAGGCATTGACGCGATCGAGCTGAGCAGCCAGTTCAGCAAGGGCCAGGAGAAGGTCTACCAGTACCAGCTGGCTTTTGTGCTGCCCGGCACTCGCCGGATGTTCGCGCTCAGCTACGTCAAGCCGCAGCCGCTGGGCGAAGCAGAGGCAGCGCATTGGCTGGCGATCAAACAATCGCTCGACTTCGACAACCTCGGCTGATCCCCTTCCATGTCTGACGCTCTGTGGGCGGCACGCGAAGGCGATGCCCTGTTGCACACCTCGATGATGGCCGACATCGTCGGCGGTGTGCTGGAAGTTGCTGCCACTGTGGCCATTGGCGCCCTGGCGACGGCAGCCGTCGCTGCGGCCCTGGGCATCACCGTAGCCACTGGCGGGCTGGGCTGCTTCGTGCTCGGCGCAGTGGTGGGCCTGGTGGTGGGCGTGGCCATGGCGGCGACTGGCGCCGACACTGGGCTCAGTCGATTATGTGAGGGTATCGGCAATTTTTTGTTTCCGCCCTCGGTGCAGGCGACCATCGCTTCAGGCTCCCCCGACACCAAGACCAACGGTAAACCGGCAGCCCGCGCAGCAGGTGTAGTTATCGCGCCCCCCGCGCCACTGGAAGGCGGCGCAGAGGGTGCCGATGAGCCTGAGGAAACCTTCCTGGACATGGCCAAGGGGTTCTTCTCGCAGATGTGGCGCCCCACCGTCGCCAGCCCCGCCGCCAACACCCAGGAAGCCAACGACGACAAGGTCGTGTGCAGCAAGCACCCGCCGATGCCGCCACAGTACCTTGCCGAAGGTTCGAGCAAGGTCTTGATCAACGGCCATCCGGCTGCGCGCAGTGGCGACCGCAGCACCTGTGAAGCGGTGATCGTCGACGGTGGGCTGGTGTCGAACAATGTGCGCATCGGCGGCGAGCCTATCGTGGTCCGCGAGATACGCAGCGGCAAGACGCCTGGGATCGGCCTGGCGATCACTGCCTTGATGCTTTTGCGCGGGCGCGGTGGCAAGTTCTACAGCCGGTTTGGCTGCATGCTGATCGGTGGCGTGAGCAGCTATGTCAGCGGCCAGGTCACCAGCGCCCTCACCTCTGCCATCGTCGGCTCGCCGAATCCGGTTCACGCGCCCACTGGCGCCAAGCTGCTCAACGGCGAAGAGGACCTGGACTTCAACCTGCCAGGCCCGATCCCGCTGCCCTGGCAGCGCTACTACAACAGCCGCGATGAACGCCGCGACGGGCTGTTTGGCCCCGGCTGGAGCGTGGCTTACGAAGTCTTCGTCGAGTTCAAGCGTGACGCGGGCACAGAACGCCTGCTGTTCACCGATGAGCAAGCCAGAGTCATCGACATGGGGCAGATCCCCAAGGGCGATGCGGTATTCAGTGCCAGTGAAGGCTTGAGCGTGCGTCACGCCCTCAATGGCGAACTGCTGATCGAAAGCCTGCAAGGGGTTTACCGGCTGTTCGAGCCTACGCCGGGCAACCCTGATCGCCTGCGCCTGAGCCAGCTGGGCGACCGCAACGACAACCGCCTCTACCTGGAATACGACGACCTCGGCCGTCTGGCACGCTTGCGCGACAGTAGCGGGCAGATCGAGATCCACTTGCGCTATTGCAGCCAGTGGCCCCAGCGGCTGCTCGCGGTTGATCGTCACTATCCTCAGGCAAATCAGCCCCAGCCCAGCCGGGAAACGCTGGTCAGCTACCGCTATGACGCCAACGGCAACCTGGCCCAGGTTGAAGACGCCCTGGCCCGCCCCACCCGACAGTTCGGCTACGATGGCGGCGCTCGCCTGACCCTGCACCAGACCTACGACGGCCTGCAGTGCTGCTATGAGTGGGCGAGTTTCGACGATGGCTGGCGGGTGGTCCGACACTGGACCAACGAAGGCGACGAGTATCGCTTCGAGTATGACCTTGGCGCGGGCATTACGCGTATCACCGATGGCCTGCAACGGGTCTCGACCCGTCGTTGGAACCCGCAGTACCAGGTCACCTCGTTCACCAATGCGCTGGGCGACACCTGGCACTTCGAGTGGAACGATGAGCGCCAACTGCTCGGCGCCCAGGCGCCCGATGGCGGCCAATGGCAGTACTTTTATGACGAGTCGGGCAACCTGGCCGAAAGCATCGACCCGCTTGGCCGCAGCGAGTCGTTTCAGTGGCTGGAGCACTGGGCCTTGCCGCGCGCGCGCACCGACAGGGCGGGCAATCGTTGGCAGTATCGCTATGACCCGCGTGGCAATCGCACCCGTGAGACCGACCCGCTGGGCCAGGTCACACGCTACCGCTACGACGCGCACGGCCAGGTCGTGGAAATCATCGATGCGGCAGGCAAGCACAAGCAACTGCACTGGAACCCACTGGGCCAACTCAAGCGCTATACCGACTGTTCTGCTGCAACAACCCGCTTCGACTACGATCACCGCGGCCACTTGCAGGTAGTGACCAATGCCTTGGGTGAATGCACTACCTATGAGCGGGATATCCGTGGCTACCTGACTGCCATCGTGCAGCCTGACGGTCGTCGGGAGCACTTCGAGCACGACGCCCTGGGCCGGCTGGTGCGCTACAGCGATACGGGCGGGCAGACCAGCCTCTACAGTTTCAATCGGCAAGGCAAAGCCTGGAAAAGCATCGACCCACTCGGTCACCAGGTGGAGTATCGCTACGATCCCTACGGTCGCTTGAGTGCCCTGAGCAATGCCAACGGCGAGCACTATCGGTTCAGCTGGGACCCGCTCGATCGCTTGATTGACCAGCAAGAGCTGGACGGCGGCGGACGCCGCTACCGCTATGACGCCACGGACAACCTGATCGCGCTGGAGTTTTACCCCTCGCCCGCGTTCGCCGAGGCGACCCCAGCGGCAATCGTCCATCAGTACACCCGCGATGCCGCTGGGCGAATGGTCGGCAAGACCACCGACGATGGTTTTACCGAGTATCGCTACGACGCGTTGGACCAACTGCTGGAAGTGCTCGGCACTGACCGCGACGGCAACACGCAACGGGTAGCGTTCGCCTATGACGCCTTGGGGCAAAACACCGAGGAACACACTGCAGGCGGGGTACTGAGGCGGGTCTACGATGAACTGGGCAATCCCCTGCAAACCCAGTTGCCTGACGGCCGCTGGCTCAATCGGCATTTCTACGGCAATGGCCATCTGCACCACATCAACCTCGATGGCCTGTTGCTCTGCGACTTCGAACGCGACCGCCTGCATCGCGAGACCTTGCGCGTGCAAGGTCGCCTGGCGACGCAAAGCGAGTACGACCGCAGCGGGCGGCTGCACAGACGCCAATCTCGCCAGCTCGACCAAGCCGCCCAGCTGCTGGCGCCGTTCCAGGACAGCTACCAGTGGAGCTTGGCCGATGATCTGGCGGGGCATTTCAGCCAGCAGCCCGGCCAACAGCATCAGCAGTGGCTACGCCACGATGCCGCCGGCCGGATAATCGCTCGTCAGGATGCTCACGATGGCACCCATGAAGCCTTCACCTACGATGCTGCCGCCAACCTGATAGACCCCGCGCAGGCGCCGGCCAAGCCGGTTCGCCATAATCGCCTGAGCCACTACCAGGACAAACGCTACCGCTATGACGCCTTCGGCCGCTTGCTGGAAAAACGCAGCCGTCGCTGGGGCACGCAGCATTTTCACTATGACGCCGAGCACCGCCTGATACGGGTCGACAGCCATCAGGCAGGGCGCGAACGCGTGCTGCGCATGCGCTATGACCCGCTGGGGCGCAGGCTGGAAAAAACCGAGTACGACGGCCAGGGTCAGCTGTTGAACCAGACCTGCTTCACCTGGGAGGGCCAGCGCTTGCTGAGCGAGCGACGCAATGGCCGCGCTAGCGTCTACGTCTATGCCAACGACGGCTTCGAGCCACTTGCGCGCATCGACGGCCAGGGCCAGACGCAGCAGGTCTGCCACTTCCACAACGACGTCAATGGCCTGCCGAACAAGCTGACCGACGACCAGGGCCAGTTGCTCTGGCAAGCAAGCTATCAGGTGTGGGGCAATACCTTGCGCGAGGAGCGCGAGGCGCGCTTCATCGACGAGCAGAATCTGCGCTTTCAGGGCCAATATCTTGATCGCGAAACTGGCCTGCACTACAACCTGCACCGTTACTACGACCCCGATATCGGGCGCTTCACCCAACCGGACCCGATTGGCCTGTACGGTGGCCTGAACCTGTATGCCTATGGGCCCAACCCGTTCACCTGGATCGACCCGCTCGGCCTGGATGGCATCTTCACCAGAACGGTGTTCGAGGCGCCTTCTGGCAATGTGCATACGGTCTATCAGCAGGAGATCGACTGGGACTTGAAGGTCAATACACGTAATGGCGTGAAAACCAACCGTCAGCTGGTGCTGGAAGAGCAGCGCAGCCCGATGATCGTCAAGAACGGCAAGTACGAGGTGGTCCACCTGCACCACTCCAAGCAGAATGGCATCGGATCCTTGTTCGAACTGTCGGCCGATACCCATAATCGGTTCCAAAAGAGCAAGGCGCTGCATCCGCACTTGCCCAATGCTCACCCACACAACCCGGTCAACCGTAGCGCGTTTGACATTGACCGTGAGGCATACTGGAAACAACGTGCCACTGCCTCCATTAAGGGCGGTGGCAAACCAAACCGATGTGGAGCCTGACATGCTTTCCGAAAAACTGATCAACCACTGCAAGACCAAAGGCTGGTGGTTCGATGATGCCTCTGAAGACTACCGCCAAGCGTTGCTTGGCCTTGGCCTCCCCATGGACTCTGATTTCGTGCGCTTCTTCCTGCATGCCGAAGACGGTCCGACCTTTCTCAGTCGTCATGTGGAGATGTTTCAGGTGGGCTGGTTCCTGGTGAACTCCAGCTATCTGGGTAGTATCAAGGCTGCCCATGAGATGGGGCTGCCAGAAGCATACCTGCCACTGGACGGGTTCCACTCCGAACACGGTTTCTTCTACAACCGCGATACAGGCGAAGTGCTTGAGCTGGAGGCCGGCCCGTTGCTGGTCGATTTCCTGGCAGGCAAGGTGAAACCTCAGTGGCCAGATTTCAACGCCTTCCTCGAATGGTATTTCGAACTGGATTGATCGCATTGCAGGTGGTCTTAGCGTAAGCAATCCGTTGAACACAAGCTGCGCGCGCGCAAGAGTCTTTTACCGAAACCCCTGGTTTTCCGCGCGCCTGCTTTGCCTATCCTAGGTCGGGTCATCCTGCCTGCGATGGACCCATGAAAGAGTCGCTCCCCAGCCGCTACGCCTGCCTGGCCGCCTGCCTGATCTTCACCTTTGCCAGTATCCCCTTGCTCGCCCAGCACAGCTGGCTGTGGCCGTTTTGCGTGATCACTGCCCTGCTCAGCCTGGTCGGCCTCAACGACCTGCGCCAGAGCCATCACGCGGTGCGGCGCAACTACCCGATCCTGGGCAACATCCGTTACCTGATCGAAACCATTCGCCCGGAAATCCGCCAGTACCTGATCGAAGGTGATGACGACAAGCTGCCGTTCTCCCGCGCGCAACGTTCACTGGTGTATGCCCGCGCCAAGAACGAGAGCGCCGAGAAAGCCTTTGGCACGCTCAATGACGTCTACAAGACCGGTTTCGAGTTCATCAGCCATTCGATGCTGCCGGTGCAAACGCCGGATCCGGCGTCGTTTCGCATCCGTATCGGCGGGCCGCAGTGCCTGCAACCCTATGCGGCATCGATCTTCAATATCTCGGCGATGAGCTTCGGCGCCCTTAGCGCCAACGCCATCGCCGCCCTGAACAAGGGCGCACGGCTGGGCCGCTTCGCCCATGACACCGGCGAAGGCAGTATCAGCCCCTACCATCGCGAGCACGGCGGCGACCTGATCTGGGAGATCGGCAGTGGCTACTTTGGCTGTCGCACCGACGAGGGCCGGTTCGATCCGCAGCGCTTTGCCGAGCAGGCGCGCGATGGGCAAGTGAAGATGATCGAGATCAAGCTCAGCCAAGGTGCCAAGCCTGGCCACGGCGGGATCTTGCCGGGGCATAAGGTCAGCCCGGAAATCGCCGCCACCCGTGGCGTGCGCGAAGGTGAGGACTGCATCTCGCCGGCCGCCCACAGCGCCTTCCGTACCCCGGTCGAGCTGCTGCGCTTCGTCGCGTTGCTGCGTGAGCTGTCTGGCGGCAAGCCGGTGGGCTTCAAGTTTTGCCTGGGGCATCCGTGGGAGTTCATGGCCATCGCCAAGGCCATGCTGGCCACCGGCATTACCCCGGACTTCATTGTCGTCGACGGCAAGGAAGGCGGCACGGGTGCGGCGCCGCGGGAGTTTTCCGACAATATCGGCGTACCGCTGCGGGAGGGCTTGATGTTCGTGCACAACACCCTGGTCGGCTTGAACCTGCGTGATCGGGTACGCATCGGCGCGGCGGGCAAGCTGGTCAGCGCATTCGATATCGCCAGCGTATTGGCCATTGGCGCCGACTGGGTCAACTCGGCGCGCGGCTTCATGTTCGCCATTGGCTGCATTCAGTCGCAAAGTTGCCATACCAACAAATGCCCGACTGGCGTGGCGACCCAGGATCCTCTGCGCCAGCGTGCGCTAGTGGTGCCGGAGAAGGCCGAGCGCGTGGCCAGCTTCCATCGCAACACCTTGCATGCCCTGGCCGAGATGCTCGCCGCCGCAGGGTTGGAGCATCCCTCTGAGCTCAAGCCCAAGCACCTGGCGCGGCGTATCAGCCCCAGTGAAATTGGCCTGTTCTCGCAGCTGCATACCTTCCTCAAGCCAGGCGAATTGCTCAGTGGCTCGATCGAAAGTGAGTTCTATGCGCGGATGTGGCGGATGGCGCGCAGTGACAGCTTTGCGCCAGAGACGGGAGAGAGTGAAAAAGCGCCAGCCGTGGCTACGGTACGCCGCAAACAAACAGCCCCGGCATAGGCCGGGGCTGTTTGAGACGCCAAGTCAGGATCAGAAGATGCTGATCGGGTACTCGACGAATACGCGGACTTCGTTGCCGTCGTCGTTGTAGCCGTTTTGCTGAACGGCGTTGTTGGTACGCACGAACGAGCTACGCAGCTTGATCGACAGGTCCTTGGCCGGGCCGTCTTGAACGACGTAACGGAGCTGGTTGAAGATCTCGCGCTCTTTACCCTCGCCGTAGCCTTGTGGGGCACCGACTTTACGGGTGTTGATGTTGTCACCAACAACGTAGGCAACCTTGTAGGTCAGGCCCGGTACGCCGAAGGCGCCGAAGTCCAGGCCATAGCCCAGCTGCCAGGAACGCTCGTCTTCAGCGTTGAAGTCAGACCAGTAGGAGTTGGCCAGGTAGATGGTCGAACCACCGTCACCCACGCCGCCATCGTTCTGGTACCAGCCGTAGTTGTAGCCGGTGCTGCCGGTGCTGCGCTGGTGCGCCAGGGTGAACGAGTGCGGACCGTAGGCGTAGGTAGCAGCCAGGCTCCAGATGGTGTTGGAGTCGCCATTGAGCTTGGCGGCGCGCACGTACTTGTTGTCGATGTCCGACTTGTAGCCGTTGAAGTCCAGGGTCAGCGACTGGTCAGCGGCAATCGGGAAGACGTAGTTCAAGCCCAGGTAGTGCTTCTTCATCACGTCTTCGTTGTCTGCGGTGTACAGCGAAGCGGTGAAGTTGTCGGTAACTTTGTAGCTACCACCGAGCACGTTGATCGACTTGAGGCCGCCGCCGTCACGGCGCTCGGCGCTCTTGCGCGCTTCCTGGGTGAAGCGACCGGCGTTCAGCTCCAGGCCTTCGATCTCCTTGGAGGTGATCAGGGTACCGGTGAAGCTTTCTGGCAGCAGACGGGCATCGTCGTATTGCAGAACCGGTAGGGCTGGCATCTGGTCACCGTACTTGAGCACAGTGTTGGAGATGCGGAACTTCACGGCCGCGCCAGCGCGGGCCAGGTTGTGCGGCGCGTTGGTTTTCTCGCCATCGAAGGTGGGGTCGGAGCGCTTGAAGAAGTCGACGCCGCCACCCTGGTTGCGACCTTTACCACCGTCCAGACGCACGGCGTACAGGCCGAAGGCGTCAACGCCTACACCGACGGTGCCTTGGGTGAAGCCGGAGGAGAAGTTGGCGATGAACGCTTGGCCCCATTGGGACTGATCGTTGGTGCCGTGTTTCTTGTCACGATTGATGAAAGCGTTACGCAGGAGAACGTTTGCGTGGCTGTCTTCAATGAAGCCCTTGCTTTCGGCCTGCTCGTTGGCCTGAGCCTGGGTCGCGGCGATCATCGCCAACGCGACCAGGCTGATCCTGGTTTTCAACATGTTATTTTCCTTATTTCTTAATCAAAAACGCTCTGCATTTTGACGCCAGGAACCAACGCCCCTTCGTAGGTTCGACGCTATGCGGATCCAACTGGAAGGCCCCACCGATACTTGCCTGGCGGGCCTTGTGCAGCTGCATGGCCAAGTCATGGCCGGCAGGCGTTGGCCGAATCCTATCCGCCTGCGCTTGAGGATGTCAAAAAATCGTGAAATGCAGGTCGATATAACCAAAATCACGCTTAGGTCTGGTGCATTTCAATGCATATCTGTCATTGCCTGGGGCAATCTGTCTCTTGTGCTGACATCCTGCCTGTGGTCTGGCATTTACAAACTGATACATATGTAAAGACGAGTCTTTACAAATACCCAAGCACGAGTAAATAGCACGCATTATCATCCGCACCCTTTTTCCAATTACTGCCTTTTGCGGATGTTCCCATGCGTGCTGCCTGCCGCCTTTCTCCTGTAACCCTCGGCCTGTCGCTGCTGTGCAGCGCAGGCGTTGCCCATGCTGCTACCACTACCCTGCCGGAGTTGTCGGTCACCGCCGACAGTGAACGCGAGCGTGATAACCCCCGGGTCAAAGAGGTGAGCACCGCGACCCGCACCTCGACCCCGGTGCGTTACGTGCCGCAGGCGATCGACACCCTCAAGACGCAAAATGTGCTGGACTACGGCAGCAGTTCGCTGGGCAAGGCACTCGAAGGCATCCCCAACGTCAGCAGCAGCGCCGACACGCGCTTCGACAGCGTGCGAATCCGCGGCTTCGATAGCAGCAACGACTTCTATCTCGATGGCGTGCGCGACGACAGCCAGTACATTCGCGACCTGCACAACATCGAGCGGGTCGATGTGCTCAAGGGTCCAGCGGCAGTGCTGTATGGCCGGGGCAGCCAGGGCGGTATCGTCAACCGGGTGAGCAAGGTGCCAGAACATGGCCGCCGCTCGAGCATTGAGGTCCAAGGCGGCAGCGAGGACCTGCGCAGCCTGTACGCCGACCTCAGCGCCGACCCTAGCGATAACATCAGCCTGCGCCTGAACCTGGGCAACCAGGACAACAACAGTTTCCGCGACGGTATCGACGGCAGCCGCCAGCTGTTCGCCCCCTCCATGAGCTGGCAGCTGAGCGAAGATCTCAACTGGCTGGTGCAGTACGAGTACAGCCGCTTCAACCGCACACCTGACCGCGGCATCCCGGGTGTCAATGGACGCCCGGCCGACGTTGGCCGCGACACCACCTATGGCGACACCCAGCGCGATTTCATCGACGACAAGAGCCAGTCGCTGCGCTCGCGCCTGAACTACCAGCTCAGCGACGCCTGGCAGCTGCGCCATACCCTGAGCCTGTTCCAGCTCGACAGTGGTTTCGACAACACCTACGTGACCGCCTACAACGCCAGCAACAACACCGTCACTCGCCAGCGTTGGCAGCAGGACCTGAAGACCCGCAACCTGTTCAACAACCTCGAGGCCGAAGGCAACTTCGCCACCTGGAGCCTGGAGCACAAGCTGCTGGTGGGCCTTGAGTTCGGTCATCAGCGCCGCGATCCTTTGCTGTACACCGCCGCAAAGCCTAAGGACGGCGGCACCCTGGTTCCGAGCCTGGACCTGAACAACCCCGACCGTAACCTGCAACACAACGGCCGCATGGTGGTGTCGAGCAACAACCACAGCGTGGTCGACAGCCGCGGCCTGTACTTGCAGGACCAGATCCGCCTGAACGATCAGTGGCAGATCCTCGCTGGCGTGCGCTTCGATCAGTTCGAGGTGGAGACGACCAACCAGATTCGCAACCTGAGCGAAAAACAGGACAGCAACACCACCAGCCCCCGTCTGGGCGTGGTGTATTCGCCATGGCAAGACCATTCGTTCTATGCGTCCTGGAGCAAGACCTTCTCGCCGGTTGGCGGCGGGCTGATCGGCATCACCCCAGGTGCGCCTGGAAATGCCAACGACACCGGGCCAGAGCTCAGCCGGCAGAAGGAAATCGGCGTCAAGAGCGACTGGCTGGATGACCGCCTGACCACCACCCTCGCCATCTATGAACTGGAACTGTACAACCGCCGCACCCGCGACGCGAACAACCCAGAGCTGATTCAACTGAGCGGCCTGCAACGGTCGCGTGGTATCGAGCTGACCGCCACCGGCAATATCGTTGGCAACTGGTACGTGCGCGGCGGGATCGGTATCCAGGACGCGATCATCGTCGAGGACAACAACGGCCAGGAGGGCAACCGGATCAATGACGTGGCCAAGCGTAACGGCAGCCTGTTCATCACCTGGAAGCCAGAGTTGGGCTGGTACGCAGAAACCGGCCTGACCCTGGTGGGCGAGCGTTATGCCGATAACCAGAACACCACGGTGTTGCCGGGCTATGGCCGCTGGGATGCACTGGCAGGGTTCCGTACACGCGACTGGGATGTGCGCGCGGCGTTGAACAATATTGCCGACAAGACCTACTACGCCTCGGCGACCAGTGCGGCGCAGATTCAGGTGGGCGATCCGCGCAGCCTGGTGGTGACCGGTACGTACAACTTCTAAATTTGCAGGGTGCTTACCGGCCGCTACTGTTCACTGTTAGACCTGTTTCGTCTGTTTTGGGGCCGCTTTGCGGCCCCAAACTCTCAAGTGAACAGCACTCCTGTAGGCACGGCCGTGCAACTGACACCCACAAACAAAAACGCCACCGCATGATCGCGGTGGCGTTTTTCATTCATCCGTAAGTACTACCCGGTCAATGCCAGACAGCCATCAGAGCCTCAAGCTCTGCTTCACTGATCAAGCCTTGCGGATAGCGCCCATCCAGCAGACGTCGCGGGTCGGTCGTCCTGACCCGTTTGCTTCCATGGTGTCTCAACCACTGCGTCAATATTTTGAGCGATTCGTGATTCACTGCCGATGGGGGCAAAGCCGACTCACTTGCTGCATTCATCTCTACACAAACTCCCTGGGCCCGTGAGCGGCTAACTTACGTGGGTTTTGTTACAGATCGGAGTAGTCCTATCTGTTTGAAACACAATGGAAAACAATACAAAACGTATGCCATTCCCGGCGCCAGCCGTCGCACCAACAAAAAGGCCCGTCATCGAGACGGGCCTTTTCATTTGCCAGGAGGTTAGCGCTTGATCGGCGCCGGTTGCTGCTGGGTCAGGCAGTGGATATTGCCACCGCCCAGGAGCAACTCACGACCCGGGATCATCACCACTTCATGATTAGGGAAGACCTTGGCCAGAATCGCTCTAGCTTCAGCATCTGCCGGATCGTCGAAGCTCGGCGCGATGATCCCGCCATTGACGATCAGGAAGTTCACATAGGAGCCAGCCAGGCGCACCGATGGATCACGCTCCTGGCTGCCGGCGACCTGATCGACCCCGGCGCACTCTTCTTGCGTCGCGAACAGTGGTCCAGGAATGGGCATCTTGTGCACCACGAACTCGCGCCCTTTGGCATCACGGGTGTTTTTCAGCACCTCGAAGGCCGCGTGGCAGCGGGCGTAGTTGGGGTCGTTGGAATCATCGGTCCAGGCCAGTAACACTTCACCTGGGGCGACGTAACAGCAGAAGTTGTCGACGTGGCCGTCAGTCTCATCGTTGTACAAGCCATCTGGCAGCCAGACGATGGTATCGACCGCCAACTGCTCGCGCAGGATCTGCTCGATCTGCTCGCGGTCCAGGTGTGGATTGCGGTTGCGATTGAGCAGGCATTCCTCGGTGGTGATCAGGGTGCCTTCACCGTCGACGTGGATCGAGCCGCCTTCGAGCACGAAACCTTCGGTCTGATAGCGCTGGCAGCGCTCCATTTCCAGCACCTTGGCGGCCAGCTCTTCATCGCGGTTCCACGGCGCGTAGAGGCCGCCGTCGAAGCCGCCCCAGGCGTTGAAGCCCCAATCCACACCGCGCACTTCGCCGTGGTCATTGATGACGAAGGTTGGGCCGGTGTCGCGCACCCAGGCATCGTCGTTGCTGATTTCCACCACACGTATGTTCGGCACGTCGAGCTGGCGCCGAGCGTTCTCGTATTGGCCGGCGGAAACGCCGACGGTCACCGGCTCGAAGCGGGCAATGGCCTTGGCCAGGGTGACATGCGCAGCCTGTGCTGGCTTGCCGCCCAGGCGCCAGTTGTCAGGGCGCTCCGGCCAGACCATCCAGACCTGGGTCTGCGGCGCCCATTCGGCTGGCATGTGGAAGCCGTCGGCACGCGGGGTCGAATTGAGGGTTTTCATCAGTAACCTCTGGAAAAACTGTCGGAGGGTCTGGGTCGCGCTGCGGCCCGAGGGTCAATGACCCGCATTTATATCCGATAAATATCGGCTTTAAAAGCGATCAAAGAGACCGTTTAGATATAAAAAGCTCGATCAAATCGATATGAATCGATTTGATCGAGCCATTCGCCCGCTGTTAGAGACCTTCAGCCAAGATCCTATCCACGCAATCGACGAAGTAATCCACACTGGCCCGCGTGGTGCACATCGGCGGCTTGATCTTGAGGATGTTCAAGTAATCGCCGGTTGGCTGCATGAAGATGCCCAGATCGCGCAGGCGATTGCACAGGGTCATGGTCTCTTCACTGGCCGGTTCCAGGGTGTCGCTATCGCGTACCAGTTCCAACCCCAGGTAGAAACCCGAACCATGGGCGGCGCCGGCCAGCGGATGTTTATCGACCAAAGCCTGCAGACGCGCCTTGAAGTAGGCGCCGACCTCACGGGTGTTCTGCCACAGGCCCTCGTCGTGCATCACGTCCAGCACTGCCAGGCCGATCCGGCAACTGACGGGGCTGCCGCCTGCGGAGGAGAAGAAGTAGCCCTCGGCTTCCAGCGCCTCGGCGATTTCACGGCGAGTGATCACCGCGCCCAGCGGCTGGCCGTTGCCCATGCCCTTGGCCATGGTGATGATGTCCGGGACCACGCCCTGCTCCTCGAAACCCCAGAAGTACTCGCCCAAGCGGCCGTAGCCGACCTGTACCTCATCGGCGATGCACACCCCGCCCCGGGCGCGCACCTTGGCGTAGGCATCGCGCAGATAGCCTGCCGGCAGCGAAATACCCCCGGCGTTGCCGTACACCGGCTCGCAGATCATGCCGGCCAGCTGGCGCCCGCGCGCGTCGAGGTCGGCAAGTTTGGCGTCGACGTCACGCAGGTAGTCGCCAGCGCTGTCCGGCCCGCGATAACGGCCACGGAAGGTGTTCGGCGCCTCGACCGGGTGGACCCAATCCGGCCGGGTTTCCAGCGCTTGCGGGTTATCGGCGATGGAGGTGGAAATAGCATCGGTGGCCACCGACCAGCCGTGATAGGCCTCCAGCACGCTGAGCAGGTCGCGCCCGCCGCTGTAGGCCCAGGCCAGGCGAATTGCCAGGTCGTTGGCCTCGGTGCCGCTGTTGACCAGAAACACCCGGTCAAAGCCAGGTGGCGCCATGGCCAGCAGGCGCTCGGAGAACTCGGCGATGGCCGCGTAGTGAAAGCGCGAGTTGGTATTGAGCAGCGACCACTGGCGCGCCGACTCTGCGGCCATGCGTGGGTGACCATGGCCGAGCACCGCCACGTTATTGAGCATGTCCAGGTACGAGCGGCCATGCATGTCGATCAGGTAGTTGCGCCAGCCCCGCTCGATATGCGGCGGCTGGGCATAGTAGTGCTTCTGCGAGCGAGCAAAGCTGGCGTCGCGACGGGCCAGCAGCGCTTGGGCGTCGGGCAATGGCTCGGCATCGCAGGCAAAGCCGAGCAAAGGCTGCGGCGACGGGCACAGGGCCAACCAGGCGGCGGCTGCGGACGGCTTGGCGAAGAACGGCGGCTGCAGCGCATGGTCGCGACACAGCTGCACACTCAAAAAGCCACAAGCCGTACCCAGCGTCTGCCCCTGGGTCACAGCCTGACCATCGGCCGGGGTGTCTTCCAGGCCCTTGAGCCACAGACTCCAATCGGCCGTGCGCAAGCGTCCACGACCCTCGCCAGTGCGCTGCCAGATGCCGTCCTGCGGGGCTTGCACCACACTGCCAGCTGGCACTTTCAACTCCACGCCGAGTGCGCAGGTGGCGGGCTCGTCCGGCCGATCGATATGGGTCTGCGACAAGCGATACTGGCCATGCAGGCTGCATGCAGCGCCGAGCTGCGCGGCCAGTACGGCCTGGTCAAAGCCGGCATGCTCCCAGTTACCCGCCTCGCAATGCGGGCTGAGCACGCCAAGATCGACCCTGGTCACCGCCTGACCTGCCAGCTCCGGCAGCAAAGGCGCGCAGCCAGATAGCTGCACGGGCGGCAACTGGCGACCGGCGGCTTGCACAATCGCCGCTTCCATCAGCGCCGCGGGCACAGCATTGGCGGTGTCGAAGATTTGCCATTCATGGGCGATGTTGTCGCGGGTGTACTGGTTGTCCGGATCGACCGCCAACTGCTGTTCACTGCTCAGCACCAACACCGCGGCGCGCATCCGTACCAGAGGCCAGAGGGCACGCAACTCTGCATCACTGAGCGGATTGACCGCCTGATAAGCGCTGACCGCTGGCAGGATGCGCAGCGGATCGCCCTCGGCATGGTGCAGCAACGCCGCACAGGTCACCGATAGATCGGCAATGCGCCAGGTACGCAGCAGGTCGCCGAAATCGATCACTCCTTGCAACTGCCATTGGCGCTGGGCGTCGCGGCTCCAGACCACGTTGTCGTCGGTGATATCCAGATGCACGGCCTGGGTCGGCAGTTGATCGACCAGGGTTGCCAAGGTTTGCCCGGCTTCACTCGCCACCCGTGCGACCTGCTCGCGGCGGGTTTCATCACGCAACACTGGCAGCAGATGCGCGATCAGTGCCTGGGCATGGCGCGGGTCCCACTGCAAGGTGCGCTCAAGCCCCGGATGGTCGAAGTCGGCCAGGGCCTGGTCGACCCGGGCACAGAGTGCGCCGAGCTCGGCCATCAGCCTGGCTGGCAGGTGCTTGAGGCGGGTCAACGGCTGGCCTTCGATGTAGTCGAGCAGGCGCACGCGCAGCGGTTGGCCTTCGCTGTCCAGCGCCAGCAAGGCTGAACCATTGCGCGCGGGACGCACCACCGGCACCGGCAAGCCCTGCTCACCCAGGTAGGCCAGGGCGGCATGCTGGGCCTGCAACTCGACCTCGGCATAACTGCCATGGCACACCTTGAGCACGTAGCGTGCGTGACCGCTGTCGACGCGGAAATTCAGGTCCTGCTGGCTACCCAATGATTGCAGGCTGCCCTCAAGGTCGTAGTGCGCCCTCAGCAAGGCATGCGCCTGGGCTTCGCTCAGCGAAGGACTGGGCTGGCTGGAACGTTGAATCAGGGTGCTGAGGGGCATGTGCAAGTGACCTCGGTTTTTTTGTCGCTTATATCGCCACTGCTGCGGGCGATATTCAAGAGGCGTGTGCGTAAAGACGACGGAGCACCTGAACCCGCACAATCCGCGAGCGCCCAAGGAAGGCCCCAAGTAGCGCATAATTGCCGCAGACTCTTCTGGCATGACTGGCGATGATGCAGATTTCCACCCCACCTCGACGCCCCCGCTGGCGCAGCCTGGCGATACTTGCCGTGTGCCTGGCACCGCTGCTCTGGCCGCTGCATCACCTGGCCGAGCGCTACTACCAGGACGAACTGGCCTCGCAGAATCGTCAGACCCTCGACCTCTACGTGGCCAACCTGCTAGGCACCCTGCACCGCTACGAGACCTTGCCGCAGATCCTCGGCGACCTGCCGGCGCTGCGCCAGGTGCTGGCCGATCCGTTCAAGCTGGAGGCGGTGACCAACGCCAACCGCCTGCTCAAGGGCATCACCCAGCAGACCGGCGCCGAGGTGATGTACCTGATGGACGTCAGCGGCAACACCCTGGCCGCCTCCAACTGGGACAAGCACGACAGCTTCCTGGGGCGTAATTTCGCCTTCCGTCCGTACTTCATCGAAGCGATGGAGGGCCGCCTGGGGCGCTTCTTCGGCCAGGGCACGACCTCGGCCAAGCGTGGCTACTTCTTCGCAGCCGCCGTGCATGATCGCGACAAGGTGATCGGCGTGCTGGTGGTGAAAGTCGACCTGGACCACACCGAAACGCTGTGGGGGCGCACCCCCGAACAACTGTTGCTGACCGACCAGAACGGCGTGGTGGTACTGACCTCGCGCCCCGACTGGCGCTTCCGTGCCACCCGCGCCCTGACCGAAGCCGAACGGGCCGCCATGCTCGCCATCCAGCCTTATCCGACCCAGGCCCCACAGCCGCTGAACCTCAACCCGGATGCCTGGCTGATCCAGACCCGCGACATCAAGGAAACCGGTTGGCAGGTGAGCATCCTCGCGCCTCACATCCTCATCGATCGCTCGGTGCAGACGGTCATGGCCATCGGTGGCGGCGCGTTGTTGGTACTGATTCTGCTGACGGGCCTGGTGATGCAGCGGCGGCGCCACTACATCGACCGCATCGACTTCGAAGCCCGGGGCCGCCAGCAATTGGAAAAGCGCGTGGCCGAGCGTACGGCCGACCTTGAAGGGCTCAATACCCGGCTCAAGAGCGCCGTGCTGGAACGCGAAAATGCCCAGCAGGAGCTGGTGCGCGCCCAGGACGAACTGGTCCAGGCGGGCAAGCTGTCGGTGCTCGGCACCATGTCGGCAAGCATCAGTCACGAGCTCAACCAGCCGCTGGCGGCGATCCGCAGCTATGCCGAAAACGCGGAGATCCTGCTTGACCACGAGCGCACCGAGGATGCTCGCGGCAACCTCAAGCTGATCGGCGAGCTGACCGGACGCATGGCCTCGATCATCGCCCACCTACGCGCCTTCGCCCGCCGCGATCGCCATGCCCCCGAGAGCGTGGCCTTGCAGCCAGCCCTGGATGACGCCCTGGCCCTGCTGGCCAAGCGTCGCAGAGCGATGGCGGTGGAACTGATCCGCGACTTGCCCGATGCGCCGTTGTGGGTCCAGGCCGGCGAAACCCGCCTGCGCCAGGTGCTCGGCAACCTGCTGGCCAACGCCCTCGACGCGCTCACCGAAAAAGCCAACCCGCGCCGGCTGTGGCTGAGTGCCGAGCGGCGCGATGAGTACGTCTACCTGTACATTCGCGACAATGGCCCTGGCTTTACCCGCCAAGCCCTGGAGCACGCCAAAGAGCCGTTCTTCACCACCAAGACCCGTACCCAGGGCTTGGGCCTGGGGCTGGCCATCTGCGAAAGCCTGATGCGCACCCTGGGCGGCGAACTGCTGCTCGGCAACCACCCGGAAGGTGGCGCCCTGCTCACATTGCAGATGCGCGTCGCCAAGCCCGGCGCGACCTTGCCCACTTCGGAGGACCCCTCGGCATGACGTCCGAGACATTGATCGACAGCCGTACCCAGGTGATCCTGGTCGACGACGACCCGCACCTGCGCCAGGCGCTGGGCCAGACGCTGGACCTGGCTGGGCTCAAGGTGGTGACCCTGGCCGACGCCCAAGGCCTGGCCGAACGCATCGAGGCGGACTGGCCCGGCGTGGTGGTCAGCGATATCCGCATGCCCGGCATCGATGGCCTGCAACTGCTGGAACACCTGCGCGGGCGTGACCACGAGTTGCCGGTGTTGCTGATCACCGGTCACGGCGACGTGCCGCTGGCGGTGCAGGCGATGCGCGCGGGGGCCTATGACTTCCTGGAAAAACCCTTCGCCAGCGACGCCCTGCTCGACAGCGTGCGCCGCGCCCTGGCCCTGCGCCGGCTGGTGCTGGACAACCGCAGCCTGCGCCTGGCCTTGAGCGACCGCCACGAGCTGTCCACCCGCCTGCTCGGCCAGTCGCCGGCCATGCAGCGTCTGCGCGAGCAGATCGGTGCCCTGGCCGCGACCCGCGCCGACGTGCTGATCCTCGGCGAAACCGGCGCCGGCAAAGAGGTGGTGGCCCGTGCCCTGCACGACCTGTCCAGCCGCCGTGACGGCCCGTTCGTGGCGATCAACGCCGGCGCCCTGGCCGAATCGGTGGTCGAGAGCGAGCTGTTCGGCCATGAGCCCGGCGCCTTCACTGGCGCGCAGAAGCGCCGCATCGGCAAGTTCGAATTCGCCAACGGCGGCACCTTGTTCCTCGACGAGATCGAGAGCATGAGCCTGGACGTGCAGGTCAAGCTGCTGCGCCTGTTGCAGGAGCGGGTGGTCGAGCGCCTGGGTGGCAATCAGCTGATCCCGCTGGATATCCGCATCATCGCCGCGACCAAGGAAGACCTGCGCCAGGCTGCCGATCAAGGGCGTTTTCGCGCCGACTTGTACTACCGCCTGAATGTCGCCCCGCTGCGCATCCCGGCCCTGCGCGAGCGCGGCGACGACATCCTGGTGCTGTTCCAGCATTTCGCCGATGCCGCCAGCCAGCGCCACGGCCTGCCGCCGCACACCCTGCAACCGGCGCAACGCGCGGTGCTGCTGCGTCACGACTGGCCAGGCAACGTGCGTGAGCTGCAAAACGCCGCCGAACGTTTCGCCTTGGGCCTGGAGCTGGCGCTCGATGGTCAGGTGGCGGCTGCCCCGCAGGTGGCTGCGCCCGTGCTCAGCGGCAACCTCAGCGAACAGGTCGAGCAGTTCGAGCGCTCGCTGATCGCCGCTGAGCTGACCCAGCCACACAGCTCCATGCGCAGCCTCGCCGAAGCGCTGGGCATCCCCCGTAAAACCCTGCACGACAAACTGCGCAAGCACGGCCTGAGCTTTGCCGACAGCAATGGCAGCGGGCCTGACGACCACGAGGACAACCGCCCATGAGCAGCGACAGCCAATACCTGCAAGGGGTGTTGCACAGCGACATCCCGCTGACCCGCGAAATGGGCCTGCAAGTGCTCAGCTGGCAAGACCACTGCTTGCAGCTGCAACTGCCGCTGGAAGCCAACGTCAACCACAAGAGCACCATGTTTGGCGGCAGCCTGTACTGCGCGGCGGTGCTGGTGGGCTGGGGCTGGCTACACCTGCGCTTGCGCGAGGCCGGCATCGACGATGGGCATATCGTCATTCAGGAGGGGCAGATCAGTTATCCACTGCCGGTCACCGGCGCGGCGGTCGCCCGCTGCCAGGCGCCGGACGACAGCACCTGGCAGCGTTTCGTGACGATGTACCAGCGCCGTGGCCGCGCCCGCCTGACGCTGGCAACGGTGGTGAGCAACAGTGGCAGCGACGAGCCCGCGGTCAACTTCAGCGGGCAGTACGTGCTACATCGCTGAGGCGAGCTGGATCAACGCCTGGCGCCACTGCGCGGCGCTGGGCAGGGCGAGGAAGAACGGATTGAGCAACGATTCACGCGGTGGATAGCGAAACGGCTGGGCGTCCAGGCCGATCACCTCGCCGCCTGCTCCTTCCAGCACGCCCTGGGCGGCCGCGGTGTCCCACTGCGAGGTCGGTGCCAGGCGCGGATAGCAATCGGCGGCGCCTTCGGCCAGCAGGCAGAACTTCAGCGAGCTGCCGATATTGGCCAGTGCCAACTCGCCCAAGGCACCACTCAGGCCGGCAAGCAAGGCTTCCTGCTGAGGGCTGGAATGGCGGCGGCTGGCGACCACGGTGAACTGGCCATCGGCTGGCGGCGTGTTGCGCACCCGGATCCGTTCGGCGTGAGCGCCTCGATCAACGCGCCAGGCGCCCAGCTCACGACCGCCGAAGTAGCAGCGGCCATTGGTCGGCATCGCCACCACACCGAACACCACTTCACCGTTGTCGATCAGGGCGATGTTGACGGTGAACTCTTCACTGCCGGCGATGAATTCCTTGGTGCCATCCAACGGATCGACCAGCCACCAGCGGCTCCAGCTTTGCCGCTCGGCCAGGGAGATCTCACAATCTTCCTCGGACAGCACCGGGATCTCAGGCGCCAACGCTTGCAGACCGTCGGCGATGACCCGGTGAGCGGCCAAGTCAGCTGCGGTGACCGGTGAATCGTCGGCTTTGGCGGTGACCGCCACGTCTGCGCGCCAGTACGGCAAGATCGCCTCGCCGGCAACCAGGGCGAGCTTCACCACTTCGTGCATCAGCTGTTGGTCGTTCATGCGCTGAGCAGCCCGCGTTGAGTCAGCATGTCACGCACCAGGTACAGCGCTGCCAAGGCTCGACCTTCAGTGAATTGCGGATGCATGGCCAAGGCCGACAGCTCGCGCAAGTTGACCTTGTCGACCCGCATCGGCTCAGGCTCATCGCCTTCCAGGCGTTCTTCATAGAGGTCGGTGGCCAACACCACCTGGATCTTTTGGCTCATGTAGCCGGGCGAGAGCGACAACTCGGTCAGATGTTCCAGCTGGCGTGCGCCGAAACCGGCTTCTTCCTTGAGCTCACGGTTGGCTGCGGCCAGCACATCCTCGCCCGGTTCGATCAGGCCTTTGGGCAGCGACAGCTCATACTCGTCGGTGCCGCCGCAGTATTCTTCGACCAGCACCGCATGCTCGGCATCGAGCATCGCCACGATCATCACCGCGCCGTAGCCATTCCCCCGCCCGACCAGCCGTTCGTAGGTCCGCTCGGTGCCGTTGGAGAAGCGCAGCTGTACCGCTTCGACCCGGAACAGGCGGCTACTGGCGACGATTTCGCGGCTGAGGACGGTGGGTTTCTGGCGCATGGGGCGGCTCCTTGGCGTGAACGGGTTACTATACCGTGGCTTGCCGACTGATCGAGAGTTTCCCATGCCGCAAATTCAATGGTCCGATATCGATACCGTCCTGCTGGACATGGATGGCACCCTGCTCGACCTGCATTACGACAATCAATTCTGGCTGCAGCACCTGCCCCAGCGCTACGCCGAGCTGCATGGCGTGAGCCGGGCAATGGCGGAAATGGAGCTACAGCCGCTGTTCGAGCGTAATGCCGGTACGCTCAACTGGTACTGCCTGGACTTCTGGAGCCGCGAGCTGAAGTTACCGATTCGCCAATTGAAGCAGGAAATCGCTGAACTGATCGCCCTGCGACCGGACGCCGACACCTTCCTGGCCGGCCTGCGCAAGGCGGGCAAGCGGGTGGTGATGATCACCAATGCCCATCGCGATTCGCTGTCGCTGAAGCTGGAGCGCGTCGAGCTGGCGCCGTATTTCGAGCGGCTGATCAGCTCGCATGATTATGGCTATCCCAAGGAGAGCCCACAGTTCTGGGACGCATTGCAGGCGGATATCGGCTTTGAGCCTGCGCGCAGCCTCTTTATCGACGACACCCTGGCGATCCTGCGTAGCGCGCAGCGCTTTGGCGTGAGGCACCTGCTAGCGGTGCGCCAGCCGGACAGCAAGGCAGCGCCGCGTGATACCCAGGAGTTCGCGGCGGTTGAGGATTATCGGGAGTTGCTGGTGGGGATCGAGTAAGCGAAACAGACTTTCATGGATTGAACAGGATCCTGTGGGAGCGGGCTTGCCCGCGAACAAGGGCGCAGCCCTCGCCCGTACATAGCGCTTGATCGCACTGGCCTCTTCGCGGGTAAACCCGCTCCTACAGAACTGCTGGGCCCCGCGAAGGGGTTAAATCAATTGATGAATAGCCTTCAATCCGGAATCCGCAGCACCTGCCCCGGATAAATCTTGTCCGGATGCGACAGCAACGGCTTGTTGGCTTCGAAGATCTTCTGGTACTTGTTCGGGTCGCCATACACCCGTTTGGAAATAGCGCTCAGGGTGTCGCCCTTCTCGACCGTGACGAACTTCGCCGCCTGGGCAATCGGCCCGGTTACGGTGATCTGGTCATCGACGCTGGCCACACCACTGATGTTGCCCGCTGCGAGAATGATCTTTTCTTTCTCCTCCTGGCTGGCCACCTCGCCCTTGAGAATGATCTTGTCGCCCTCTACAGTGGCGGTGATGTTCGGATTACCCAGGCCGACCTTGCTTACATGCTCTTTGAGTTGCTCTTCGGCATTGGCATTGCCAGGGGTCAGCAGGTCGATCAACTTCTCGCCGGCTTCCTTGACGAAACTGAACAGGCTCATGACGCGCTCCTTGTTGATGAATCCTCGGAAGCACGAGTCTAGGCCAGGTTTGCCAACCTCGCCCTGCTGCGACCCATCGACGCGCTCTATCAAGGCATAGACCCTAGCGATTAGACGGCGCCAGCCCACGGGCCTAGGCTTGTGCTGGTAAAAAGCTGCCAGTGATCCGCCCTGATGAACAGCAAACCTCCGGTCTGCTCGGCGTCCACGCCTTTGTCCCTGCCTGCCGCCAGCAATACCTACGACTATCTCCAGCTTAGCGATGACGCGCGCGCCAGCACGCCGCTCGCCGAGGAAGTCGCCTTGGCCATCGCCTATAACGGCCTCAATCAGGCCGTGATGCTGGTCAGCCCTACCGATATGGAAGACTTCGCGGTCGGCTTTAGCGTCGGCAGCGGGATCGTCGAGGGCACGGCGGAAATCTATGACATGAAGTTCTCAGGCTCAGGCTCGGCGTTGTATGCCGACCTGGAGATCTCCAGCCGCGCCTTCTGGAACCTGAAGAACCAGCGCCGCCAGTTGGCCGGCACCAGCGGCTGCGGCCTGTGCGGTGTCGAAGCCTTGGAGCAGGCGCTGCCAGAGCTCGACAAACTGCCTGGGGCACCGCTGCCACCCGCCCATTGGCTGAAGGACCTGCGGCAACGCATCGACCAATTCCAGCCGCTGGGCCAGCACTGCGGCGCGGTGCACGCCGCGCTGTACATGGACAGCAACGGCGAGCTGTTGATGGGCCGTGAGGATATCGGCCGGCACAACGCCCTGGACAAGCTGATCGGCGCCCTGCTGCGCCAGCAGATCGATACCCGCGGCGGCCTGGCCATCGTTACCAGCCGCTGCAGCCTGGAGTTGATCCAGAAGGTCCTGCGCGCGGGCATTCAAACCCTGGTCAGCCTGTCGGCGCCCACCGGTCTTGCCCTGCAATGGGCGCGCAAGCACAACCTCAATCTTATTCACCTGCCTAAACACAGTGCACCACGGGTGTTCAGCCCTGTGGCGGAGTAGTCGTAGACGTGACCTCGCATCAGCAACTCCCACAAGAACAAATCACTCCCCGCTACAAGCCCTACCACGGCGCCGCCGGAGGCTGGGGCGCCTTGCGCAGCGTGGCCAAGGCCTGGGTCGCCAGCGACAACGCGCTGAAGAACATCCGCGCGCTGCTCAAGACCAACCAGAACGGCGGCTTCGACTGCCCGGGCTGCGCCTGGGGCGACTCGCCGGAAAGCGGCATGGTCAAGTTCTGCGAGAACGGCGCCAAGGCAGTCAACTGGGAAGCTACAAAGCGCCGCGTCGATGCGGCGTTCTTCGCCCGGCATAGCGTCACTTCGTTGCTCGAGCAGAGCGACTACTGGCTGGAGTACCAGGGCAGGCTCACCGAGCCGATGGTCTATGACCCAGCCAGCGACCGCTACCAGCCGATCGACTGGGACAGCGCGTTCGCCTTGATCGCCCGCCATCTGAACAACCTGGCCACCCCCGACCAAGCCGAGTTCTACACCTCCGGCCGGGCCAGCAATGAGGCGGCGTTCCTCTATCAGCTGTTCGTCCGCGCCTATGGCACCAACAACTTCCCTGACTGCTCGAACATGTGTCACGAGGCCAGCGGGGTCGCCTTGGGCCAGAGCGTCGGGGTCGGCAAAGGCACGGTGACGTTCGATGATTTCGAGCACGCCGACGCGATCTTCGTCTGGGGCCAGAACCCGGGTACCAACCACCCGCGCATGCTCGATCCGCTGCGCGATGCGGTAAAGCGCGGTGCCCAGGTGGTCTGCGTCAACCCGCTCAAGGAACGTGGCCTGGAGCGCTTCCAGCACCCGCAGAACCCGCTGGAGATGCTCACCAACAGCGACCGGCCTACCAACACCGCCTATTTCCGCCCAGCCCTGGGAGGCGACATGGCGCTGCTGCGCGGCATGGCCAAGTTCCTCTTGCAGTGGGAGCGCGAGGCCCAGGCCAAGGGTGAACCAGCGATTTTCGATCATGTGTTCATCGCTGAACATGGCCACGGCATCAATGAATACCTGGCCGTGGTCGATGCCACCCCCTGGGAGCAATTGCAGGCCCAATCTGGCCTGACCTTGGCCGAGATCGAACAAGCGGCGCGCATGTACTGCAAAGGCAAGCGGGTGATCATGTGCTGGGCGATGGGCATCACCCAGCACCGTCACTCGGTGCCGACCATCCAGGAAATCGTCAACCTGATGCTGCTGCGCGGCAACATTGGCCTGCCAGGTGCAGGTTTGTGCCCGGTGCGTGGCCACAGCAACGTGCAGGGCGACCGCACCATGGGCATCAACGAGCGGCCACCGGCATTGCTGCTCGATGCCCTGCAAAAGCGCTTCGACTTCGCCGTGCCGCGCCACAACGGCCACAACACGGTCGAGGCGATCCACGCCATGCTCGAAGGTCGAGCCAAGGTCTTCATCGGCCTGGGCGGTAACTTCGCCCAAGCCACCCCGGACAGCGAGCGTACGGCTCGCGCCCTGCGCAATTGCGAGCTGACCGTGCACATCAGCACCAAGCTCAACCGCAGCCATTTGGTCCATGGCAAGCAGGCACTGATCCTGCCATGCCTGGGGCGTACCGATATCGACCTGCAAGCCGAAGGCCCGCAAGCGGTGACGGTGGAAGATTCGTTCAGCATGGTGCATGCCTCCAATGGCCAGCTGCACCCACTGTCAAAACAGATGCGCTCGGAGCCTTCGGTGGTCGCCGGTATCGCTGCCGCCACGCTGGGCAAGCAGCCGGTCGACTGGAACTGGTTGGTAGCCGACTACGACCGCATTCGCGAGCTGATCGCCGACACCATTCCAGGCTTTGCCAATTTCAACCAACGCCTGCGCCATCCTGGTGGTTTCTACCTGGGCAACAGCGCTGGCAGCCGCCAATGGCAAACCGCGACCAAGCGAGCCAACTTCAAGGCCAACCTGTTGCCCGACAGCTTGCTCGACCCACGCGTGCGCGCCAGCGGCCAGCTACCAGACCTGATCATGCAATCGATGCGCTCGCATGATCAGTACAACACCACCATCTATGGCTTGGACGATCGCTATCGCGGCGTCAAAGCGCAGCGCGATGTGCTGTTCGTCAATGAGGCCGACATCATTCGCCTTGGCTTCGCGCCGGGGCAGAAGGTGGATATCGTCTCGCTGTGGGACGATGGGCTTGAACGTCGGGTGCAGGGCTTCACGCTGTTGGCCTATGACATCCCGGCAGGCCAGGCAGCGGCTTACTATCCAGAAGTGAACCCGCTGGTGCCGCTGGAGAGCATCGGCGACGGTAGCCATACACCGACCTCGAAATTCGTCGCCATCAAGCTTGAGCGTGCTGGCGATAGCGGGCGCATCATCTAAGACAGCGATAGGGTCAGAACATCCACCCGAAGCGGACCTGCCCTCAAACCTGCGAAAAAGCCAAAAAAAAGCCCTGTCCGCAATGGCCAGGGCTTTGTCTCAAGTAACCTATGACCGCCGAAAATCGAGAAAGTTTCACCGAAAAAACAGTAACTTAGAGAATTGTGTACAACTCGTGTTACTCGTCGGATTTCGATTGCCAGACGCCCTGCCGAGCCTCAAATTCGCCCTCGTCATCCCTATGAGGCTCTCTTGATGAAGAAGTACTCCTCGATTCTGTTGTTGTCTCTTGGCCTGCTCAGCGGCGTTGCCATGGCGGGCGGCACCACCGAAGCCGGTATTGGCGGCGCACTGGGTGGGGTACTCGGCTCAGTGGTCGGCCAGCAAATCGGTGGCAGCACCGGTGGCGCCATCGGCGCAGGCCTGGGCGGTGCGGCCGGTAGTGCGGTCGGTGCCGACAAACGCCAGCGCGGCGAAGCAGCAATCGGCGGCGCCCTGGGCGCGGCTGGCGGTAACGTACTCGGCCGCAGCGTCGGCGGCACCAACGGTAGCTACATCGGTGCAGCCGCTGGCGGCGGTGCAGGTGGCGCCCTGGGTAACTACATGGGCAACAAGGCCGATGAAGACGAGCGCCATGAACGCCGCTACCGCCGTGGCTACGACGACGACCGTCGTCACTACGACCGCGGCCACCACTACGGCCATCGCAAGAACAAGCACAAACGCCACTGGCGTCACTGATGCCTGACGGCTCAGGCGTGCAACCCTAAGCCAGGCACCTAAGGCCCTGCCCCTATCGGCGGGGCCTTTTCATTTGTCCCGCGCACAACAGGATTAAGGGTGGCCCCGATATGGAGGCAAGGTGCCACTAGCTATCATCCCTTATTGAATAATTACGCACAGGACGCGGGGAATGCGCACGATCATCGTCGATACCATAGGTCAGATCACGACCTGGGCCAGCTGAGCCATGCCCAGCCGCTCCCGCCCGCCACTGCTCGATCAAGCCAATTACCAACAGATCCGTCTACTGGTCGAACAGGCCAGCGGCGTGCACTTGGCCGATGACCGTCGCGCGGTGGTCGCGGCGCGCCTGCACAAGCGCCTGAAGCTGCATCAACTGTCCGACTTCGACGCCTACCTGGCGCTGCTAGGCAACGCTCAGGACGATAGCGAATACAGGCACTTGCTGAGCCTGCTGGTGCCCTGCGACAGTTATTTCTTCCGTGAGCACCGACACTTCGAGTTCCTCAACCATTGGCTGGCCGAGCTCGCTCACCCGCCCCGGCTGTGGAGCGCCGCCTGCGCGAGCGGCGAAGAAGCCTGGAGCCTGGCCATGGTGGCCGCCGAGCAGCACCCTGGCGCTGGCTGGCAGGTGCTTGCCAGTGATCGCGACGCAGCCTTGCTGGAGCAGGCGCGCGCGGGCATCTATGACGTCAGCCAGGCGCGCTATTTTCCCGAAGGCTGGCTGAGCCGGCATTGCCTGTGCGGTGTCGGCGAAATGGCCGGACGCCTGCGCATCGCCCCAGCTTTACGCGCGCAGGTGATGTTCGAGACGATCAACTTGATCGAGCCGTTTCCCACGCACCTGGGCCGCTTCGATGTGATCTTGCTGCGCAACCTGCTCTCAAGCTTTGCCCCCCGGTACAAGCTCGACGTGCTGCAGCGTGTGGTCGAGCATCTGACCCCAGGCGGTCTGTTGATGATCGGCCACAGCGAAAGCATCCACGACCTCGACCTACCCTTGCGGCCACTACTGCCCTCGGTGTTCGCGCGCCTATGATGAGCAGCACTGCCGCAGTGATCGGCAGACAGGGACTGAACGCGCCCCGTGCGGCTGGGCGCTTGTGGATCGAGCAGGCATGCCGCCCCTCTTCTCTTGCGAAACAGGCCCTGATCCATGCCTTGTCGAATACTGCTTGCCGATGACTCGCCGCTGTTCCGCGCAGGCCTGCGCGCCCTGCTCGAACAGAAAAAACAATATGCCGTGGTTGCCGATACCGGCGATGCGATGAACGCCGTGGCCCTGGCCGAAAAGCTCAAGCCGCACGTGGTCGTACTGGACATGAGTGGCGAGTTGGACGGCCAGCAGGCGCTGCAAGAACTGTTCATTCGCGCCCCCACCAGCCGCGTGCTGATGCTCTCGCCGCGCTCGGAACTGGAGCATGTGTTGAGCTGCCTACAGCTGGGCGCCCACGGCTTTTTGCTCAAGAACGCCACGGTGGCCGAGTTGGAGCAGGCGCTGCTGACCCTGCGCCAAGGCGGCCAGTACCTGTCTTCGAGCGTCTTGCCGATGGTCATCGGCCAGGCCCTCAGACATAGCCGCAAGCGGAGCGCTGCCACCCTGTCTGCACCGCTAACCACCCGCCAGCTGGAAATCCTGCGACTGATCGCCCGTGGCGAAACCACCCGCTCGATAGCCGAAGGCCTGGGCCTGAGCGTGAAGACTGTAGAAGCTCATCGCTCACAAATCATGCATCGCCTACAGATTCATGACGTCGCCGGCCTGGTGCTGTTTGCCGTGCGCGAGGGCATCATCCGTCTCAACGATTGAGCTGCAGGCCTGCGAGGATGATCTGCAGCGTTTCTGGCAGTGCCACCGGCTCGCCAGAGGCGCGTTCGACGAACACCTGCACCAATGTGCCTGCCGCACAGGCATCCGGCTCTCCGGGACGGAACAACGCCAATCGGTACTCCACTGTGCTGCCACCCAGGCGGGTGACGCCCAGGCCCACTTCGAGTACGTCGGGGAAGGCAGGCAATGCGTAGAATTCTGCCGCCGAGCTGATCACAAAGCCGGCCAGCGCACCTTCGCGCAGGTCAAGCTCGGCCTGTTCGACGAGAAATGCCTGGATCGCGGTTTCGAAGAAGCCGTGCACCGTGGCACCGGCGATATGACCGTTGAGGTCGTTGTCTTGCGGGCGGGTGAGGATGGGGTGGAAATGGCTGAAGTCGGTGCGCTGGGGAGATTCGGTCATGGAATACCACAAATGTTGGTTACATGAGAGAGAAGCTTCCCACAAAGAGTTAGGAAGTCATATAGTCGCAATCAACTGTAGATTGCATAGCATGGTGCATCCCGATGAAACCGAGACATACACCCGTGCCGACCCATCAACTCGATCACGCCGACCTTAGGCGCATGGCTGAAACCGGACGTATCAATGGAACCCACATTGTGGGGCAGCCTGGCGGCTGGGCCATACAGGTCAATATCAACCATGACGAACATGTCCTGACGGCGCAACGAAGCGGCAACACCCGGCTGTTCAAGAAGCTTGAAACCTTGGTCAGCTACCTGCACGAACTAGGCATCGACCACTTCCAGGTGGATAGCTCGACCTACGACCCACTTCAAATGAGCACCTATCAACGACCTGATCGTGCATCGGCCCTGAAGCGTGCACATCAGGCCGCCGCATATGACGCCTGGTTTATCGAACAAGTCGAGGCAAGCCTGAACGACCCAACCCCTGCGATGGATGATGAACAAATAGAAAAAGAATTCGCCGCGCGCCGCCTCGCGTTGAAGGGTAAAACCCGTTGATGCATTTGCTTTGGCACACCAACGCTCAGAAAGACCGCTTGCGAATCATGGATGCCATCGCTGACGATAACCCTGACGCCGCCATTGCGTTAGACGAAGACTTCAGAGACAAGGCAAGAAGAGCAGCCCAGAACCCCCGCATTTATAAACAAGGTCGGTATCCAGGCACCCGGGAAATCGTGATTCGGCCAAACTACGTGATGGTCTACCGCATCTTGCAGGACAGCGTAGAGATCTTACGCATCATTCATGCGCGACGGCTGTGGCCATAAACCATGTCCCATGAACGAAAAAACCGCCCCAAAGGGCGGCTTTTTCATTCCAAGCTAGCTACAGCTTACAGCTGTGGGCCAGCCGCCTTGATGGCGTCGGAAACCTCGAACTTCTTGAAGTTCTCGATGAACAGCTTGGCCAGGCCTTTAGCTGCTTCGTCGTAGGCCGCCTTGTCTTCCCAGTTGGTGCGTGGGTTGAGCAGGTTGGTCTCGACGCCTGGAACAGCCTTAGGCACGTCCAGGTTGATGATGTCCAGGTGCTCGGTCTCGGTACCTACCAACGCGCCGCTCTGGATCGCTGCGATCACTGCACGGGTGGTCGGGATGCTGAAACGCTTGCCAACGCCGTAGCCACCGCCGGTCCAGCCGGTGTTGACCAGGTAGACCTTGGAGTTGAAGCCCTTGATGCGCTTGATCAGCAGCTCAGCGTATTCGCCAGCCGGACGCGGGAAGAACGGTGCGCCGAAGCAGGTGGAGAAGGTCGACTTGATGCCGCCGCCCGAACCCATTTCGGTCGAACCGACCAGCGCGGTGTAACCGGACAGGAAATGGTAGGCCGCCTGCTCGTTGTTCAGGATCGACACTGGCGGCAGTACGCCGGTCAGGTCGCAGGTCAGGAAGATGACCGCATTCGGCTCGCCGCCCAGGTTGTGCTCGGAGCGCTTGGCAACGTGCTCCAGCGGGTAGGCGGCGCGGCTGTTCTGGGTCAGGCTGACATCGGTGTAGTCGGCGTGCTTGGCATCGTCGATAACGACGTTTTCCAGCACGGCGCCGTGCTTGATGGCTTTCCAGATGACCGGCTCGTTCTTCTCGGACAGGTCGATGCACTTGGCGTAGCAGCCGCCTTCGATGTTGAAGACAACGCCTTCGCCCCAACCGTGCTCGTCGTCACCGATCAGGTAACGGCTTTCGTCGGCCGACAGGGTGGTCTTGCCAGTACCGGACAGACCGAAGAACAGGGTCACATCGCCTGCTTCGCCGATGTTGGCAGCGCAGTGCATCGGCAGCACGTCGGCGGCCGGCAGCAAGAAGTTCTGCACCGAGAACATGGCTTTCTTCATTTCACCGGCGTAACGCATGCCAGCGATCAGCACCTTCTTCTGGGCGAAGTTGATGATCACGCAGCCGTCGGAGTTGGTGCCGTCACGCTCAGGCACGCACTCGAAGTTGGCCACGTTCAGCACCTGCCACTCATCACGACCCGCTGGGTTGTACTGGGCAGGGTTGATGAACAGGCAACGGCCGAACAGGTTCTGCCAGGCAGTCTGGGTGGTCATCTTGACCGGCAGGTAGTGATCTTCGGCAGCCCCTACGTGAACGTGGGAAACGAAGTGTTCCTGAGCGTTGTTGAACGCCTCGACGCGAGCCCACAGGGCATCGAACTTGTCGGCCGGGAACTTGCGGTTGATCGGGCCCCACGCAATTGCCGCAGTGGTGCTGGGTTCGTCGACGATGAAACGGTCCGCTGGCGAACGGCCGGTACGGTGACCGGTTTCCACGACCAGTGCGCCAGTATCGGCCAGCACGCCTTCACCGCGGGACAGCGCTTCTTTTACCAGCTCATCGACGCTCAGGTCGGTGTACACGGTGTTGTTGGCTTGCGTCATGAGATACCCCATCCGGCCCGAGGCCGAGTGCTCCAAACGTTTTGTAGTTGTCTGTTTCAAACTACTACAGCGAAAAAAGTGGCCGGATTATGCCAGAAACGCCCAAAAAAAGTAGGCCCCTCCTGTCAGAACTGCGGTTTATCGCATTTAGACAGGAGAATTCACTACGATTAAACGTTTTAGTGACGTGTTTCTGCTGCCCCGCCTGTGCCGCCACCGGCAAACAATTGCGCCACATCGGCGGCGTCGAACAGATAACGCTGATTGCAGAACTGGCAATCCACCTCGATCTGCCCGCCATGTTCGGCCACCAGCTGCTGGGCGTCGTCCTGGCCAAGACTGACCAGAGCATTGCCGGAACGTTCCCGAGAGCAGCTGCAACGGAACTGTAGCGGCTGGATATCGAACAGGCGCACAGCGTCTTCGTGATACAGACGGTGCAGCACGGTTTCGTTGTCCAGGCCCAGCAGCTCTTCAGCTTTTACGGTGTTGGCCAAGGCCTTGACGTGGTTCCAGCTCTCGTCACGCTCGTCGCTGTCTTTGTGGCGATCAGCCGGCAGTTGCTGCACCAGCAAGCCACGGGCGCGAGTGCCGTCGGCGGTAAGGGAAATGCAGGTGTTGATCTGCTGGGACATGACGAAGTAATTGGTGAAGCACTCCGACAGGTCCTTGCCATGCAGGTCGACCATGCCCTGGTAACGCTGGCCGTTGATCGGGTCGATGGTCAGGGCGAGCACGCCTTCGGGCATCAAGTCTGCCAGGGTCGCATCATCTGCGATTTGGCTCGCCTCATAGCGCGCCAGGCCACGGATCTCGTGCTCGCTGGAGCATTCGATCATCAGCAGCGGCACCGGCCCTTCGGAGCGCGCCTGAAGAATCAGCAAGCCATCGAACTTGAGCGTGCCGACCAGCAGGGCAGCGGCGGCCATCAGCTCGCCAAGCAACTGCGCGACCGGCCGTGGGTAGGGATGCTTGGCCAGCACCTCGGCATAGCTGCGCTCCAGCCCGACCATTTCGCCGCGCACGTCGCGGTCGTCGAAGATGAAACGTTGGGTGAAATCGGTATCTGGAAAATCGCTCATAGGTTCTGGCTATCTGAAAATGATGTCAAAATGTTTACAGGCCTTACAAAAGGCCCGATGCAGAGCGCTCACGAGGCGCTCCATATCCTGTTGGTAATAGAGGTATCTTATGGACAATCGACCACTGTTCCAAGCGAAGTGGTCCTGGGGACCCTTGGCAGCCTGCACGCTGCTGCCCATCGCTCTACTGTGTTTCTGGTTATGGCCATTTGGCCAGATCCTGTGCCTGACTTTCGACGAGTGGCTGTTCCACAGCCTCAATGGGCCGCTGGCTGACAATAGCGCCTGGCGTTACATCTGGACCCTCGGCAGCCTGCGACCGTTCGACATCGTCGTCGGCCTGATCCTACTGACGCTGCTGATCCGTGGCGAATGGGTGTTCAAGGCCAGCCAAGTGCGCGAGGCATTTTTTGGCTTTTTGATCACGCTTATCCTCTTAGTGGTGATTCGCGCGCTGTTTTCCAAGTGGGTGGATGCATCCGGATGGCAACACGATAGTCCATCGATGGTGTTTGGCGATGCCATACGCCTGAGCGATTTCTACCCGCACCTTGAAGCTCATTGGGAGCTTAAAGACCGTTCCAGCAAGAGTTTCCCCGGTGACCATGCCTCGGTGTTGCTGGTCTGGGCGCTGTTCATGAACCTGTTCAGTCGCCGTTTGCTGCAACGACTGGTGATCTGGGGGCTGGCTGGCGTGTTCATGCTGCCGCGCCTGGTGGCCGGTGCGCATTGGGGGCAGGACGACTACATCGGCGGATTGCTGATGGCGGTGCTGGCGTTGGGCTGGAGCTGTTATACGCCGTTGGCGGCTAAAGGCAGCGCGGCGCTGCTGCGCTGGACTGCGCCATTGTTCGGTGTGGTTGAGCGATTGCCGTGGGTCGGCAGGTTGGCTGTGGTGCGCGGCGCCTGATCGATTGTGGGGCCGCTTTGCGGCCCTTCGCGGGCAAGCCCGCTCCCACAATGACAGCGCTGAGCCCAATAGCGGCGCGGTCCCTGTGGGAGCGGGCTTGCCCGCGAAGGGCTGCAAAGCAGCCCCAGCAGCCACTCCTCAATCAAAACTGCCATGCAGCTGATGAATCTGCCGCCGCTGCTTCTTGTTCGGCCGACCGTCGGTGGTCATGCCCAGCGCCCCATCCTTGCGCTGCTGCGCCGCTTGCTCACGACGACGAATGCTCTCTTCGGTCTCGGCATACAACAGCTGCGCCTCCGGCGCACCGCGGCGTACCACTGACAGTGCCTTGACCACCACAGTGCGCTCGTCAAACCCGGTGCGCAAAACGAACTCATCGCCCACGCGCGGCTCCTTGCCCGGCTTGCAGCGCTCGCCCCGGCAATGCACCTTGCCACTTTCGATGGCGGCCTTGGCCAAGGCACGGGTCTTGTAGAAACGCGCCGCCCACAGCCATTTGTCCAGGCGCACCTTGTCGTCGTCTTCAGGCTTTTGTGCCATCTCATTTCCTCGAATTCTGTCTTTCACGGAACTGTACTACCGTGACTGACGGATGCAAAAAAACTGCGCGATGCTTACAGTTCACCACCTTATCCGCAGGGTGTGATTAGTGAAGACATTTGACCATCTGAGTGTGATCGGCCTGCGTGAGTGGGTCGCCCTGCCCGACCTCGGTGTCGCGGGGCTGCGCGCCAAGATCGACACCGGTGCCAGCACCTCCAGCCTGCACGCCACCGATGTGGAAACATTCGAGCGTGACGGTGAGCCATGGGTGCGCTTCACTGCGCACCTGGGTACCGTGGTGCAGTTGCGCCATCGTCGCTGCGAAGCGCCGCTGGTGACCATGAAGACCATCAAGAGCTCCAATGGCCAGGCCCAGGTACGCTATGTGATCCGCACCGCGCTGGCCCTGGGCGACCGGGTCTGGGAGGTCGAATTCACCCTGGCCTGCCGCAAGTCCATGCGTTACCGCTTGCTGCTCGGTTCCAAGGCGTTGATCCACGGCCAACTGGTGGTCAACCCAGGTTTGAAATACGTGCAAGACAAACCGGCCTTCCTGGCCACCCTTTCCCCTGTCACAGGTGCTGCATGAAGATCGCTGTGCTGTCGCGCAATCCGCGTCTGTATTCCACCCGCCGCCTGGTCGAAGCCGGTACCCAGCGCGGCCATGAGATGGTTGTGATCGATACCCTGCGCGCCTACATGAACATCGCCAGCCACAAGCCGCAGATCCACTATCGCGGCAAGCCGCTGGAAGGTTTCGATGCAGTGATCCCTCGCATCGGCGCATCGGTGACCTTCTATGGCTGCGCGGTGCTGCGCCAGTTCGAGATGATGGGCGTGTATCCGCTCAACGAGTCGGTGGCCATCGCCCGCTCGCGCGACAAGCTGCGCTCGCTGCAGCTGCTGTCGCGCCGGGGTATCGGCCTGCCGATCACCGGCTTTGCCCATTCTCCGGACGACATCCCAGACCTGATCCAGATGGTCAACGGCGCACCCTTGGTGATCAAAGTACTGGAAGGCACGCAAGGCATCGGCGTGGTGCTGTGCGAGACGACCCAGGCGGCAGAATCGGTGATCGAGGCGTTCATGGGCCTGAAGCAGAACATCATGGTCCAGGAGTACATCAAGGAGGCTGGCGGCGCCGACATCCGCTGCTTCGTGGTGGGTGACAAGGTGATCGCCTCGATGAAGCGCCAGGCCAAGCCAGGCGAGTTTCGCTCCAACCTGCATCGCGGCGGGGTCGCCAGCCTGATCAAGATCACCCCGGAAGAACGGATCACCGCTATCCGTGCGGCCAAGGTCATGGGCTTGAGCGTGGCCGGGGTGGATATCCTGCGCTCCAATCACGGGCCGTTGGTGATGGAGGTGAATTCATCGCCTGGGCTGGAAGGCATCGAGGTGACCACCAGCAAGGATGTGGCTGGGATGATCATCGAGCATCTGGAAAAGAATGGCGGGCCGAATCAAACCCGGACCAAAGGCAAAGGCTGATGCTGTTGATCCTGGCCTCATCGCGTTGCAAGCCCGCTCCCACGCCAACTTTCAACATGACGAAATTTCGGCGTGGGAGCGGGCTTGCCCCGCAATAAGGCCGGTACAGACGCTAACGATCAAACAGCATTACGCGGCAACAACAGCCCCAACGGCAAACGCACCCGCGCCTCGATCCCACCGCCAGATCGATTGCGCAATTCAACATTGCCGCCATGCTGGGCCGCGATCCGCTTGACGATCGCCAACCCCAGCCCGGTGCCCTTGCCGCCACGCGCCCGGTCTCCGCGAATGAACGGGTTGAAGATCGTCTCCAGCTCCGACTCATCGATCCCCGCCCCGCGGTCGAGCACGCTGAGCACCACATACGGCGCACTCTCGTCGCCCGACACATAGGCCGCCACCTCGACGCCTTTGCCGGCGTGATGCAGCGCGTTGCCAATCAAGTTACCCAGCATGCGCTTGAGTGAAACCCGGCGCAGCGGGAAGGGTGGGATCGGCTCCAGGCACAGGCGCACACGTTCCTGCGGCTGGTTGTACGGCGCCACCACTTCACGCACCAGATCTCCCAGGTCGACCTCCTCCACCGGCTCATCACGGCCATCGCGGATGAAGGCCAGGAACTGGTCAAGGATGGCGTCCATATCCTCGATATCCCGCACCATGTCATCGGTCAGGTCGTTGTCGTTGGCCATCAGCGACAGCGACAAGCGCAGGCGTGTCAGCGGCGTGCGCAGGTCATGCGACACCCCGGCTAGCATCAACTCACGCTCACGCGCGGCCTGTTCGACGTCTTCGGCCATCTGGTTGAACGAGCGGTACACCTCGGCCATCTCGCTCGGCGTGTCGCTGATCGGCAAGCGTACGCTACGCCCCTGCCCCAGCTGACGCGCGGCAAACACCAGGCGCTTGAGCGGTTGGTTGAGCTGGCGGACGAAGATCCAGGCGGAGGCTGTGGACAACAGGCCGATCGCCAGGAACCAGCCCAGCACGTTCCAGATTTTCTGGCCACGCAGCGGGTGCGGATACAGCGGCACCTTGAGCCAGCCCGGCCCCAGGCTCGGGGCATTGACCCACAGCGCCGGCGGGGCGTGCACGCGCAGGCGCACTTCAGTGTCTTCGCCCAGCTCGGCCTGCATCTGGCGCTGGTAGATCTCGCTGTACGGCCAGTGCTGCTCGCCTTCCGGCACACCGGAGCCGGTGACTCGGATCAAGCCAGCAGCCTCGGCGATCTTGTCGCGATTCTCCTCGTCGGCCGCCCAGTAGGCGCGCAAGGTCAGTGCCACACCATGGCTGTACTGGCGGTCGACCAGTACGTCCTCGTTCATCAACAGGTACACCAAGGTCAGCGCCTTGGAGAACAGGACGACGATCAGCACCAGCCACAGCGTGCGGGCGAAGAAGCTTTGCGGGAACCACAGAGGCGTTTTCATCGAAGACAACTATTGCAAGACAGCCGCGAGCAGGGCTCGCCAGGGTTGCCGGCCGGCCACAGACGAAAACAGGGCGGCCCGTTCGGGTCGCCCTGCCGCGTCCTGGCAAGCCTGCAGGCTCATTTGCCGGCGTTTCCATCCGGCACGAACACGTAGCCCACGCCCCAGACGGTCTGGATGTAGCGCGGCTTGGACGGATCCGGCTCGATCATGCGCCGCAAGCGCGAGATCTGCACGTCGATGGAGCGCTCCAGGGCGTCCCACTCACGGCCACGGGCCAGGTTCATCAGCTTGTCGCGGGTCAGCGGCTCACGGGCGTGCATGACCAGCGCCTTGAGCACGGCGAACTCACCGGTGGTGAGCATGTGCACTTCTTCGCCACGCTTGAGCTCACGGGTAGCCAGCGACAGCTCGTAGTCGCCAAAAGTGACGGTCTCGTCTTCGCTACCCGGAGCACCCGGTACGCTTGGCGCCTGCCGACGCAGTACTGCCTTGACTCGGGCTACCAGCTCGTCGGGGTTGAATGGCTTGGCCAGGTAATCGTCGGCGCCCAGTTCGAGGCCCTTGATACGGCTCAGCTCGTCGCCTTTGGCGGTGAGCATGATGATCGGGATCTGGTTGTTCGCCGCACGCAGCCGGCGGCAGGCGGACAGGCCGTCCTCGCCAGGCAGCATCAGGTCGAGCACCACCAGGTTGAACACTTCACGCGCCAGCAGCCGGTCCATCTGTTCGACGTTGGGCACCGCACGGGCGCGAAAGCCCTTGCTGGTGAAGAAACGTTCCAGCAGGCTGCTGAGCCCTGGATCGTCGTCGACGATGAGAATCTTGTCGCCTTCAGCGGTATTTGCGGTGCTGGTCATCAATAACTCCTCTGATATCGCCGCGTATTATGGCGTAGCCATTGCGGCGCGTGCCGTGTGCATTGTTAGCAGATTTTTCCCGGGGCGCCACTTCCGTGCAGATCCCGGCTGGCTCAGCGCCATCACCGCAAGCCTGGCGTGATGAGTATAATGCGCGGCTTTCACCCAGCGCCGCCGGGCTCGAATGCCCACCTGCGGCCTCCAGTATTCACATATTGTCAGGTGGTTCTCATGGACAGCATCAACAGCCGTATCGCCCAGGAACTGGGCGTTCGCCCGCAACAGGTCGAGGCGGCCGTGGCCCTGTTGGACGAAGGCTCGACGGTGCCCTTCATCGCCCGCTACCGTAAGGAAGTGACCGGCAGCCTGGACGACACCCAACTGCGCCACCTGGATGAGCGCCTGCGCTACCTGCGCGAGTTGGACGACCGTCGTGCAAGCATCCTGGCCAGTATCGAGGAGCAGGGCAAACTGACCCCAGAACTGGCCCGCGACATCAAGCTGGCCGACACCAAGACCCGCCTCGAAGACCTTTACCTGCCGTACAAGCAAAAGCGCCGCACCAAGGGCCAGATTGCCCTGGAGGCCGGCCTTGGCGAGCTGGCCGACGGTCTGTTCAACGACCCGCAACTGAGCCCGGAAACCGAGGCTGCACGCTTTGTCGATGCCGATAAAGGCGTGGCCGACGTCAAGGCTGCGCTCGAAGGCGCCAAGTACATCCTCATGGAGCGTTTCGCCGAAGACGCAGGCTTGCTGGAAAAACTGCGTAACTTCCTCAAGCAGGAGGCCGTGCTCAGTGCCCGCCTGGTGGCCGGCAAGGAAGAGGAAGGCGCCAAATTCCGCGACTACTTCGCCCATGACGAACTGCTGCGCACCGCGCCTTCGCACCGCGCCCTGGCGATCTTCCGCGGCCGTAACGAAGGCATTCTCAGCGCCTCGCTGAAGGTTGGCGAAGAGCTGCCGGGCACCCTGCATCCGTGCGAGCTGATGATCGCCAGCCATGTCGGCATCGAAAACCGTGACCGCCCGGCTGACAAGTGGCTGGGCGAGGTGGTGCGCTGGACCTGGAAGGTCAAGCTCTACACCCACCTGGAAACCGATCTGTTCGGCGAGCTGCGCGACAATGCCGAAGGCGAGGCGATCAACGTCTTCGCCCACAACCTGCACGACCTGCTGCTGGCCGCACCAGCTGGCCCGCGGGCGACCCTGGGCTTCGACCCGGGCCTGCGTACCGGCTGCAAGGTCGCGGTGGTCGACGCCACTGGCAAGCTGCTCGACTACACCACGGTTTACCCGCACGCGCCGAAAAACGACTGGGACCGCACCATTGCCGTGCTCGCCGCGCTGTGCGCCAAGCACTCGGTGGAGCTGATCGCCATCGGCAACGGTACCGCCAGCCGCGAGAGCGACAAGCTGATAGCTGAGCTGGTGAAAAAGTACCCCGCCCTGAAGATCACCAAGATCATGGTCTCCGAAGCCGGCGCGTCGGTGTACTCCGCCTCGGAACTGGCCGCACGCGAATTCCCTGACCTGGACGTGTCGATCCGTGGCGCCGTCTCCATCGCCCGCCGCCTGCAGGATCCGCTGGCCGAACTGGTGAAGATCGATCCGAAATCGATCGGCGTCGGCCAGTACCAGCACGACGTCTCGCAGCTGAAACTGGCGCGTGGCCTGGACGCCGTAGTCGAGGACTGCGTGAACGCCGTCGGCGTCGACGTCAACACCGCCTCGGTGGCGCTGCTGACGCGCATCTCCGGCCTCAACGCGACCCTGGCGCAGAACATCGTTGCCCACCGCGACGCCAACGGCCCGTTCGCCACCCGTGCCGCGCTGAAAAAGGTCAGCCGCCTCGGCGAGAAGACTTTCGAGCAGGCCGCAGGCTTCCTGCGGGTAATGAACGGGGACAACCCGCTGGACGCCTCGGCGGTGCACCCGGAAGCCTACCCGCTGGTGCAGCGCATCGCCGCCGACACCGACCGTGACATCCGCTCGCTGATCGGCGACAGCGGTTTTCTCAAGCGCCTGGACCCGAAGAAGTTCACCGACGAGACCTTCGGCCTGCCGACCGTCACCGACATCCTCCAGGAGCTGGACAAGCCTGGCCGCGACCCGCGCCCCGAGTTCAAGACCGCCTCGTTCCAGGACGGCGTTGAAGACCTCAAGGACCTTGAGCCGGGGATGATCCTCGAAGGCGTGGTGACCAACGTCACCAACTTCGGTGCCTTCGTCGACATCGGCGTGCACCAGGACGGCCTGGTGCACATCTCCTCGCTGTCGGAGAAGTTCATCAAGGATCCGCGTGAGGCGGTCAAGGCCGGCGACGTGGTCAAGGTCAAGGTCATGGAAGTGGATATCCCGCGCAAGCGCATCGGCCTGTCCATGCGCATGGGCGATACCCCTGGCGAGAAGGTCGAAGGCAACCGTGGCGGTGGCCGTGGCAATGGCGGCAACCGTGCGCAGCAAGCGCCACGCCAACGCGAAACCACGCCTGCCGCCCCAGCCAATAACGCCATGGCGGCGCTGTTCGCTAACGCCAAGCAGTTGAAGAAAAAGTGATGGACGTGCCCAAGGAGTACGTCGAGAGCGCCTTCAGCCAGCTGCTGGGCTGCCGACTGCAACACCTTGAACAAGGTGTCGCCACGGTCGCCCTGGCGCTCGAACCGCACCTGCGCAACCGTGGCCAGAAGCTGCATGGCGGGGCGATCTTCAGCCTGGTCGACATCGCCATGGGCCTGGCCTGCTCGGCCAGCCATGGCTTTGACCAGCAGAGCGTGACCATCGAGTGCAAGATCAACTACATGCGCGCCGTCAGCGACGGTGAGGTGCTGTGCACCGCCCGCGTGCTGCACGCTGGGCGGCGCACCCTGGTTGTCGACGCCGACGTAGTCCAAGGCGACAAACTGGTGGCCAAAGCGCAAGGAACCTTCGCGGTTCTCTAGCTCCCAAACAGCTATCTGCGGTATTTTCGGCAGTATTGAACGGTGGGGCCGCTACGTGCCCCATCGCAAGCTGCGCTAGCTCCCACAGGTTTCATGCCGTATCTGGGGGAGCTGGCCCAGCCTGCGATGGGCTATGTAGCGGCCCTGAATCGGCGTTGGCATTACCGAAAACCCAGCTAAACCAGGCGACAACGCCAGTTCCTTTGTCCCTACCCTTGTAGACCGTCATATCTACCCCCATATTGGGGCGACTGACGCGTGAAGGAATACATCTTGAGCGACCTCCTCAAAAGCCGCCTGAGCCTGCTCAGTGCCAATCTCCCCTTGCTCAAGCAGTGCCTGCACGGTATTGAGCGCGAATGCTTGCGCGTGACCGACGAAGGTCGCCTGGCCCAGACCCCGCACCCGCAAGCCCTGGGATCGGCGCTGACCAACGAGCAGATCACCACCGATTATTCCGAGTCGCTGCTGGAGTTCATCACCCCAGCCCTGGCCGATCCTGCGCAAGTGCTGGAGAACCTCGAGGAGGTCCACCGCTTCGTTCAGTCCAAGCTTGGCAACGAATACCTGTGGAGCCCGTCGATGCCCTGTGCATTGCCGGCCGAAGAAGACATTCCGATCGCCTACTACGGCACCTCCAATATCGGCCAGCTCAAGTACGTCTACCGCAAGGGCCTGGCCCTGCGCTATGGCCGCACCATGCAGTGCATTGCCGGTATTCATTACAACTTCTCGCTGCCTGAAGCGCTTTGGCCGCTGCTGCGCCAAACCGAAGGCGGCACCGAGAGCGACCGCGACTACCAGTCGTCGGCGTACATCGCCCTGATCCGTAACTTCCGCCGTTACAGCTGGCTGCTGATGTACCTGTTCGGCGCCTCGCCGGCGCTGGACGCCGGCTTCCTGCGCGGCCGTGCGCATCAGCTCGAGCACCTCGACGCCGAAACCCTGTACCTGCCCTACGCCACTAGCCTGCGCATGAGCGACCTGGGTTACCAGAGCAGCGCCCAGGCCGGCCTGACGCCGTGCTACAACAACCTCGCCAGCTACACCGACAGCCTGCGCAAGGCGGTGGGCACGCCCTACCCGCCCTACGTCGAGGTCGGCACGCACAAGGATGGCGAGTGGGTGCAGCTGAACACCAACATCCTGCAGATCGAAAACGAGTATTACTCGAACATTCGCCCCAAGCGCGTCACCTACACCGGCGAGCGGCCGATCCAGGCGCTGATGGCCCGTGGCGTGCAGTACGTCGAAGTGCGCTGCCTGGACATCAACCCGTTCCTGCCGGTGGGTATCGACCTGGCGCAGGCGCGCTTCCTCGATGCCTTCCTGCTGCTCTGCGCGCTCGACGACAGCCCGCAGCTGGACAACGGCGAATGTGGCCAATGCACCAACAACTTCCTGACCGTGGTCAAGGAAGGCCGCCGCCCAGGGCTGGAGCTGCAGCGGGGCGGTCAGCCGATCGCGCTCAAGACCTGGGCCTCTGAGTTGATCGAACGCATCACGCCACTGGCCGAGCTGCTCGACCAGGCCAACGGCGGTGAGGAGCACGTTCGGGCGCTACGCGCGCAGCAGGCCAAGATCGATGATCCTGAGCTGACGCCATCGGCCCAGGTCCTGGCACGCATGACCGAACACGACGAAACCTTCGTGCAGTTCTCCCTGCGCCAGAGCCAGCTGCACGCCGCAACGTTCCGCGAGCAGCCGCTGAGCCCGGAGCGCCAACAGGCCTTCGAGACCCTGGCGCGCAACTCGCTGGCCGAGCAAGCCAAGCTTGAGCAGGAAGAAGTCGGCGATTTCGATGTGTTCGTCGGCGCCTACCAGGCGAGCATCCTGGCGATCAGCAACTGATGACCCGCACAGCCACGCCACGCAAGCCACGCGCGAGCAGCCAGGCCAGGATCGAAGCGATCCTGGCGGCGGCGCGCGAACTATTGGCTGAGCAAGGTGTGGCTGGGCTGTCGGTGTACAGCGTTGCCGAGCGGGCGCAGATTCCGCCGTCTTCGGTGTATCACTTCTTCGCCAGCGTTCCGGCGCTGCTTGAAGCGCTCACCGCCGATGTGCACCGGGCGTTTCGCGAAGCATTGCGGGCGCCGATTGACCCCGCCACGCTGGTAACCTGGCATGACCTGTCGCGACTGATCGAGCAACGCATGCTCGACATCTACAACGGCGATGCCGCGGCGCGTCAGTTGATCCTGGCGCAACATGGTCTGAGCGAAGTGGTGCAAGCCGACCGGCAGCACGACATGGAATTGGGCGAGCTGATGCACAAGCTGTTCGACCAACACTTCCAGTTGCCGGCGGTGCCGAGCGACGTCGATGTGTTCGCCCTGGCCATGGAACTGAGCGACCGGGTGTATGCCCGCTCGGTGCAGTTGCATGAGCAGATCACCCCGCGCATGGCCGAGGAAGGCAAGCGGGTGTTCGAGGCGTACCTGGGGTTATACCTGCCGCCGTTCCTGCCAAAACGCATTTGAAGAACGCGCAACGTGGGAGCGGGCTTGCTCCGCGATAGCGACCGTCGCGACACCCTCGTCGTCCGGCCTGACACTATCGCGGGGCAAGCCCGCTCCCACGTATCACGCTCACCACATGGCATGGCTGGGCATGCTCAGGTCATCACAGCTTGGCGATGGACACCTCGGTCGATTTGACGAAGGCAATCACTTCGCTGCCGACCTGCAGCTCCAGCTCACGCACGGAGCGGGTGGTGATCACCGAGGTGACGACGCCGGAAGCGGTCTGCACGTCGATTTCCGACAGTACCGGACCTTCGAGGATTTCTTTCACGGTGCCTTTGAACTGGTTACGGACGTTGATGGCTTTGATAGTCATGGCTTGATTCCTTCTTTCTGGCTTCTGGGGTTCAGTGGGCCCAACGCAGTTGCGTGGGCAAAGGGGCTACAGGGTCCGGCTCGGGCGGTGTGCCCGGGACGGAAAGAACACGGTTGAGCACTTCGCTTTCCAGCGCCGCCAGGCGGTGCGAACCACGCGCACGGGGCCTGGCCAGGTCGACGTTCAGGTCCAGGCCGACTTCGCCGTCCTCGATCAGGATCACCCGGTCGGCCACCGCAACTGCCTCGCTGACGTCATGGGTGACCAACAGCACGGTGAAACCATGCTGACGCCACAGGCGTTCGATCAGTTGCTGCATCTCGATCCGGGTCAGCGCATCCAGAGCACCGAGCGGTTCATCCAACAGCAGCAGGCGCGGCTGGTGAATCAGCGCACGGGCCAAGGCCACACGTTGCTTCTGGCCACCGGACAAGGCCGCCGGCCACTCATTGGCGCGATCGGCCAGGCCGACCGCTTCCAAGGCTTGCAGCGCCTTTGGCCGCCAGTCGCCGGACAACCCCAGGCCAACGTTGTCGATCACTTTTTTCCAGGGCAGCAATCGCGCGTCCTGGAACATCAAGCGGGTTTCCTCACGGGCCTCGGCCAACGGCGCAGCACCGGCCAGCAGTTCACCGGCACTGGGCTTGTCGAGCCCGGCCAGCAAGCGCAGCAAGGTGCTCTTGCCGCAGCCGCTGCGCCCTACGATGGCGACGAACTGACCGGCCGGGATGTGCAGGTCGATCCCGCGCAGCACTTCGCGCTGACCGAACGTCTTGCGCAGGCCTTGGGATGCCAGGGGGATGCCACGCAGCAAGCGCGGCGGTTGTTCCTTGAGCACGGTCATGCGCCCTCCTTCTTCGCCGGTTGGTAGGCCGGGTGCCAGCGCAGCCAGACACGCTCCAGGCCACGGGCGGCGAGGTCGGCGAGCTTGCCGAGCACGGCATACATGACGATGGCCAGGACCACCACGTCGGTCTGCAGGAACTCACGCGCATTCATTGCCAGGTAACCGATGCCGGCGTTGGCCGAAATGGTCTCGGCGACGATCAAGGTCAGCCACATGAAGCCCAGGGCGAAACGCACACCGACCAGGATCGACGGCAGCGCACCGGGCAGGATCACCTGGCGGAACAGGCCAAAGCCTGACAGGCCGTAGCTGCGCGCCATTTCCACCAACGCCGGGTCCACATTACGAATGCCGTGGTAGGTGTTCAGGTAGATCGGGAACAGCGTGCCCAGCGCGACCAGGAAGATCTTGGCCGACTCATCGATGCCGAACCACAGGATCACCAGCGGGATCAGCGCCAGGTGCGGTACGTTGCGGATCATCTGCACCGAGCTGTCGAGCAGACGTTCGCCCCAGTTCGACAGGCCAGTGATGAAGCCCAGCAACAGACCGATGCTGCCGCCGATCAGGAAGCCGACGCCTGCGCGCCAGCCACTGATCGCCAGGTGGCTCCAGATCTCGCCGCTGCGCACCAGCTCGACGCCTGCACTGATCACCGCACTCGGCGCCGGCAGGATGCGGGTCGACAGCCAGCCTGCGCTGACTGCCAGTTGCCACACCGCCAACAGCAGCACGGGCAAGGCCCACGGCGCCAGGCGTTGCGACAGGTTGGAGGAGGTTGCACGACTCATGGCCTACGTCCTCAGCTCTGCGACACGGACTTGGGCAGGATGTCGTTGGCCACCATCTCGCCGAACGGGCTCACGTAGCCGCCGGACTTCGGCTGCTCTGGGCGCTGCACGTCCAGGTGCGGGAACAGCAGTTCAGCCACCCGGTAGGACTCTTCCAGGTGTGGATAACCAGAGAAGATGAAGGTATCGATACCCAGGTCTGCGTATTCCTTGACCCGCGCCGCAACGGTCGGGCCATCGCCCACCAGCGCAGTGCCGGCGCCACCGCGCACCAGGCCAACACCGGCCCACAGGTTGGGGCTGACTTCGAGGTTGTCGCGCTTGCCGCCGTGCAGGGCAGCCATGCGTTGCTGGCCAACCGAGTCGAAGCGCGCCAGCGAAGCCTGGGCACGGGCGATGGTGTCATCGTCCAGGTGCGAGATCAGGCGATCGGCAGCGGCCCAGGCCTCTTCGTTGGTTTCCCGCACGATCACGTGCAGACGAATACCGAAGCGTACTTCGCGGCCTTGGGCGGCGGCTTTCTCACGCACCTGGGCGATCTTTTCGGCCACGGCCGATGGCGGCTCGCCCCAGGTCAGGTACAGCTCGACCTGCTCGGCGGCCAGGTCCTGGGCTGCTTCTGACGACCCACCGAAGTACAGCGGCGGGCGCGGTTGCTGGATCGGCGGATAGAGCAGCTTGGCGCCCTTCACCTGGATGTGCTTGCCGTCGTAGTCGACGTTTTCGCCTTCGAGCACCTTGCGCCAGATGCGGGTGAATTCGACCGACGCTTCGTAGCGCTCCTGATGGTTCAGGTGCAGGCCGTCGCCCGCCAACTCGTCCGGGTCACCGCCGGTCACCAGGTTGAACAGCGCGCGGCCATTGGACAGGCGATCGAGGGTCGCGGCCTGGCGAGCGGCCACGGTCGGCGAGATGATGCCTGGGCGCAGGGCGACCAGGAATTTCAGGTTCTGCGTCACCGGGATCAGCGAGGCAGCGACCAGCCAGGAGTCCTCGCAAGAACGTCCGGTCGGGATCAGCACCCCGCCAAAGCCAAGGTGGTCGGCGGCCTGGGCGATCTGTTGCAGGTAACCGTGGTCGACCGCGCGGGCGCCGTCGGAGGTGCCCAGGTACTTGCCGTCACCGTGGGTGGGAAGGAACCAGAAAATATTAAGGCTCATTGGAGTTGTCTCCTCAAGTGGGGCTCAGCCGGAGCGACGCCCCGGCACAGGCGAATCAATCAAGGCGCGCTAGCGACCTTGGCCGGGGGTGTCCAGATCACGTCCTTGATGCTCAGCGGCTTGGGAATCAGCTTGAGCGCCTGGAAGGTGTCGGCGATCTTCTGTTGGGCGGCCACCACTTCAGGGGTCAGCGGCGCGGCACCGTAGCCTTGGCGCTTGACCGAGGTCAGGGTGATGTCGGCGGGCAGACCGAGCAGGGGTGCAACCTGGTCGGTAACTTCCTGCGGATTGGCCTGCGACCACTCGCCGACGGCGCGGACTTCTTCGATCAGGGTGTTGATCACAGCCGGGTGCTGGGTGGCGTAATTGCGGGTCGCCAGGTAGAACTGGTGGTTGTCGACCAGATCCTTGCCATCACGCAAGGTGCGCGCTTGCAGTTGCTGTTCGGCGGCGGCCTGGTACGGGTCCCAGATTACCCAGGCATCGACGCTGCCACGCTCGAACGCGGCGCGGGCATCGGCTGGCGGCAGGTACACCGGTTGGATGTCGGCGTATTTCAGGCCAGCGTCTTGCAGCGCGCGGACCAGCAGGTAATGCACGTTGGAGCCTTTGTTCAGCGCAACCTTCTTGCCCTTGAGCTCTTTTACCGACTGGATCGTCGAGCCCTTGGGCACCAGGATCGCTTCGCTGTGCGGGGCTGGCGGCTCGTAGGCCACATACAGCAGATCGGCGCCGGCGGCCTGAGCGAACACTGGCGGGGTTTCGCCGGTGACGCCGAAGTCGATCGAGCCGACGTTCAAGCCTTCGAGCAGCTGCGGGCCACCAGGAAACTCGGTCCATTGCACCTGGATGCCCTGTTCGGCCAGGCGCTTCTCAAGCGTACCCTTGGCCTTGAGCAGCACCAGGGTGCCGTATTTCTGGTAACCGATGCGCAGGCTCTGGGCCTGGGCTTGGGTGATGGCGCCGAAGGACACAGCCGCCGCAAACAGGGCGACCAGACCGCGACGCAAGAAGACTGTGCGCATGGCGCTCTCCTGTGCGAATGAGGTTCGGGTTGCACCTGCTTGCCTCGTTGACGGGCGAGTAAGGTGGAAAAACAGTGAAGCGGTTGGGCGAGTTCAGATACTCCAGCGAGCACTGATCAGGCGTTCGTTGAGCTCGCCAGGAGCCACCGGTTTCGGCCGGCGGGCCAAGGCGCTGTGAAACGTTTCCAGCGAATCGAGCAGTCGCGCTTGCAGCGCGTCGGCCAACTGCGCCGGGTTGTTGCCTTCGCCGTAGGCGATCTGGCTGTCGTCGGCGAAGATCCCTTGCAGGGTCTCCTGCGCCTTGAGTGCCGACAGCACGGGTTTGAGTGCGTAATCCACCGCCAGCATGTGGGCGATGCTGCCGCCGGTTGCAATCGGCAGGACCACCTTGTGTTCCAGCGCGCGCTCCGGCAGCAGGTCGAGCAAGGTCTTCAGGGCGCCAGCAAACGATGCCTTGTACACCGGGGTGGAAACCACCAGGCCATCGGCCTGGGCGACCAGGTCCTGGAAGTGGCGCACCTGCGGGCTGTCGAAGCGGGCATGCAGCAGGTCTTCGGCGGGGAACTCACGTACCTGGAAGGTCACCACCTCGACCCCGCGATCCTGCAGCCACTGGCGTGAACGCTCTAGCAGCACGCCGGAGCGTGAACGGGTACTTGGGCTTCCACCGACCGAAACAACCAGCATTGACGCGCTTCCTTGGATTCGTTGCCGGGGCTTTGCAGTTGTACGCCCCGCTGATGGAGTGACATTAACAGCACATCACATATATCTATAAATCATATTTTTTCATTTGTTTATTCCATTTTTAATATAAAGCGAAACCAGCGATTGCGTGGGAGAAGGCTGCGTGGAAAACGGATTGCGTGGGAGCGGGCTTGCCCCGCGATAGCTATCGCGGGGCAAGCCCGCTCCCACGCAGCCGCTCCTCCATGCAGCCCTTCTCCCATGCAGCCCTTCTCCCACGCAGCCCTTCCTCCACGTAGCCCGTCTTCCACTTAGCCCGTCTTCCAGGCCAACGCTGCCTGAGTTTCTCTCAGGCATAAAAAAGGGCCGTCGAAACGGCCCGAAGATCCCTGCTTGGCTAAGAGCAATGCAACGAGGAATAGCTTAACGATTCGGTTGTGGCGTCAGACGCAGATAGGGCTTCACGGCACGGTAGCCTTTGGGGAAGCGCTGCTTGATTTCGTCTTCGTCCTTGAGCGACGGCACGATCACCACTTCGTCGCCGTCCTGCCAGTTACCTGGGGTGGCGACCTTGTAGTTGTCGGTCAGCTGCAACGAGTCGATCACCCGCAGGATCTCATTGAAGTTGCGCCCGGTGCTGGCTGGATAGGTAATGGTCAGGCGCACTTTCTTGTTCGGATCGATCACGAACAGCGAGCGCACCGTCAGGGTGTCGTTGGCGTTGGGGTGGATCAGGTCGTACAGGTCGGAAACCTTGCGATCGGCGTCGGCGATGATCGGGAAGTTGACCACGGTGTTCTGCGTTTCGTTGATGTCATCGATCCATTTGTGGTGCGAGTCGACCGGGTCGACCGACAGGGCGATGGCCTTGACCCCACGCTGGGCGAAGTCATCCTTGAGCTTGGCGGTCAGGCCCAGCTCGGTGGTGCACACCGGGGTGAAATCGGCAGGGTGCGAGAACAGCACGCCCCAGCTATTGCCCAACCACTCGTGGAAGCGAATCTTGCCAGCGCTGGAATCCTGTTCGAAATCGGGGGCGATGTCGCCGAGTTTGAGGCTCATGGTGCGGCTCCTGTGTCTGCGTTATGGGTTCAATGTGCCTGTCTTCGCTTCAAAACAAAAAGAATAAATATCGATTTATTTATAACTAGAATGCATACGAAATCTTAGGCACAAAAAAGCCTCGCACTAGGCGAGGCTCTTTTTGTGCAACTGCGACTTACATGAAGTTGTAAGTGTAGTTGACGATCAGACGGGTCTGATCCTGATCGGCTGGCGACTCACCTTCACCACGGTAGATGCCGTGGCGCAGGCTAGCGCCCAAGCCTTTGAAGGTGCCTTCCTGGATCACGTAGTCGATACGAGCATCACGCTCCCACTCGCTGTAGGTGCCGTGGCCAGACTCATTCCGGATATCAGTACCACGCAGGTAAGCGACGGATGCCTTCAGACCTGGCACACCAACGCGTGCAAAGTCATAGCTGTACTGGCCGAACGTGGTGTTAGTACCAGCACGTGCGAACTGGTTGATCATGCTATCGGTGAACAGGTAGAAGCTTGCGCCGCCCGCACCTTCCGAAGCCGAGTTCAAACCGTCTTTACGCACGTTGCCCTGGTTCAGCCAGACGAAGCCACCGTCATCACTAACTTGCTGGTGACCCAGCATGAGGGAGTGACCGCCGAGGGTATAAGTGAACATGGCGCTCCAGGTCTTGTTATCGACCTCGCCGGGATTCTTGGCATAACCACCGTTGTTACCGAAGTTATAGCCGCCACCGTCGCCATTCTTGCCGTCGCTGCTGCTGTCGAAGTAGCGCAGATCAGTCTTGAACGACTGGTCATCGGCGATTTTGAAGACGTGAGTCGCACCCAGGAAGTGCTGCTTGTAGAAGTCTTCCAGGTTCGAGTAGTAGTACTGCAGGGTAAGGTCTGGGGTGAGCTTGTAGTCCAGGCCACCGTAGCGGAACTTGTTGCTATCGTTGTAGGCGCCAGAGCCCGAAACAGAAAGACCCGTACGGTTGCTCGAGGCACGACCCATAGCGTGGGTCAGCTGACCCGCGTTGATGGTCAGGTTGTCGATTTCTTTCGAGGTGATGGTGCCACCCTCGAAGGTCTGCGGGAGGACACGACCGTCGTTGGCAACCAGGATCGGAAGGTTCGGCGCAAGGGCACTACCGAAATGCGCTTCAGTCTTCGAGAAGCGAGCCTTGGCGTTGGCACCGAAACGAGCCCACTGGTTTACCGAAGAGCCGTTGCTAGCGTCAGGCATGAAACCGCTTTTGTGGTAACCACGGCCACCGTCCAGGTGGATACCCCACACCGCTTGAGCATCAACACCAAAGCCTACAGTGCCTTCAGTGAAGCCCGAAATGTAGTCAAGCTTGAAGCCTTGACCAGTCTCGCGCTGATCCGGACGCTTGAAGTTAGTAGAGCTGCTAGCGTGAGCTTCACGGTTATCGTTGTCGTAGTACATGGTGCGCGAGCTCAGGGACAGCTTGCTGTCCTCAACGAAACCAGCAGCGCCTGCTTGTTGGGCGAGAACCCCCAGTGCCACGGCCAGAGCCAGGCTGGACTTGTACATGTTTTGCTCCTCTACGTTCTAATTTTTGTGTATCTCAGGCGGCGGGATCTGCTGCCCCGCTCTGCCGTGGATGGGCGATTTAGTCCCAAAGTGTGACCGTGAAGTCAATCATTTCTAATCGTTTCACGACTTTGGTCTAAGACGCCACCTGCGCTACAGGATAATGACAATCCTATAAATCCAAAATGACTGTTTTATGAATCTGTAAGACTTTTGCGGAATATCCTAGGAACCTTTACTACCAAAAGTTGTATCGGCGACCCCGTATAGAGCTTTAGGTTATTTGCAAACGTTTGCTCATAACCTTATTCCACAACGATCTGTAGGGCCGCGAAAGGCTAGCAGGCGATTCTGATTTTTCCAGGCAAGAAGGTTGTCAGTGCGGGCCTCATCGCGGGGCAAGCCCGCTCCCACGCAGAGCCCGAAACCGTGAGGACGACCCAGATTGCGTGGGAGCGGGCTTGCCCCGCGATGAGGCCCGCAGGCTTAAAGCATTTGGCTCCTAAGCTAATGCTAAAAAGTTATTTATTTACGATTTCTTAGATCATCTAGTCTTCTCGCCATAATCATCCCGATTGCCTGACGAGGAGTTCAACCATGATCCCGCACACTCCGCTGCGCCTGTTCGCCGCCCTGACCCTCGCCAGCACCAGCTGGTTCGCCCAGGCAGCCGACCTGACCGTCGCTTACCAGACCACCGTCGACCCAGCCAAGGTGGCCCAGGTCGATGGCGACTATGAAAAAGCCAGCAAGGCCAGCATCGACTGGCGCAAGTTCGACAACGGCGCCGACGTGATCACCGCCGTCGCCTCGGGCGATGTGCAAATCGGCTACCTCGGTTCCAGCCCACTGGCTGCTGCCGCCACCCGCAAGCTGCCAGTGGAAACCTTTCTGATCGCTACCCAGATCGGCGCCGGTGAAGCGCTGGTCGCCCGCGACAGCATCAAGACCCCGCAAGACCTGATCGGCAAGAAAGTCGCGGTGCCGTTCGTCTCCACCGGCCATTACAGCCTGCTTGCCGCACTGAAGGCGTGGAACATCGACCCCTCCAAAGTGCAGATCCTCAACCTCGCGCCACCGGCAATCATCGCGGCCTGGAAGCGCGGCGACATCGATGCCACCTACGTGTGGGACCCAGCACTGGGCGTGGCCAAGGAAAACGGCAAGGTACTGATCACCTCCGGTGAACTGGCGCACAAAGGCGCACCGACTTTCGACGCCTGGATCGTGCGCAAGGACTTCGCCGACAAGCATCCAGAGGTGGTCAAGGCCTTCGCCAAAGTGACCCTCGACGCCTACGCCGACTACCGCAAAGACCCCAAAGCCTGGCTGGCCAACCCTGACAACGTGGCCAAGCTGGCCAAGCTCTCGGGCGCCAAGTCCACGGACATCCCGGTCCTGCTGGAAGGCAACGTCTATCCGCTGGCCGCCGACCAGGCCAATGCCCTCGGTGCTCCGACCACCCAGGCGCTGACCGACACCGCCACCTTCCTCAAGCAACAAGGCAAGGTCGATGCGGTACTGCCGGACTATTCGCCCTACGTCAGCGCCAAATACCTCCCCAACTGATCCGGAGCCTGTCATGGCCTTGCTTGAACTGGAGCGCATCAGCGCACAGTACCCCGGCGCCGCCACCCCGGTGCTGGCCGACATCAACCTGAGCCTGGGTCCACGCCAGCTGCTGGTGGCCCTGGGGCCATCGGGCAGCGGCAAGACCTCGCTGCTCAACCTGATCGCCGGCTTCGTCGCCCCCAGCGGCGGACGCATCACCCTTGACGGCGTGCCGGTGCAAGGCCCCGGCGCCGAACGTGGGGTGGTGTTCCAGGACGACGCCCTGCTGCCTTGGCAGGATGTGCTCGGCAACGTTGCCTTTGGCCTGGAACTGGCCGGCGTAGCGCGCGCCGAGCGCGAGGCGAAAGCCCGCGAAATGCTCGCGCTGGTCGACCTGGCAGACTTTGCCGAACGGCGTATCTGGCAGCTTTCCGGTGGTCAGAAACAGCGCGTGGGCCTGGCCCGGGCACTGGCGGCCAACCCCCGCGTGCTGCTGATGGACGAGCCGTTTGGCGCACTCGACGCCTTTACCCGCGAACAGATGCAAGAGCTGTTGTTGCAGGTCTGGCAGCGCACTGCCAAGCCAGTGTTCCTGATCACCCACGATATTGAAGAAGCGGTTTTCCTCGCCAGCGAACTGGTGTTGCTGGCGCCCAATCCCGGTCGCGTGGTCGAGCGCCTGCAACTGGACTTCGGCCAGCGCTACGCCGCCGGTGAATCGGCGCGGGCGATCAAGTCCGATCCGCGCTTCATCGAAACCCGCGAGCACGTGCTGGCGCGGGTGTTCTCGCAACGCGAATCCACCCGCCGGGAGGCGTCCCTATGAGCAGCCTTGAATTGCCCGTCGCCGGCAAACCCACCCGCCAGAGCAAGTCCGTGATCAAGCTGCGCCGATCACTGCCGACCCGCTGGATCAGTGCCCTGACCCTGACCGCGCTGCTCGTACTGTGGTGGCTGGTGACCGCCGCGGGCTGGGTCGAGCCGTTGTTCCTGCCGTCACCTGCCTACATCCTGGCCAAGGCCTGGGTGCTGCTGACCCAGGGCTACATGGACGCCAGCCTGTGGCAGCACCTGGGCGCGAGCCTGGGGCGGATCGGCCTGGCACTGGCGGCGGCGACCCTGACCGCGATCCCGGTGGGCATCGCCATCGGCTACAACCGCATCGCCCGCGGCATTCTCGATCCGCTGATCGAGTTCTACCGGCCGATCCCACCGCTGGCCTACCTGCCGCTGATCGTGATCTGGTGCGGCATTGGCGAGTTGTCCAAGGTGCTGCTGATCTACCTGGCGATCTTCGCCCCGATCGCCATCGCCACCGCTACCGGGGTGCGCACCGTCGACCCGGCCAAACTGCGCGCCGCGCAGTCGTTGGGCGCGAGCAAAGCGCAGCTGATCCGCCATGTGATCCTGCCCAGCGCCCTGCCCGACATCCTCACCGGTATCCGTATCGGCCTGGGCGTCGGCTGGTCGACCCTGGTCGCCGCCGAGCTGATCGCCGCCACCAGTGGCTTGGGCTTCATGGTGCAGTCGGCGTCGCAGTTCCTCGTCACCGACGTGGTGGTGCTGGGCATATTGTTGATTGCCCTGATCGCCTTCGCCCTGGAGATGGGCCTGCGCGCCCTGCAACGCAAGCTGGTGCCCTGGCACGGACAAAGCTACTGATGCTGACTGACCACGCCGGCAGCCCGGCGCACGCTTACCAGAAGAGACCGACATGAGCCTGACCATCACCCCTCTCAGCCCGGCGCTCGGCGCCCAGATCAGCGGCGTGGACATCAGCCGCGAGATTACCCAAGAGCAGCGCGACGCTATCGAACAAGCGCTGCTCAAGCATCAGGTGCTGTTCTTCCGCGACCAGCCACTGAACCCGGCCCAGCAGGCCAACTTTGCGGCGCGCTTTGGTGATCTGCATATTCATCCGATCTACCCCAACGTGCCGGATACCCCGCAGGTGCTGATCCTCGACACGGCAGTCACCGATGTGCGTGACAACGCCGTGTGGCACACCGACGTGACCTTCCTGCCGACCCCGGCGCTGGGCGCGGTACTCAGTGCCAAGCAGTTGCCGGCTTACGGTGGCGACACGCTGTGGGCCAGTGGCATTGCGGCGTTCGAAGCGCTGTCGGCGCCGCTGCGCACAATGCTTGAAGGGCTGACGGCGACCCATGACTTCACCAAGTCGTTCCCGCTGGAGCGCTTCGGCACCACGGCGCAAGACCTCGAACGCTGGGAAGCGACCCGGCGTAACAATCCGCCGCTGTCGCACCCGGTGGTGCGCACGCATCCGGTGAGTGGACGCAAGGCGCTGTTCGTCAATGAGGGGTTCACTACGCGGATCAACGAGCTGAGCGAGCAAGAGAGCGAGGCGCTGCTCAAGCTACTGTTCGCCCATGCGACGCGGCCGGAGTTCAGTATTCGCTGGCGCTGGCAGGAGAACGACGTGGCGTTTTGGGATAACCGCGTGACCCAGCATTACGCGGTGGATGACTACCGGCCGCAGCGGCGGGTGATGCATCGGGCGACCATCCTTGGGGATGCGCCGTTCTAGGTCCGGATGGCAGGGAGATACGAGCAATACGGTGTAGCGTGAGAGCTGGGAACGTGGGGCTGGGAGCGTGGGAGCGGGAGCGTGAGCGTGAGCGTGGGAGCGGGCTTGCCCCGCGATAGCGCGCGTGAACTCACCATCGCTATCGCGGGGCAAGCCCGCTCCCACGCTTCTAGCTTCTAGCTTCTAGCGGCTAGCTCCTCCCATCCTGCTCGATCCTCCGCTCGCAGCTACCTGACCAAGTGCAAGAACTGCATATGCCGCTCGTACTGGTCGAGGATGTCGTTGATGATCTGCTCCTTGCTGTAGCCCACCAGGTCATAGTTCTGGCTACCTTCGGCCAGATGCACCTCGGCCCGGTAGTAACGACGGTTCTTCAAGTCCTGGGCACCCAACCCACCCAGCGCGAAGGACGGGGTGAAATACCCACGCATCTGCACCTGGTAGATAAACGGCTGTTCCTCGCCATGGCCGATCTTCAAGCTGACGTTGTCATGGCTCGGGTCATCCTGGGTAATCAGCACCAGGCCCTTCTGCTCGAACACCTCGCGCACCTCGGCAATCGCCGGACGCACGACATCGTCCATGAACCGGTACACCTCATCGCGTGAAGGGAAATGCACCGCCTGGCTCAAGCGTTGCCGCCAGCCACCCCGGCCGCGGCGCGACTGGGCGAACGGCGCCAGCGAGTGCATCTGCGCGATCTGCCGTTGCGACTCCAGGTAGAACGCCTTGTGCAGCCCCCACATCATGCACAGCAAGATCAGCGAGAACGGCAACGAGGTCAGTACCACGGCAGATTTGAGCGAATCGATACTGCCGGCGAACAACAAGCTGCTGGTGATCAGCGCAGTCATCGCGCCCCAGAAGATCCGCAGCCAGTTCGGGCCATCTTCGTCGGCGTTGCCATCCTTGGCCGACAGGGTCGAAAGCACCACCGTGCCGGAATCTGCCGAGGTGACGAAGAACACGAAGCTGATGAACACCGTCACGGCGATCACCGTCTTGCTCCAAGGGTAGGTTTCCAGCAGCAAGTACAGGCTCATCGACGGGTTATCCAACGCCGACTGGCCGAGCGCGGTCATGCCGTGGTTGATCACCTGGTCCAGGGCGCTGTTGCCGAAGATCGACATCCACGCCAGGGTGAAGCCCAGCGGAATCAGCAGCACGCCGAAGACGAACTCGCGGATGGTCCGGCCACGCGAGATCCGCGCGATGAACAAGCCCACGAACGGCGCCCAGGCAATCCACCAAGCCCAGTAGAAGACTGTCCAGCCACCCAGCCAGTCGCGGTTCTCGCCGTAGGCATAAACGTCGAAGCTCTTGCGCGGCAAGGCGCCGAGGTAGTCGCCCAGGTTCTGGATCAAGGTATTGAACAGGTGCTGGGTGGGCCCTGCGAACAGCACGAACAACAGCAGCGCACAGGCCAGGAACAGGTTGATGTCGGACATCACCCGCACACCCTTCTCCACCCCGGCGACCGCCACGGCCACCGCCGCGCCCATCATCAAGGTGATGAGGATGACCTGCACCCACTGGCTATGATCGATGCCGAACAGGTAATCCAGGCCAGCATTGAGGTGCAGCACACCAAAGCCCATGTCGGCGCCCAGGCCAAACACCGTGGCGATGATGCCAAAGCCGTCCACTGCGTAACCGATCGGGCCGTTGATGCGTTTGCCAATCAACGGATACAGCGCCGAGCGCAACGCCAGCGGCAGGTTATGGCGATAGGCAAAGTACGCCAGCGCCATGCCGACGAAGGCGAACACGCCCCAGCCATGCAGGCCCCAATGCAGGAACAGCACCTGCATCGCCTGCCGCCCAGCCTCGGCGGTACCGCCTTCGCCTTGCGGCGGTTGGAGCATGTGGGTCAGGGGTTCGGAGACGCAGAAGAAGAACAAGGTGATGCTGATGCCTGCGGCGAACAGCATGCCGGCCCACGACAGGTAACTGAACTCGGGTTCGTCGTGGTCGGCACCGAGCTTGATCTTGCCGTAGCCAGACAAGGCGGTGACCACCACGAAGACCAGGTACAGGGTCATCGCCAGCATGTAGTACCAGCCGACCGTATTGGCCGCCCAGTTCTGTGCCGCGAGCAGCCAATCGCCTGCCGCTTGAGGGTTGGCAATGACCACCAGGCCGAAGATCAGGATGAAACTTGCCGCGAAATAGAACACCGGAGGGTTCATGCGGATATTGCTGGAAGAGGTGGAAGGTGCACTCATTGCGCAGGCACCTCCACGCGGGGCGTGAGGTAGAAATTGAACGGGTTCAGCAAAGGCTATTCCTCCTGTTGAACACCGGCAGCGACCAGCGTTTTACTTTGAACAAGCGTTCAAGTTAAACATGGATCGGTATTCATTGCGACCCGCAACACCCGCCCGCAGGAGCGGGCTTGCCCCGCGATAGCGGCGATGCATTCACCCTCGCTGTCGCAGATCAAGCCCTCTCCCACGCTCTATCTCGGCACTATCGATTACTACTTGCCCTCACAATCAAGCTGCAGATTCGCCTGGGTGATATTGCTCTGAGCCGGCACGCTGCGGGTCAGCCAGACGTTGCCGCCAATGGTCGAGCCCTTGCCGATGGTGATACGCCCGAGAATAGTCGCCCCGGCATAGATCACCACATCGTCCTCGACAATCGGGTGGCGTGGATGGCCCTTGTGCAGCGTTCCCGACTCATCCGCCGGGAAGCGCTTGGCGCCCAAGGTCACCGCCTGATAAATGCGCACCCGCTCGCCGATGATCGCCGTCTCACCGATCACCACACCCGTGCCGTGGTCGATGAAGAAGCTCGGGCCAATCTGCGCGCCTGGGTGAATATCGATACCCGTGGCCGAATGCGCCAGCTCCGAACTGATCCGCGCCAGCAGCGGCAGGCCAGCCTGGTACAAATGATGAGCCAAGCGATGGTGGATGATCGCCAGGATACCGGGGTAGCACAGCAGTACTTCGTCGACGCTGCGCGCTGCCGGGTCGCCGTGGTAGGCAGCCAGCACATCGGTATCGAGCAGCACCCGCAAGGCCGGCAGCGCGGCGGCGAAGTCCTGGATCAAGCGCAGGGCATGGGCATCGACGTCGCTCAGGTCGGTCTTGCCCTGGCGCGTGGCGTACCGCAGTTCCAGCCGGGCCTGGGTCAATAGCGAGGTCAGCGCTGCGTCGAGGGTGTGGCCGACGTAGAAGTCCTCGCTCTCTTCGCGCAAGTCCACCGGACCCAAGCGCATGGGGAACAGTGCGCCACACAGCTGCTCGAGGATCTGCCTAACCGCTTCACGCGACGGCAACTCACGGCCGCCCTGCTCGCCGCTGCTGCGGCCATTGCGGGTTCGCCACTGCTCGCGCGCGCCGCGCAAGCCGCTGACGATGCTGTGCAGTTGCCAATGCCCTGGGGATGGTTTTTCGCTCACGGTGGTCTCCTGGCTGGCGGGATTTTTCTGAAAAAGTACAAGGTATGTGGACAGGCGGAGCGGGTTTGGCCTTTGATCGTGTTGGGGAATTCGAAATCGCCATCGCGGGGCAAGCCCGCTCCCACGTTGCGCTCCCACGTTAAGCTGGCGGCGCCTGTGATCACTCTACGGCAAATAACCCTCTTGGAAAAAACAACGCTTTATTCCATCCTGCGCTAAGTCGGGCATAAGCAGCACTGACGGACTACCCTCAGAGCTGCCTGATCACTGACAAAAATTATCAATGGGAATAACAAAATAAGTTTTTATTATTTCCAGGCCTATACAGCCCACCCCTATAGTCGCCACCCACCACTTCCACAACAAGCGCGGGGCTCTGACATGTCGAAATTCGCCAAACCGCTACTCAACGCCAGCCTGGCCATCCTGCTGGGCACCGGTCTGCTCAGCCAGGCCTTCGCCGGTGAGCAGCTCAAGACCATCAAGGACAAAGGCGTGCTCAGCGTCGGCCTCGAAGGCACCTACCCGCCCTTCAGCTTCCAGGACGAAAACGGCAAGCTGGCCGGCTTTGAAGTCGAGCTGTCCGAGCTGCTGGCCAAGGAGCTGGGGGTCAAGGCCAAGATCCAGCCGACCAAGTGGGATGGCATCCTCGCTGCCCTCGAGTCCAAACGTTTGGACGTGGTGATCAACCAGGTGACCATCTCCGAAGAGCGCAAGAAGAAGTACGACTTCTCCGAGCCCTACACCGTGTCCGGCATCCAGGCGCTGATCCTGAAGAAGAAGGCCGCAGACCTGAAAATCGAGAGCGCCCAAGACCTGGCCGGCAAGAAGGTCGGCGTAGGCCTGGGCACCAACTACGAGCAATGGGTCAAGCAAGACGTGCCCAAAGCCGAAGTGCGCACCTACGAAGACGATCCAACCAAGTTCGCCGACCTGCGCAATGGTCGTATCGATGCGATCCTGGTCGACCGCCTTGCCGCCCTGGAATACGCCCAGAAAGCCAAGGACACCGCGCTGGCGGGTGAGGCGTTCTCGCGCCTGGAGTCGGGCGTGGCCCTGCGCAAAGGCGAGCCGGAACTGCTCGACGCGATCAACAAGGCGCTGGACAAACTCAAGGCCGACGGCACCCTGGCCAAGCTGTCCGAGAAGTACTTTGGCGCTGACGTGACTAAATGATTGAAGAAAGCCTGCAACTGGTAGCCGATTCAGCGCCCTTCCTGCTCAAGGGCGCAGGCTACACCGTGCTGCTCAGCGTTGGTGGCATGTTCTTCGGCCTGGTCCTGGGCTTTGCCCTGGCCCTGATGCGTTTGTCGAAGATCTTGCCGCTGAACTGGCTGGCGCGCATCTACGTATCGTTCTTCCGTGGCACACCGCTGTTGGTGCAGCTGTTCGTGATCTACTTCGGCTTGCCACAGATCGGCATCGAGCTCGATCCGATCCCGGCTTCGCTGATTGGCCTGTCGCTGAACATGGCGGCGTATATCTGCGAAATCCTCCGTGCGGCGATCTCCTCGATCGACCGTGGCCAGTGGGAAGCCTGCGCCAGCATCGGCATGACCCGCACCCAGGCGATGCGCCGGGCGATCCTGCCGCAAGCCATGCGCACCGCCCTGCCGCCGCTGGGCAACAGCTTCATTTCGCTGGTCAAGGACACCGCCCTGGCGGCGACCATCCAGGTCCCCGAGCTGTTCCGCCAAGCGCAGTTGATCACCGCGCGCACGTTCGAAGTGTTCACCATGTACCTGGCCGTGGCAGTGGTCTACTGGATACTCTGCACGATCCTTGCGCACTTCCAGAACCGCATGGAAGCGCGGGTCAACCAGCATGACCAGGAGCACTGAAGATGATCGTAGTAGAAGGCCTGACCAAGCGGTTCAAAGGCCAGACCGTACTCAACGGGATCGACCTGACCGTACAGCCCGGCGAAGTCATTGCCATCATCGGCCCGAGTGGCTCGGGCAAGACCACCTTCCTGCGCTGCCTCAACCTGCTGGAAACACCCGATGCCGGACGCATCCAGATCGGCGACATCAACATCGATGCCAATCGTCCGCTGGGCGGCCAGCAGAGTGCGATCCGCCGGCTGCGCCAACAGGCCGGGTTCGTGTTCCAGAGCTTCAACCTGTTCCCGCACCGCACCGCCCTGGAGAACGTCATCGAAGGGCCATTGGTGGTCAAGAAGACGCCGCGTGACAAGGCTGTCGAGCTAGGGCGGCGCTTGCTGGCCAAGGTCGGCCTGGCGGGCAAGGAAGACGCTTACCCACGGCGCTTGTCGGGTGGCCAGCAGCAACGGGTGGCGATTGCCCGGGCCTTGGCCATGGAGCCGGACGTGATCCTGTTCGACGAGCCGACATCAGCGCTCGACCCGGAGTTGGTCGGCGAGGTGCTGGAAACCATCCGCGGCCTGGCCGAAGAGAAGCGCACGATGATTATCGTCACCCACGAGATGAGCTTTGCCCGGGATGTGGCGAATCGGGTGATCTTCTTCGACAAGGGGGTAATCGTCGAACAAGGGGAAGCCAAGGCGTTGTTTGCCAATCCGAAGGAAGAACGCACGCGACAGTTCTTGCGTAAGTTCTTGGGGACGGCGGCCTCGCAAGACTAACCACCTGTTGATCTGAGCGTGGGAGCGGGCTTGCCCCGCGATAGCGTCGGTGAATTCACTGGCGCTATCGCGGGGCAAGCCCGCTCCCACGTTCGTTTCACGGCCAGAAAACTGCTTCTATTTATATTCCAAAAGGTTAGTTCATAAAGTTTTTATAAGCGAATAGGGTATATGCACCGGACCACCGGACCAACAAACGTCTGTCGCCACCACCACCCGCGACACAGCCACTTTGTGAGGTAAGGAATGGTCAGGATCACAATCACCCCAGTGCATAACGCCAGGGCATTGAGTGCAGCCAAGGAGCGGTACTGATGTCCAGCCAGCCAGAAACCCTATTCGCCAGCGACCTCGACAGCTCGCCGCTGCTGTTGCCTGCCAAGATCCTGCGCAATGACGCCGAAGCCCTGCAGGCCGCCCACGAACTTGCCCAAGTTGCCCGCCAGCAGGCAGCCCGCCGCGACCAGCAGCGCAAACTGCCTTGGGCCGAAATCGAGCTGTTCACCCGCAGCGGCCTGGGCAGCATCAGCATTCCCAAGGCCTTCGGTGGCCCGGATGTTTCTTTTGAAACCGTCGCCGAAGTGTTTCGCATCATCAGCGCCGCCGACCCTGCGTTGGGGCAGATCCCGCAAAACCAGTTCGGCATGCTCCAGCTGCTGCGCCTGACCGCCACCGAGGCTCAACAAGCGCTGATTTTCCGCTGCGTGCTCGACGGCTGGCGCATCGGCAATGCCGGGCCTGAGCGCGGCAGCAAAGACACCCTGACCCTCAAGGCGCGAATCAGCCGCGATGGCGAGGGCTATCGCATCACTGGTGAGAAGTTCTACTCCACGGGGGCGCTGTTCGCCCACTGGGTGGCAGTCAAGGCCCTAGATGACGAGGGCCGCCAGCGCCTGGCGTTCGTTCGCCGTGGCAGCCCTGGCTTGCGTATCGTCGACGACTGGTCCGGCTTTGGCCAACGCACCACGGCCAGCGGCACGGTGCTGCTCGACCAGGTGCCGGTGGACGCGGAACTGGTGATCGACAACTGGCGCCAGCGCGACCTGCCGAACATCCAGGGCGCAGCTTCGCAGTTGATCCAGGCCGCGATCGACGCCGGTATCGCCGAAGCGGCCATCGATGATGCAATCAGCTTCGTGCGTGACAAATCGCGGCCGTTCATCGATGCCAATGTCGAGCGCGCCAGCGACGACCCTTACGTGATCGCCGACATCGGCCGCCTCAAGCTCGAACTGCACGCCGCCGAGGCGCTGCTGCGCAGGGCTGCGCGGGTGCTCGATGAGGTCAATGCCGGGGAGATCGATGCAGACGCCGCCGCGCGCGCCTCGATTGCCGTGGCGCAAGCCAAGGTGCTCACCACCGAGATCGCCCTGCAGGCCAGCGAGAAGCTGTTCGAGCTTGCCGGCAGCCGCGCCAGCTTGGCCGAGTTCAATCTCGATCGGCATTGGCGCAATGCCCGCGTGCACACCCTGCACGATCCAGTGCGCTGGAAGTATCACGCGATTGGTGCCTGCCACCTGAACGGCACCCGTCCTGCCCGACATTCCTGGATCTGAGTGAGCGCCTGGGGCCGCTGTGCGGCCCTTGGCGGGTAAACCCGCTCCCACAGGGACCGCGCCGCCCTTGAAGACGGCGCTGTACCTGTGGGAGCGGGCTTGCCCGCGAAGGGCTGCGCAAGCGGCCCCAAGGCCCCGGAGAACACTATGAACGCAGCAGTCATCAGCAGCGACGCTCAAGCCCTGGCCGTCGCCGAACACATCGCCCAGCAATTGCGCAAAGACAGCGCCCTGCGCGACCGCGAGCGCCGCCAGCCACACGCCGAACTGGAACTGTTCACCCGCTCCGGCCTGTGGGCCATCAGCGTGCCCAAGGCCTTCGGCGGCGCCGGCGTATCCAACGTCACCCTGGCCAAGGTCATCACCCGTATCGCCCAAGCCGACGCCTCGCTCGGGCAGATCCCCCAAAACCACTTCTACGCCCTGGAAGTGCTGCGAGTGAACGGCAGCCCCGAACAACAGCAACGCCTGTACGGCGAAGTGCTGGCCGGTCGACGCTTCGGCAACGCCCTGGCTGAACTGGGCACCAAGACCGCCCACGACCGCACCACCCGACTGAGCCGTGACGGCGACGGTTACCGGATCAACGGCCGCAAGTTCTATTCCACCGGCGCCCTCTATGCGCAACGTATCCCCACCTCGGTGATCGATGACGACGGCGTCCAGCAACTGGCGTTCGTCCCCGCCGACGCGCCGGGCGTGCAGGTGATCGACGATTGGAGCGGCTTCGGCCAGCGTACCACCGGCAGCGGTTCGGTGGTGTTCGACAACGTGTTCGTCGCCGCCGCTGACGTGGTGCCATTCCAGAGCGCCTTCGAGCGCCCGACCACCGTCGGCCCGCTGGCGCAGATCCTCCATGCGGCAATCGACACTGGCATCGCCCGCGCCGCCTTCGAAGACGCCCTGCACTTCGTCCGTACCCGCAGCCGGCCATGGGTCGACTCGGGCCAGGACAAAGCCAGCGACGATCCACTGACCCTGAAAAGCTTCGGCCACCTGTCGATCCGCCTGCACGCCACCGAGGCCTTGCTCGAACGCGCCGGCGAATACCTCGACCGCGCCGCAGCAGCAGTCACAGTCACAGCCTCAGCCTCAGCCTCAGCCTCAGCAGCCAACGTGGGAGCGGGCTTGCCCCGCGATGAATCCGCCACCGATCTGGTCGCCGCCGCCTCCATCGCCGTAGCCGAAGCCCGCGCGATCAGCACCGAAATCTCCCTGGCCGCCAGCACCACCCTGTTCGAACTGGCCGGCAGCCAGGCCACCCTGGCCGAGCACAACCTCGACCGCCACTGGCGCAACGCCCGCGTGCACACCCTGCACGACCCAGTGCGCTGGAAGTACCACGCCATCGGCAACTACTACCTCAACCAGGTCAATCCACCCCGTCGAGGGACCCTCTGATGAGCAAGCAGATCCTGCTCAATGCCTTCAACATGAACTGCATTGGCCATATCAACCACGGCCTGTGGACGCATCCGCGCGACACCTCGACTCAATACAAGTCGCTGGAGTACTGGACCGACCTGGCCAAGCTGCTTGAGCGCGGGCTGTTCGACGGGCTGTTCATCGCCGATATCGTCGGCACCTATGACGTCTACGGGCAATCGGTCGAGGTGCCGCTCAAAGAGTCGATCCAGCTGCCGGTCAACGACCCACTGCTGCTGGTCTCGGCGATGGCCGCCGTGACCCGCCACCTGGGCTTCGGCCTGACCGCCAACCTCACCTACGAGGCGCCGTATCTGTTCGCTCGGCGGCTTTCCACCCTGGATCATTTGAGCAACGGCCGGGTCGGCTGGAACATCGTCACCGGCTACCTGGACAGCGCCGCGCGCGCCATGGGCCTGGACCAGCAGCCCGAGCACGACCGGCGCTACGACCAGGCCGACGAATACCTGCACGTGCTGTACAAGCTGCTCGAAGGCAGCTGGGACGACGACGCCGTGGTCGCAGACCGCGAGCAGCGCGTGTATGCCCGGCCCGACAAAGTGCGCAAGGTCGAGCACCACGGCGAGTTCTACAAGGTCGAGGGCTATCACCTCTGCGAGCCGTCGCCGCAGCGCACGCCGGTACTGTTCCAGGCCGGCAGCTCGCCACGTGGCCTGGCCTTCGCTGGCAACCACGCCGAATGTGTCTTCATCAGCGGCCAGGACAAGCCCGCCACCCGCGCCCAGGTCGACAAGGTACGCGCCGCAGCCCAGGCAGCAGGCCGCGATCCGCAGGCGGTCAAGGTGTTCATGGGGATCACGGTCATCGTCGCCGCCACTGAACAACAAGCGCACGCCAAGCATGCCGAATACGTGCGCTACGCCAGCCCAGAAGCGGGTGTCGCGCACTTTGCCAGTTCCACCGGGATCGACTTTGCCGCCTATGGGCTGGACGAGCCGATCGGCTTTACCAAGGGCAACGCCATCCAGTCGGCCACGCGCCAACTGCAAGACAGCGCCTGGACCCGCCGCCGCCTGCTGGATCAGCACGCCCTCGGGGGGCGCTATGTGACTCTGATCGGCACCGCTGAACAAGTTGCCGACGAGCTGATCGCCTGGATCGACGAGACCGGTCTGGACGGCTTCAACCTGACCCGCACTGTCACCCCGGAAAGCTACGAGGACTTCATCGAGCTGGTCGTCCCCGAGCTGCAACGCCGTGGCCGTTACAAGACCGCCTACCAAGCCGGCAGCCTGCGCGAAAAACTGTTCGCCAGCGACCTGCCGCACCTGCCCGCCGACCATCCCGGCGCCAGCTACCGCAACCCTACCCCTGCCCCGACTGGAGCCCTGCACCATGCTTGATAAATTGTTCCGCCCCGTCGCGGCCGCTGTGTTGTCCCTGGGTATCGCCGCCACTGTGTTGGCCGCCGAACCGCTGAAAATCGGCACCACCGCCGCCTTCGCCATCCCGCTGGAAGCCGCCGTGGAAGAAGCCCACAAGCAAGGCCTGGAGGTGAAGCTGATCGAATTCAGCGACTGGATCGCACCCAATGTCAGCCTCAACAGCGGCGACATCGACCTGAATTACTTCCAGCACATCCCGTTCCTGGAAAACGCCAAGGCCGCTGCCGGTTTTGACCTGGTGCCCTATAAGCCGGGGATCATCAACAACGTCGGTTTGTATTCGAAAAAGTACAAGAGCTTCGCCGAGCTGCCTGAAGGCGCCAGCGTGGCCATCGCCAACGACCCGATCAACAGCGGCCGTGGCTTGCAGCTGCTGGCCAAGGCTGGGCTGATCAGCCTCAAGCCAGGCGTTGGCTACGAGGCCACCGAGGATGACATCGTCGCCAACCCGAAGAAGCTGAAAATCCTTCAGGTCGAGGCGGTGCAACTGGTGCGCGCCTATGACGATGCCGATCTGGTCCAGGGCTACCCGGCCTACATCCGCCTGGCCAACACCTTCGACGCCACCTCGGCGCTGCTGTTCGATGGCCTGGAGAACAAGGAGTACGTGATCCAGTTCGTCATCCGCCCACAATCGAAGGACGATCCACGCCTGGCCAAGTTCGTCGATATCTATCAGCACTCCCCGGCCGTACGCGAAGCGCTGAACAAAGCCCATGGCAGCCTCTACCAGGCCGGCTGGGAAGGCTGACATGAGCAGCGCCAGCGCCCTCAGGGCGCCCACTGTCCACGCCTCGCCGCCGCCCGCTCGCGAACAGGCCTTGCGCCCAGAGGTCAATGAGGCCCATGTGCGCTTCATCGGCCTGGGCAAGACCTACGCCGGCCAGGCCCAGCCAGCGCTGCAAGGCATCGACCTGAACATCCGCCGGGGCGAGATCTTCGGCATCATCGGCCGCAGCGGCGCTGGCAAGTCGTCGCTGCTGCGCACCATCAATCGCCTGGAGCAACCGACTCAGGGCCGGGTGCTGATCGATCAGGTCGATATCGCACCGTTCGACGAAGACCGCCTGGTCGAGCTGCGGCGGCGCATCGGCATGATCTTCCAGCACTTCAACCTGATGTCGGCTAAGACCGTGTGGCAGAACGTCGAGCTGCCGCTCAAGGTTGCCGGCGTGGCCAAGGCCGAACGCCAACGCAAGGTGCGTGAGCTACTGGAGTTGGTCGGCCTTGCCGAAAAGCACCATGTGTACCCGGCGCAGTTGTCCGGCGGCCAGAAGCAGCGCGTCGGCATCGCCCGAGCGCTGGTCCATGACCCGGAGATTCTGCTGTGCGATGAAGCTACCTCGGCGCTCGACCCGGAGACCACCGCCTCGATCCTCGAACTGCTGCGCGACATCAATCAACGCCTGGGCCTGACCGTGGTGTTGATCACCCACGAGATGGCGGTGATCCGCGATATCTGCCACCGCGTGGTGGTGCTCGAACGTGGCGAAGTGGTCGAGCAAGGTGAGGTCTGGCAGGTATTCGGCAGCCCCCATCACGAAGTGACCCGGACCCTGCTGGCACCGCTGCAAGCCAAGCTGCCAGCGGCATTGCAAGCCAGCTTGCGATCCAACCCGGCCAGCCGGGATGCGGCTGTGGTGCTCAAGTTGGTGGCACTGGGGGAGTTGGAGTTGTCTGGCCTGTTCAAGGATCTGGGCGGGCAGGTCAGCCTGCTCCAGGGCGGTGTAGAGACCATTGGTGAACGTGCCTTGGGGCGCTTGATCTTGGCGGTACGCGGCTCGGTCCACCAACCGCATCAGTTGCTGGAGCGCGCCCGCCGTTGGGCCGATGACGTGGAGGTGCTGGGCTATGTGGGTTGATCGTCTGCTACAGGGCTTGCTGGACACCTTATTGATGGTCGGCGTGTCGTCGCTGATCGCGCTGTTGGTCGGTGTGCCGATGGCTGTGCTGCTGGTCACCAGCGACAAGGGCGGAATCTACGAGGCACCGGCGCTTAACCGGGTGCTCGGCGCCTTCGTCAACCTGTTCCGCTCGATCCCGTTTCTGATCCTGATGGTCGCGCTGATCCCGTTCACCCGTCTGCTGGTGGGTACCACCTATGGCGTGTGGGCCGCCGTGGTGCCGCTGACCATTGCCGCGACGCCGTTCTTTGCGCGGATCGCCGAGGTGAGCTTGCGTGAGGTCGATCATGGCCTGGTTGAGGCGGCCCAGGCCATGGGTTGTCGACGCTGGCACATCATCTGGCACGTGCTGCTACCTGAGGCGCTGCCGGGAATCGTCGGCGGCTTCACCATTACCTTGGTGACGATGATCAACTCATCGGCCATGGCCGGGGCGATTGGTGCTGGGGGCTTGGGCGACATTGCCTATCGGTATGGTTATCAGCGCTTCGACAGCCAGATCATGCTGACCGTGATTGCCATGTTGGTGGCATTGGTGGCGCTGATCCAGTTGGGTGGCGATCGCTTGGCGAAAGGCTTGAACAAGCGCTGACGCTATCGCGGGGCAAGCCCGCTCCCACGCTGCCCCGCAATCGATCTGGGGAAGGCGTGGGAGCGGGCTTGCCCCGCGATGAGCTATTCAGCCCCAACGCAAATCCTGCGCAGGCACCGGCCGCCCAAACCAATAGCCCTGCCCCAGCTGACACTGCTGCTCCAGCAGAAACCGTGCCTGCTCCGCCTGCTCGACCCCTTCGGCATGCACCTGCATACCCATGCTCTTGGCCAAGGCGATGATCACCCGAACAATCGCGATGTCATCCTCATCCTGCGGCAGCCCGGCAACAAAGCCCTGATCGATCTTGAGCTTCTGCACCGGCAAGCGCTTGAGCCGCAGCAGCGACGAGTAGCCCGTGCCGAAATCATCGATCGCCAGGCTCAAACCCAGTTCGCGCAGACGGTGCAACTGCTCCAGCGCCACCTCCGGGTCTTCCATCACCGCACTCTCGGTGACCTCCAGCTCCAGCAACGCCGGATCCAGGCCGGTCTCATGCAGCACTTCGGCGACTTGCCGGTACAGCTCACGCTGGCCGAAAAGCCGGCTGGAAATATTCACCGCAACGAACGCCAGCGCATGCCCCTCGGCCTGCCACTGGACCATCTGCCGGCAGGCCTGGCGCAGCACCCAGGCATCGATCTCGGCAATCAATCCAGTACGCTCGGCAATCGGGATGAACTCGCCCGGCGGCACCAGCCCGCGCTCCGGATGCTGCCAGCGCACCAGGGCCTCGACGCCGATCATCTTGCTGGTGAACAGGTCATGCACCGGCTGGAAGAACACCCGCAGCTCTTCCTGCTCCAACGCCCGGCGCAGCTCGCCGGCGGTCTCCACCCGCTGCTGGGCGTGAGCGGTCAGCTCTTCGGTATACAGCGCATAGCAGGCGCGGCCATTGCTCTTGGCCTTGAACAGCGCGGCATCGGCGTTGCGCAGCAATTGCTCGGCGCTCAGGGCATCGCTGGGGAACAGGCCAATGCCAACGCTGACACTGATGAACAGCCGGTTACCCTCGAAGACGAACGGCTCGCGCATGCGCTCGATGATCTCTTGCGCCAAGGTCGCCGCCTCGCCGACCTGCTGGCAGTTCTCCAGCAGCACGCCAAACTCGTCACCACCCAGGCGCGCCAGGGTTACGCCTTGGCCTAGCACTTCACGCAAACGCTCGCCCACAAGCTTGAGCAGCTGGTCGCCAACGGTGTGACCAAGGCCGTCGTTGATGCTCTGGAAGTGGTCGAGGTCGAGCAACAACAGGCCACACCCGCGCTTGTGCGCTTGAGCGGCGGCCAGCGCCTGCTCGGCGCGGTCGTTGAACAGCAGGCGGTTGGGCAGGCCGGTCAGCGGGTCATGGTGCGCCAGATAGGCCAGTTCCTGCTCGGAGTGCTTGATCGCACTGATGTCGCTGAATACGGCGACGTAGTGGGTCAGCTCGCCGCTGTCGTCGCGAATGGCGCAGATGGTTTGCCACTGCGGGTAGATCTCACCACTCTTGCGCCGGTTCCAGATCTCGCCGCTCCATTCGCCCTTGTCCGCCAGCGTCGCGTAGATCTGCTGGTAGAACGCCGCGTCGTGGCGGCCCGACTTGAACTTGCTTGGGCGTTGGCCGAGGACCTCGTCCTGCTGATAACCGGTAATGCGCATGAACGCCCGGTTGACGTGCACGATCAGGCCATTGCGATCAGTCACCAGTACCCCTTCCAGGGTGCTGTCGAACACCGCAGCCGCCATGCGCAGGCGCTCACGGTCCTCGCTGCGCAGGCGCGCACCGATACCAATGAAGTTGAGCAGCCGGGCGCGCGAGACGAAGATCAGGAACGCACTGAACAGCACCCACACCAGCACGTTGATGCAGCGTCCCAGGTTCAGCGCCAGTGGATCTTCGGTCAATCGCTGCAAAAGCTGCTCGGACAGCACCAGCCAGAGGATCGAGAACACCACATAGAGCGCAGCCATACGCAAGGCGTCGCGAACGGAAACAGACATGTCGGGTGTGTAAGCCCATAGAAAACGATGGGGCATTATAAAGGCGGAAACATGCCGTGACTCATTCCCGGATCAGAAATTGGTCTAGACAATGGGCGCTTGAACCCGCTCTATCAGCGGTGCACGGCGCGTACAGGAGTGGGCTTGCCCCGCGATAAGGGCAGCGCTATCAATACAGGCCTATGGTTTTATTTCCCTGCCAAGGGATAATGCCAAGCGCTACTCCCCCCGTTTTTCCGAGGGCTTCTACACCTATGTGGTACTACGGTTTACTCGACTTGTCGGCCTGGCAACTGGTCGCGGTCACCCTGCTGATGACCCACGTGACCATCGTCAGCGTCACCATCTACCTGCATCGCTATTCGGCGCACCGCTCCCTGGAGCTCAATGCCGGGCTGAAGCACTTCTTCCGTTTCTGGCTGTGGCTGACCACCGCGCAGAACACCCGCGAGTGGACGGCTATCCACCGAAAGCACCACGCCAAGTGCGAAACCCCCGACGACCCGCACAGCCCGGTCTACAAGGGCTTGGGCACAGTCCTGCGCAAGGGCGCCGAGCTTTACCGCGAGGAAGCGCGCAACCCTGAGACCTTGCGCATCTACGGCAAGAACTGCCCCGACGACTGGATCGAGCGCAATCTCTACAGCCGCTACAAGCTGGGCGGCATCGCCCTGATGGCCGTCATCGACCTGCTGCTGTTCGGCACCATCGGCATCACCATCTGGGCCATCCAGATGATGTGGATTCCGTTCTGGGCCGCAGGCGTGGTCAATGGCCTGGGCCATGCTGTGGGCTACCGCAACTTCGAATGCCGCGACGCCGCCACCAACCTGGTGCCGTGGGGCATCATCATCGGCGGCGAAGAGCTGCATAACAACCATCACACTTACCCCAACTCGGCCAAGCTGTCGGTCAAGCGCTGGGAATTCGACATGGGCTGGGCCTGGATCCGCTTGCTGAGCATGCTGCGCCTGGCCAAGGTGCAACGCGTGGCACCCATTGCCCACCGGGTCGAAGGCAAAGCCAACCTGGACATGGACACCGCCATGGCGATCCTCAACAACCGCTTCCAGATCATGGCCCAGTACCGCAAGTTGGTGATTGGCCCGCTGGTCAAGCAGGAGCTGAACAAGGTCGACGCTTCGGTGCGCCATCGTTATCGCCGCGCCAAGCGCCTGCTGTCGCGTGAAACCAGCCTGCTGCAAGATCGCCATCACGTGCGCATCGAGTCGATCCTCGCCCAAAGCCAGGCACTCAAGACCATCTACGAAAAGCGCCTGGCCTTGCAGCAGATCTGGGCCCGCACCAGCGCCAACGGCCACGACATGCTGGCTGCCATGAAAGACTGGGTACACGAGGCCGAAGCCAGCGGTATCCAGTCGCTGCGTGACTTCGCCAGCCAGCTCAAGACCTACTCGCTGCGCCCCACCGCCTGACCGCCGTTGATCGGCACGCCCCGCTCTGGGGCGTGCCATCCGGAACTTCACCCCCCGTAGTTACTCAAATTCGGCATATCGCCCGCGTGGCGGGCCGGATCGTGGCCGCACGCTTTCAGCCGAGAATCGCTCCGTGCTCATGGCCAATAAAATCAATCCACCGTTGCCCGGCAACCCGCCACCCGAAGCCGCCCAAACCCTCCTTGCCCTGTTTCATGCCCAAGGCGAAGTCGCTCGCTTGAGCGAGCGCGACCAACTGTTCAGCTCTCTGCTCGATAGCGTCAACGCCGTACTGTGGGCATTCGATTGGGAAACCCGCCAGGTGCTCTATGTCAGCCCGGCCTACGAACGCATCTTCGGCCGACCCGTGAGCCTGGTGCTGGCTGACTACAACGAGTGGCGCGACAGCATCTTCCCCGACGATCTCGAATACGCCGAAGGCAGCCTGGCCCAAGTGCTCACCAAGGGCTCGGTGGAAGATCGCGAGTACCGCATCATCAACGCCGCAGGTGAAACCCGCTGGCTCAGCGACAAGTGCTACATCAACCAACAACAGGAAGGCGATCGAGTGATCATCGTCGGCATTGCCGAAGACATCACCGAGAAGAAGCACCTTGAAGGCGAATTGCAGCGCCTGGCGACCACCGATGTGCTGACCCAGAGCAGCAACCGCCGGCACTTCTTCGAGTGCGCCCAGCAAGCGTTCGACAGTGCCCGCGCAGAGGGTTCGCCGCTGGCCTTCTTGCTGCTGGATATCGACGACTTCAAGCAGATCAACGACAGCTACGGCCACCAGGAAGGCGACCAGGTGCTGCAGCGCATTGCCGACAGCGGCAAGGCGGTGTTACGTCGTGGTGATCAGTTTGGCCGCATCGGTGGTGAGGAGTTCGCCGCGGTGTTTCCGGGCTGCACGGCGCAGGTCGCCGAGCAGATTGCCGAGCGTTTACAGCGCGAGATTCAGCGGTTGAGTTTCACCCACGGGCAGCAAACCTATGGCGTCACCGTAAGCCAAGGGCTGACCGGGCTGACCGATGAAGACGCGACCCTCGATACCTTGTTCGCCAGGGCCGATGCGGCGATGTACCAGGCCAAGCGCCAGGGCAAGAACCAGATCGTGCGGGGCTGAGGCGGCCATAGCTTCTCAGTGTCAGGGCTGGGCCAACGCCTTGGCGGGAGTCTGAAGGGGCCGCTGTGCGGCCCCATCGGGCTCCCGTCCAGCGCGAGGTCAGCAACACCCTAGAGCTGATCAGATTCAGGGGCAGCCCGCCCTTCTGGAGCCGGTTCGACTGCTGCAGCATTGGCTTCCTGCGGCTTCGCCGGTACGTTGTCAACCTTACGCAACCGGTTCAACTCCGGCAGCCCCAGCCTCAACAACCGCGCAGTCTTGTTACTGGCCACCTTCTCCAGCCCCTGATCCGCCGGCAACCGCGCCAGCTGCCCAGCGAGGTTCATCGCCAGGATCTCACGCGAATACACCCCGCCGCCCAACGCATACACCGCAGCGATCAGTTCGCGCAATGTCAGCGGCAAACGCCAGCGGGTACGCAGTGCCGAGCCAAAGGGAGCACCGAACTCGTTGAGGGCCAGTTGCACCTGATCTTCATCGAGCTCGCCCCCGGCCAAACGCCATTCTTGCAGGCAGCGCAGCACCGCAAGGTCACCCAGGCAATGCAGCAGCCCTGCGCAATAGCAGCGCGCTTCGTCCACTTCCAACTGGCGCGCCAGGGTGCGGCCGTACTCGGCGGTGTGCAGCGACAGGTTCCAGTAATGCGTCGCATGCTTGGCCAACAAAGGATCACTCAGCCGCGCACTGCGCTTGAGGGTCAGGCCGAGGATAAGGTTCATGCTTTGCGTGCTGCCCAGCTTGTTCAGCGCCTGCAGCAGGGTCTGCACCGGCGCCTCGCGGTGCATCGCGGCGCTGTTGGCGGCGGCGATCAGCACGCCGGTGATCTGTGGATCGTTGCGCACCTCTGCTTCCAGCACCTTGAGGTCGAGCCCCTGGGGGTTGAGCGCGCGTTTGATCGCGACCTCGACATCAGCCAGCAGCGGGCCGCCGTCGGCGTTAGCGCGACGTTCCTCAAGAAACGCAGGCAGCTTGGCGCCGGGGTGCAAGGGCGGCACCGGGCAGGCGATCTCTTCACCACCGGCAATCAGCAGAACTTCAAGGCGTTTGCGCAGCTTGTCCAGATTGAGCGGCTTGCTCAGGTACTCGGTGGGTTGAAACGGCAACGCTTCACGCACACTGGCGCTGTCGCTGCGATTGCTCAGGAGTATGAACGGCAAGCCAGGGTTGTCGCCTTTGGCGCGCACCTTGCGTAATAAGTCCAAGCCATCGAAGTCGCTGAGTTCACGCGTGGCGATGATCAGGTCAGGCTTGCTCGACAGTGCGCTGAGCGCTTGTGAGCCGTCGGCGCAGATCTGTAGGCGGGCGTCACAGCGCACGCTGAGCAGGGTTTCGCGCAGCATATCGCGCACCCAGGGATCGCCTTCGGCAATCAATACGCAAGGCGGGGTGGGGTCTGCAGCGCTCATTGGTCAACTCCTGAGTAATCCTGACGCGCAATCCGTTGCAGCTTCCAAGGCAAGTCCATCGGCTAACCATAGCGCTCCAGGCAGACAATAGGCATAAAAAAAACCCGCCTAGGCGGGTTTTTTTCTGACGCGTGTCACAGATTTCACGCCAGCTCAGCGAAGCACTCTTCGATGATCGCCAGGCCTTTGTCCAGCAGCGCGTCTTCGGCAGTCAGCGGCACCAGGATGCGCAGGACGTTGCCGTAGGTGCCGCAGGACAGCAGGATCAGACCCTTGTCACGTGCCTTGGCAACCACTTGGTTGACGGCAGCGGCGTTCGGCGCGTGCGAGTCTTTGCCCTCGAACACTTCAACAGCGATCATCGAGCCCAGGGCGCGAACGTCACCGATGATTGGGTGCTTGGCCTGGATTTGCTTGAGGCCAGCGACCAGACGCTCGCCAACAGCCTTGCTGCGATCGAGCAGTTTCTCTTCTTCGAACACCTCGATCACGGCCAGGGCCGCGGCGCAAGCGATCGGCGAACCAGCGTAGGTGCCGCCCAGGCCGCCTGGCGCGATGGCGTCCATGTACTCGGCCTTGCCGCATACACCGGCCAGCGGGAAGCCACCAGCGATGGATTTGGCGAAGGTGGTCAGGTCAGGCGCGACGCCCATCTGCTCCATGGCGAAGAAGGTGCCAGTACGGCCAGCGCCGGTCTGTACTTCGTCGGCGATCAGCAGGATGCCGTGCTGGTCGCACAGGGCGCGCAGGCGCTGCATGAACGGCTTGGTCACCGGAATGAAACCACCTTCGCCCTGAACTGGCTCGATGATGATCGCGGCGATGTCGCGTGGCTCAGCGTCGTTCTTGAAGATGCGCTCGATCGAAGCGATCGAGTCGTCGATGCTTACGCCGTGCAGCTCGTTCGGGAACAGCGCGCGGAAGATGCCGCCTGGCATCAGGCCCATGCCAGCCGAGTAAGGAACGACTTTACCGGTCAGACCCAGGGTCATCATGGTACGGCCGTGGTAACCGCCGGTGAAGGCGATCACGCCAGCGCGGCCGGTAGCGGCACGGGCGATCTTGACGGCGTTTTCCACAGCTTCGGAGCCGGTGGTAACCAGCAGGGTCTTCTTGTCGAAGTCGCCTGGGACCAGCTTGTTGATCTTCTCGCACAGCTCAACATAGGGCTCGTACGCCAGAACCTGGAAGCAAGTGTGGCTGACTTTGGTCAGCTGCTCTTGCACCGCTGCAACCACTTTCGGGTGCAGGTGGCCGGTGTTGAGTACGGCGATGCCGCCAGCGAAGTCGATCAGTTCGCGGCCTTCAACGTCGATCACCGTCGCATTCTTCGCGGTATCGACGAAGATCGGGTGAATCTGGCCAACGCCACGTGGGACGGCGGCGACACGGCGTTGCATCAAGGATTCGTTGGTCTTGCTCATAATGCCCTCATTCGCGCCGACTCTGACGGCGCTTTTATTCGGGGGTGGCTGGGTCTGTGCACGATCAGTATTCGTTGATCGACTGGCGTGAACGCCCGGGCCACCAGGTACTGCGATGTAAAAAAGACCAGCGAGACGTCGCTCTCGCGCCCCGCTGGCAGAGGTAAAAACCTTGCTACTTAATCAGTTTCTCAGACGCTGATGCACAGGTACTTGATCTCGAGGTAGTCCTCGATACCGTACTTGGAACCTTCGCGGCCCAGGCCCGAGGCCTTGATGCCACCGAATGGCGCAACTTCGTTGGAAATCAGACCGGTGTTGATACCGACCATGCCGTATTCCAGCGCTTCGGCAACACGGAACACACGGCTCATGTCGCGGGCATAGAAGTACGAGGCCAGGCCGAACTCGGTGTCGTTGGACATGGCGATGACTTCAGCCTCGTCCTTGAAGCGGAACAGCGGCGCCAGCGGGCCGAAGGTCTCTTCTTTGGCGACTGCGGCGCTCTTCGGAACGTCGACCAGAATGGTCGGCTCGAAGAAGTTGCCTTCGATCAGCTTGCCACCGGACAGCACCTTGGCGCCTTTGGAGACGGCGTCTTCGATGTGTTCCTGAACCTTGGCAACGGCTTTGCCGTCGATCAGCGGGCCGGTGGTGGTGCCATCTTCCAGGCCGTTACCGATCTTCAGCTTGCCAACAGCAGCCTTGAGCTTCTCGGCGAACGCGTCGTAGACGCCGTCCTGCACGTAGATACGGTTGGCGCAGACGCAGGTCTGGCCGTTGTTGCGGTACTTGGAGATGATCGCGCCTTCGACCGCCTTGTCCAGATCGGCGTCGTCGAACACGATGAACGGGGCGTTGCCACCCAGCTCCAGGGAAACCTTCTTGATGTCCTTGGCGCATTCTTCCATCAGCTGGCGACCGATTTCGGTCGAGCCGGTGAAGGACAGCTTGCGTACCAGGGAGTTGCCGGTCAGCTCGCCGCCGACTTCACCCGCGCTGCCGGTGACGACGCTGAGCACGCCAGCCGGGATGCCGGCGCGGGTAGCCAGCTCGACCAGGGCCAGAGCGGAGTACGGGGTTTGCGACGCAGGCTTGAGCACCATGGTGCAGCCAGCGGCCAGGGCCGGGCCGGCTTTACGGGTGATCATCGCGGCCGGGAAGTTCCACGGGGTGATCGCGGCGGTAACACCGATTGGCTGCTTGATGACGATCAGGCGCTTGTCGGGCTGGTGGCCTGGGATGGTGTCGCCGTAGACGCGCTTGGCTTCTTCGGCGAACCACTCGATGAACGATGCGGCATAGGCGATTTCGCCCTTGGCTTCGGCCAGAGGCTTGCCTTGCTCGGTGGTCATCAGGCGAGCCAGGTCATCCTGGTTCTCGATCATCAGCTCGAACCAGCGACGCAGCTTGTTCGAACGCTCCTTGGCAGTCAGTGCACGCCAGGCCGGCAGGGCCTTGTCGGCGGCTTCGATGGCGCGGCGAGTTTCGGCGGCGCCCATCTTCGGCACGGTGCCGATGACTTCACCGGTGGCCGGGTTGGTCACCTTGATGGTCTGGCCGTTGTCCGCATCCAGCCATTCACCGTTGATGAAGGCTTGCTGGCGGAACAACTGAGCGTCTTTGAGCTGCATGTCGGCTTCCCTTGAGCACCGTGCGCGCACGGGGCGAATTATTGATTGTTGAATAAGCGCCCCCATCAAGGGAGCTGCCGTCAGGAATTCAGGCACCGGGTTGAGCCAAGTGTTCAACCTGCGGGCGTCGAGCGTTTGAAATCTCAAACGAATCCTAAGGGTCTGTTGGGTCTTGGACAATAGGCTGTTCGAAAAAAAGAACGAGTGGTTGAACACCTCGTCTGAATTCCACAGGTTAGCTGGGCTGCAAAGTCCAATGGCGCCACGGCGTGGGAGCGGGCTTGCCCCGCGATGGGGCAGGAACAGGATAGAACACAGAACAGAGGCAGAGGTTGGGAGGACCGGACGGCCCTCCCGGCAGGCATCAGAAGGCTTTATCCAGATCGATCACCAGGGCGCGATAACCGACACTGCCCGGCTGCCGGCTGAGCACCTTGAGCTCCACCAACACTTCCTGGCTGCCCCGGCGCACTTCATTGAGGGTAGTGCTGGTCAGCTTCTCCTTGGTCAGGAAGCCCACCGAAGCGGAATAGATGAACTGGGTATCGGTCTCCGGCCGATAAGCCACCACCGAGGTCACCGGGCTATACCACTCATCGCCACGCTCCTTGCCATACTCCCAGACCTGCTCGACCGTGCCCTTGGCCTCATCGATGCGGTACTCAACGGCGCGGCTGTAATTGCCGCTGAGCTTGGTCGGCTCGAAGTTGCGCCCCCAGCCGTTGTCGAACACGGTCAGCGTGCCTTTGCCGGTAAGCCAGGCGGTGTGCTGGGTCCACGACCAGTCGAAGCCTTCGCTGGCCACAGGCGTCAGTACTTTGTCCTTGAGCCGCTGTGGCCAACCCTGGGGCGAGGCGAGGATCCACTTCACCTGTTTGTCTCGGCCAATTTTCACCACGCCCTGATGACGGGCTGAAACGATGATGCTGTCGTCTTCTGCGTCGTAATCGATGGCATTGACGTGCGCCCAGTTGCGCCCGGTGCCCACGCCTGGGGTATCGCCGAACGGCAAGTCACCTTCGGCCAGTTCATTGGCCAGGGTGCTGTCCTGCTTGGCCACGCCGTCCGGCAACTGGATCGCCGCTTTGCCGAGCGTTTCCAGCAACTCGCCACGGTACGGATCGAGGATCTGGTTGAGGTCCCAGAAGTCCAGCACGTCACCCGCTTCGTTGACCTCAATGATGTGGTCGCGGATCGAACGCACCCGCTTGCCATCCGGGCGGCGGTAGTCGCTGGTGCCGACGCGCAGCAGGTAGGTGCCGTTGACCGTTTCGCGGATCTCGTGGGAGAAGTCGGCGAATTTGTCTGGCAGGGTGCGCTGCCACACCTGGCGGCCGAGCAGGTCGTACTTGGAATAGGTCTGGCCTTGGCCCCAGATCAGCTTGCCGTCGCGGGTCTGCTGGAAGCCCATGGTCCCGCCCAGGCCGTCGCGGCGGTTGGAGTCGTGGATCTGCTCGATGTCCAGGTACCAGCGCACATCGCCATTGCTGTCGGCGATCCAGTTGTTGCCGACCTGGTCCCATTCGGCAGCGCCGCCCAGGGCGTTCCACTTCAGTGCGCGGCCACCCGGAATATCGCCGAGCAGGTGGTTGAACAGGTACAGGCGTTTCTCGAAGCCCGGCGCGACCTTGACCGGCACCACCTGCGGCAGCGCCGCTGTCTGTTTTGCCACCACTGGCAAGCGCACGGCCGGGGCATAGATTTCGTACTGTTCGCGAATTCGCTCGCCATCGAGCTTGTAGCTGACTTCGACCTGGTTGACGTGATCCGGGTACAAGCCAAACACCGGGATGCCGCCATAGGTCCACAGCGAGCGGTCGGATACGTCGTAGACGATATCCACCCCGCGCTCGCCCCGCCCGCGCACGCGTACATGGGCAGCGCTGATGGCCCGACCACCATCGCGGATGATCGCGGTCAGTGGCGCCAGGCGATAGGGGTTGACCACTACATCGCCGAGCAGCGCCTCGTCATGGTCGGGCACCTTGGCGGTGAGGCAAGCGCCTTCGGGCAAGGCGGGGGTGTCGGTCTTGGCATTCATGGCAAAGCTCCTTGTGCTCAGAAGTCGTAACGGGCGGTGGCGCCCACGGTGCGCGGGGTGCCAAGCACGCCGGCATAACCGCCGTTGGCGGAGTTCCACAGGCTGGTGAAGTAGGTCTTGTCGCCGGCGTTCTTGACCCACAGCGACAGGTCGAGCACGCCATCACCCTGGTCCAGGCGCACGCCGGTGGAGAGGTTGACGATCGCGTAGCTGGGGATCTGGCCGTAGTCGGAGTCGTCGATGGTGCCCACCGCCTTGGAGCGGAAGGCGTAGCTGGCGGTAACGTAGGGTTCGATACGCTCGGTCAATTGCCACTTGTACTGGCCGTTGAGGTTGGCGATGTACTTGGAGGCGCCGACCACCTGGTGCCCGGACAGGTCGCAGGTGGCGGTGGCGCTGGCCAGGCTCACTTCAGGTGGGCATGGGGCGTCTTTGTAGTCGGTGTAACGCACATCGTTCCACGAGCCGTTGAAGTTGACCGTGAGGCCGGTGATCGGCAGCGCAGTGGCCTCGAACTCAAGGCCGCGCGAGCGCACGCTGCCGGCGTTGGCTAGGTACTGCACGCGGTTGACCTGGTCGTAGACGTTGGCCTGGTAGCCATGCACCTCGGCCCAGAACAGGTTGGCGTTGAGCTGCAGGCGGTTGTCGAGCAACGTGCTCTTGAGGCCCAGCTCAGCGTTGTTGACCCGCTCGGTGCCGACCAGCAACGAATCGGTCCCAAGCCGTGGCGCGGCACCGACAGTCAGGTTGACCCCGCCCGACTTCTCGCCGTGGGTGAGGCTGGCGTAGCCCAGCAGGTCGTCGGTAAAGCGGTAGCTCAGGCTAAGCAGGCCCGAGGGGCTGAAGCTGTACTGGTTGAGGTCACCCGAGTCGTAGGCGCCGACGCGACCATTGCGCGCCGCCGCCGCCGCTCCAGATACCGCCGTGCCGCCAGACGGGGCATCGCGGGTGACCCAGGCGCTCTTCTCTTCATACGTACCGCGCACTCCGGCAGTGAAATCCAGGCGCTCGGTGAGGTGCCAGGTGCCTTGGGCGAACAGCGCGTAGCTGTCGGTATCGATGTGGCCATTGCCGATGGTGTTGACGTTGGCCAGGGCGCCAGCGGGCGTCTGGTTCCAGATATCGGCCTGCGGGCCGTAATAGGTGAACGACTTGTTATCCAGGTCCTGCTTGAAATAGTAGGCACCCAGGACATAGTCGAAGAAGCCGCCGGTGGGCGAGGCCAGGCGAATCTCCTGCGAATACTGCTTGTCGCGCACCGAGACCCCAGCGCTGTAGAACACCGGCACATCCAGGCCATCGTCGTTGCGCGGGGTGAAGTCCCACCAGCGGTAGGCGCTGATCGAAGTCAGGGTGAAATCGTTGGGTAGGGTCCAATTGGCCTCTACCGACGTTCCCCCCTGGAACACCGTGACCTGCTGCTCGGCATCGAAGTTGACCTTGCGGTCCTTGCCCGACACCAGTGTGGCGCCGGCCTGGGCGGCCAGGCTCTCGTAGCGGTTGACGCCATTGATGGTCGGGCCGGTGCTGTACAGGCTGAGAATGCCGTTGTCGGAATTCTCCTCGTTGTACTCGCCGATCCAGCGCAGGTTGAAGGTTTCATTGGGCTGAAACAGCAGCTGGGTTCGAAAGCCTTGGCGCTTGCCGCCGTTGAGGTCGTGGCCGTCGTGGACGTTCTTCACATAGCCGTCGTCTTCAGTGTGGTAGGCGCTGATGCGCCCGGCCAAGGTGTCGCTGATCGGCCCGGAGAAACTGCCCTGGGTCTGCCAGTAGCCATCCTCGCCCAGCGACGACTGCACGCTGCCTTCGCGATGGAAGGTCGGTTTGCGGGTGGTGATGTTGAGCACCCCGGCGGTGGTGTTCTTACCGAACAGCGTGCCCTGCGGGCCGCGCAGCACTTCCAGCTGCTCGACGTCGAGCAGGTCGAACACGGCCATGCCCGGGCGACCAAGATAGACGTTGTCCAGATAAATGCCGACGCTGCCTTCCAGACCGTCGCTGGCCGGGTTGTTGCCCAGGCCACGGATCGAGATGCTCGACTGGCGGGCGTGAACGTAGGCCACGTTGGTGCTCGGTACTAACTGCTGAAGGTCCTGAACCCGGTAGATGCGCTGGGTTTCCAGGGTTTCGCTGCCCAGCACGCTAATCGGCGTGGGCACGCTCTGCGCGGTTTCCTCGCGGCGACGCGCGTTGACGGTAACGGTGCCGAGCTTGGCGGCTTGCTCCACCGCCGGGGTGGCGCTGACCGGCTCGTCAGCAAAGCTGTTGCCAGCGGCGGCCAGCAGCACGCCAGCGGCCAGGGGCTGCAGGGCGAAGAGTGATGCGCGCGCGGGCCAACGATAGATTCGGGACATGCAATGCTCCTTGAGGCATGGGCCGTGGCGAGCATTTCCGTTGTCGGAACCGAATCGCGGTCAGGCAGACTTATATTCTTTTAAGATCTATAAATATGTGTAATTCATATTTTGTGGAATAAGTAACACTCTTTATAAGGGTCACAACCCTTCCCATCAATTGCATTTCACCGAAAGTTTTCATGTAGAAAATGCATATAGATCTTCGTCAGCTGCGCCACTACATCGCCCTTGTCGAACACCGCAGCTTTGTCGCCGCGGCGGCGGCGGTGAACCTGTCGCAATCGGCCTTCAGCCGCAGCATTCAGACCCTGGAGCACAACGTTGGCTGCCGCCTGGTCGACCGCGCCAGCAAGGAGCTGGCGCCGACTCGGCAAGGCTTGCTGGTGCTGGAGCACTCACGGCGGTTGGTGCATGGCGCACACAACCTGGTCAACGAGATCAACCAGTTCAACGGCGCGACCACTGGGGTGGTGCGCTTCGGCTCAGGGCCTGCGCCGGCGGGCGGCTTGGTGCCGCGCGCGGTGGCGCGTTTCGTCAGTGAATTTCCGGCGGCGCGCACCTGTTTCCAGGTGGATAACTGGCAGGCGTTGAACCGCAAGTTGATTGCCGAGGAGATCGAGTTCTTCGTGGCCGACACCCGCCAGTTCGAGGCTGATCCGGATTACCGCGTGCACAAGCTGACGCCGCAGCGCTGGCACTTCTGCTGCCGCGCCGGACATCCGTTGACCGAGCAAGCCGAGGTACGTGCGCGAGATCTGTTCGATTACCCCCTGGCGACCACCTTCCGCCCGCCGAATATCCGCAAGATCCTCAGCGACCTCAGCGGTCGCCAGGATTTTCTGCCTAGCGTGGAATGCGAGCATGGCTATGCGCTGCTCAATGTGGTGCTGCACTCGGACACCATCGGCATCGCCTGTAGTGCCAACTTGCGGCCGTATCAGGGTGAGCGAGGGTTGATGGCGCTGCAGTTGGTGGACCTGACGGCGGAGCAGGAGCAAGAGTGCTACACCCGCTACGGGGTGGTAAGCCGGGTCGGGTATGGCTTGTCGCCGTTGGCGCAGGGGTTGGTCAGGCAGTTGATTGCCTGTGATGCGCAAGCCTGAATGCTGCTTAGGGTTCGTGCTGCCTAAGCTTCGTAGGAGCGGGATAAGCTTCGTAGGAGCGGGCTTGCCCCGCGATAGCAGTGGTGAATTCACCATCGCTATCGCGGGGTAAGCCCTCTCCTACGTTGCATCAGCCCTTGCGCGTAGTCCGGCTCAACTGCCCATCAACCCCCACCGGCACCTCCCCTGCCAAGGTCACCCGGCGCACGATCCGCGGCTGGGTCCCATAGTCATCCACCGCATAATGCTGGGTGGCGCGGTTATCCCAGATCGCCACATCGCCCGCCTGCCAGCGCCAGCGCACGGTGTTCTCCAGGCGCGTCACATGGCCCTGCAACACGGCAAACAAATGCTGCGAATCAGCCAGCGAATAGCCCTTGATACGCTTGACGAAATGCCCCAGCTGCAACGCCCGCTCGCCACTGATCGGGTGCACCCGCACCACCGGATGCTCGGTCTCGTAGACGGTCGAGGTGAACACCTTGCGATAACGCTCAAGCTTGGCGGGATCAACGTCGGGCTTGAGGCTGGCGTAGTCATACTCGTTGCTGTGCACCGCCCACAATTTGTCCGCCAGCTCGCGCAGCGCCTCCGGCAACTCGCGATATGCCGCTGCCGTGTTGGCCCAAACCGTATCGCCGCCTGAGGTCGGCGCCACCACGCTGCGCAGGATCGAGGCCTTGGGGTAGGCATCGACAAAGGTCACATCGGTGTGCCAGGAGTTGGCCCGCTGCCCTTCGGCACCATCGAGCTGCAACAAGTAACTGGTGCCATCGACCACGGGCACCGTGGGATGGGCGACCGGCTCGCCGAGCAGCTTGGCGAAGCCTTCCTGGCTCTGGTCATCCAGATGGGTCTGCTCACGGAAGAAGATCACCTTGTGCTCGACCAGTGCGGCCTGAATGGCCTCGACGGTCGCTGCATCGAGGTCGGCGGCAAGCTTGACCCCGCGTATCTCGGCGCCGATGCGGCCGGCAATCGGCTGGATGTCGAGCTCAACGGTGTGCGGCGCGGTGGCCAGTGCGGCATTGCTCATTGCGGTGGTCCTCACGGTCAAATGAAGGGGGCTTTGCGGTTATCAGCGAGCGGCCTGGGTGGCCTGTTGTGCTTGCAGCGCAGCATCGAGGAAGCGCGGCTCGATCCAATCAGAAACCTGGAAGCTGCGACGGATCAGGCGTTCCTTGGCCGCCAGGTCGACGCCCTGTTGCAGCAGGCCGACGAATTCGGCGTCCAGCCGCGGATCGAAGTAGTGCGCGAGGTTCTCCTGGGCCAGGTCGCCTTCGAGGATCACCTTGGGATAGTTGGCGGTGCTCGCCACCAGATCGACGTAGGCCTGGCGGTTGTTCTCATCGCGCAGCCACTCGGTGGCCTGCTGCTGAGCCTTGACCAGGCGGGCGGTCAGCTCAGGGTGCTGGCGAATGAATTCGCCGGTGCCAAGCAGCACCGCCTGGGTGCTGCCAGCGCCCTTGAGGTCGCGCGAGTTGACCGGCAGTTCGACCAAGCCGCGATCGCGCAGCGAGAGCAGGTTGGACAGCCCCCAAGTGGCGTCGATCTGCTTGGCAGCAATGGCGGCATTGGCGGCGTTGAAGTCCAGGTTGATGACCTTCAGATCGCGCTCCGACAGCCCTTGGCTGGCCAAGGCACTGGCAAATGACAGTTGGTTGGCCGTGCCGCGAAATACCGCCACCCGCTTGCCCTTGAGGTCTTGCAGGGTCTTGATCCCGGAGCCTGGCACCACGCCCAGGTAGCTTTTCACCCCGCGCACCCCGGCCGACAGCACGCGGGTATCCAGGCCATTGGCCTTGCCGATGATCGCCGCCAGATCGCCCAGGTAGGCGAAGTCCGCCTGGCCGTTGGCCAGGGCTTCGTTGATCACCGGGCCTGCGCCCTTGAAGAAGCGCCAATCGATCTGGATGCCGTCCTTGGCAAACTCTTTCTCCAGCAGTTGCTGGCTGCGCAGCACGTCCACCACCCCGCCCGCGCTGGGCTTGCTGCCAGCGCTCAAGTCGGGCACGGCAATGCGGATGGTGTCGACCTCGGCGGCCTGCGCGTTCAGCGCAAAGGCGCTGAGCACGCCAGCCAGCAGGGTGGGGGCGAAACGACTGAGCAAGTGACGCAGTGGGCTTTTCATGGCAAGGCTCCTTGGCAGGCTGCCACCGGCGAGGGCCGGCGCTTTGGCCAGAAGCTAGGCGGGTCTGCTTAGTACCAACAAAGATCAAATCTTCATTTTTTAGTAACTGAAAGATATAAATGAGGCGCTGCGCGGGCCGCAGCCCGGCTTGCGTGAAACGCATGGAAAATATGAGGAAAACGCAACGCCGATAGGCTTCCCCATGCATGAAACGCATGTTCTTATCTCTTGAAGTACATTAATGGAGATTTTTTATTCCATAAATGAATAATCTAACAACGCTTCGAGAGATGCCCGATGAGCGAACTGCTGACCTCGGGGCCTGCCTTGCCGGCCCTGCCGAGATGGCGAATTGGCGCCGAGCGCCTACTGCCCTGGCTGCTGCCTTTGGCGCTGGCCGCATTGTGGGTGAGCGCCAGCCACTTGCACTGGATGAGCGAACAGATTCTGCCGGCGCCGACGCTGGTCTGGCAGAGCGCACTGGACTTCGGTACCGGTGAGCTCTGGAGCCACCTGTGGATAAGTGTGCAACGCCTGGCCTGGGGGCTGCTCGCGGGGATTACTGGCGGGCTGTTGCTGGGCACCTGGCTGGGCGCCTCGCGACGAGCGCAAACGCTGGTGCTGCCAACATTCGTGGCGTTGGCGCAGATCCCCACGCTGGCCTGGATTCCGTTGTTCATGCTGTTTTTCGGCATCGGCGAGCTGCTCAAGCTGGTGGTGCTGATCAAGGCCATCGTGGTGCCAGTAACCCTGCATACCCTGGTCGGCGTGCGCGACGCCCAACCGAAGCTACGCGAAGCGGCCGCAACCCTGCGTCTGCCGCGTCACTTGGTGTTCCGGCGTCTGCTGCTGCCAGCCGCCCTGCCCTTGTTCCTGGCGGGCGTGCGCCTGGCCCTGGCGACGGGCTGGACCTCACTGCTGGCGGTCGAGCTATTGGCCTCAAGCGAGGGCATCGGCTACCTGATGGTCTGGGGCCGACAGCTGTTCATGCTCGATCTGGTATTGCTCTGCATCCTGTTGATCGGTCTGGTCGGGGCGTGCATGGATCGCGGCTTCAGCAGCCTTGAGCGACGCCTGCTGTACTGGCCGCAACCGGCCACCGGCGAGCAACGCCGCAGCATCGTGCCGCGAGCCTGGCAAGGCTTGCTGCTACCGCTGGCGCTATTGGCACTGTGGCAGGCGAGCAGCAGTTTCGGCTGGGTCGACGACAACATCCTCACCTCGCCCCTAGGCGTGCTGCACAGTCTGAAAGCTGGCGTGGCAGACGGCTCGCTGCTTGAAGCCCTGCGCCTGAGCCTGCAACGCACCCTGGCCGGCCTGCTGATTGGCGGCGGCGCAGGCTTTTTGCTGGGGGTGCTGCTGGGGCTGTCGAACAGGTCCGAACGTCTACTCGGGCCGAGCCTTTCGGCGCTGCGCCAAGTGGCGATCTTTGCCTGGGTGCCGCTGCTGACCGCCTGGTTTGGCCTGGGCGAAGGGGCCAAGTTGGTGTTCGTCGGCCTGGCGGCATTCTTCCCGCTGTTCATCGCCACCCAACGTGGCATCGCCAGCCTGTCGCCGCAGCTGGGCGAAGCCGCCCGCGCGCTGCGCCTGGACCTGCCGCACCGCCTGCGCTTGCTGGTCCTGCCCGGCGCCGCCCCAGCGATTTTCGCCGGCCTGCGCCTGTCGCTGATCTATGCCTGGCTGGGCACCATTGGTGCGGAATACTTCATGCCCTCGGACGGCGGCATCGCTAGCCTGATGCTCGGCGCGCAACAGCTTTTCCGCATGGACCAGGTGATGGCCGCGATGGTCCTGATCGGCCTGGTCGGCGCCCTGCTGGGCAACCTTGGACAACGCCTCGAATCGCGCGCCACGCGCTGGAGAACCGCATGAACGCCTTTATCAATGCCGCTTTGCACGCCGCCAACCAGGCTGACGCCACGCCCCCGCTGGTGAGCTTCGAGCAGGTCAGCAAGACCTTCACCGTCGACGGCCAGGCATTGGAGGCCATCCGTAATTTCGACCTATCGATCAACCAAGGCGAGTTCATCGCCATCGTCGGCGCCTCGGGGTGCGGCAAGTCGACCCTGCTGCGCTTGCTGGTGGGGCTGGATACCGACTACAGCGGCAGCATCCGCGTCGATGGCCAGCCGGTACACGGCATTGGTGGCGAACGCGGCATCGTGTTCCAAGAGCATCGGCTATTCCCTTGGTTGAATGTCGAGCAGAACATTGGCCTGGGCTTGGTCAACGAGAAGCTCACCCAGGGCGAGCGCGCGCGGCGCGTGCATGAATACGTGCAGTTGGTGGGTTTGGTCGGGTTTGAATCGGCCTATCCGCATCAGTTGTCGGGTGGCATGGCGCAGCGGGTGGCGATCGCCCGCGGCTTGGTCGCCAGCCCACGCATCCTGCTGCTGGACGAACCGTTCGGCGCGCTGGATGCATTGACCCGCCAGCAGTTGCAGGATGAGCTGCTGGCGATCCGCGAGCGCTCAGGGATTACCACCCTGCTGGTGACGCACGATGCCGAAGAGGCGACTTATCTGGCGGATCGGGTGGTGGTGCTAGAGCCACGACCTGGGCGGATCAAGGCGGTAGTGGAAGTCGACATCGCCCACCCGCGCCAGCGCACCGGAGTCGCGTTGCATGGGTTACGCGAGAAGGTCCTGCACCAGATTACCGGAGATGGCGGCTATCTGAAGCCGCCAGCGCAGCGGGTGGAAGGTCTGCGCCCAGAACTGATCGCACTTTGAGTTCACTGGCCTTATCGCGGGGCAAGCCCGCTCCCACGCATGGCCGTACTGCGTGGGAGCGGGCTTGCCCCGCGATGAGGCCAGCGGCTTCAACCCAGCTCCCGAAGATACTGCCAGGGGTAGATCCCGCGCTCATGGCCATCGCTGAACACCAACTGCACGCCATACCCCTGCACCTCGATCCGCTCAACCCGAACATCATCGCGCACCGCCAAAATGCCCCCGCGCAATTTGCTTGCCCGGCATTGCGAGCAGGGGCACGCTCCCCTGAGCCGCACATGGCTGATCACTTGCAGCGCATCTGCCCATTGCACCGCCAACTCGCCCTGCCCGCGCACATTACGTAACCCGCTCGGCGCGTTCATCACGCCGCCCCCTGCAATTGCGCCAGGGCAATGCGCACCGCTTTGCGCACTTCCGGATCACTGTCAGCCTCGGCATTGCGCAACGCCGGCAGCGCGGCGCTATCGCCCAATTCACCCAAGGCCAATGCGGCCTCCTTGCGCAAGTTGGCGATGCCGTGGCCGAGCAGCTCGGCCAGCCCTTGCAGGGCCTGGCGGAAACGCAGGCGCCCCAGCGAGCGTGCCGCGCGCAGGCGTACCTGCCAATAATCATCGGCCAAGGCCTCGACCAATGCCGGGCCGGCCTGGGCATGGCCGACCTTGCCCAAGGTGGTGGCGGCTTCTTCACGCACCTGCCAGGCCTCGTCGCGCAATGCCGCAGTCAGCGCGGGCAACACGCTGCTATCCCGGGCCAGGCCCAACGCCCCAATGGCTGCGCGGCGCACCTCGGTGTCCGGCTCCTGCGCGGCGAGCCCGGCCAACGCTGGCAAGGCCGGCTCATGCTTGAGCCAGCCAAGAATTCCCACGGCCTCGCGACGCACCGCGGCGTCCGCATCTTGCAGCGCCAGCAGCGCCGGGCCTGCGGCGTCTTCCAGGCGCAGTTCGCGCAGGGCACGCAACGCACTGGCGCGCACAAAGGCATCGGCCTGGTTCACCCAAGGCAAGATCAGCAAGCCCGCTTCCAGGCTCTTCAACTCACTGAGGCTTTGCGCGGCGGCCAGGCGCACCGGCTCGGCGCTGTCGGCCAGCGCAGCACACAGTGCTTGCACCACATCTGGCTGTTCCCAGGCTTCGAGCAAACGCGCCGCCTCGGTACGTACCTCGGTCGAGGAGTCGACCAGCAGCGCATCAGTCAGCCACGGCAAGCCCTCGGGCTCTTCCAGATCGGCCAAGTCGATCAGGGCGATGCGCCGCACGGCCGCGTCGTCGGCGTTCAAACGCGGGAGCAGTTCGGCAATATCGGGGTGGTCTGTAGTTCGTTCAGTCATAGCGCGATCCGTAGCGGTGGAGGGTCAGTGTCGGGTAGGCCAAGTGGCGTCAGGCGCGGCAGTTCGCGGCCTTCCTCGTGGCGCAGCAAGGCCAGGCAGTGACGCTTGAGATGGGTGAACTGCGCGCTGGTCAGCAAGCTGGCGCGGCGTGGGCGAGGAAAACTCAGGCGCAGGTCTTCGATGAAACGACCTGGGCGTGGGCTCATCACCAACACCCGGTCAGCCAGGAACAGCGCCTCGTCGATGTCATGGGTGACGAACACCACGGTGGTGCGGATGCGCGTCCAGATATCCAGCAGCAACTCTTGCATGCGTGAGCGGGTTTGCGCGTCGAGGGCGCCGAAGGGTTCGTCCATCAGCAGCAGGCGCGGGCGATTGATCAGCACCCGGGCAATTTCGGCGCGCTGCTGCATACCGCCAGAGAGCTGGCTTGGCCAGCGTTCAGCGAAGTCGGCCAGGCCCACCAGCTGGAGCATTTCGCTGGCGCGTCGATGCCGCTCAGGCTTGCCCTGGCCCTGCATCTTGAGGCCGAAGGCCACATTGTCGAGCACGCTGCGCCACGGCAGCAGGGTGTGATGCTGGAAGACCATGCCGCGCTCCGGCGATGGCCCCGCGACTGGCGCACCATCGACCTCGAGCACGCCCGAGCTGGGCAACAGATGACCGGCCAAAGCCCCCAACAGGGTGGACTTGCCACAACCCGATGGCCCCAGGATGCAGACGAACTCGCCCGGCGCGATGGTGAAGTCCAGCGCCTGTACCGCCTCGAACGCTTGACTGCCCTGCCCCAGACGTATCGACACGCCGCGCGCTTCGATACGGCCAGGCTCGGGTGCCTGTTGATAACTGCTCATCATGCGCCCCTCCGCAGCCGATACCAGGGCGTGGCCAGCGCGCCGAGGCGTTTGACCAGGGCACTGCTGCCCATGCCCAGCACGCCGATCAACAGCATGCCGACGATGATGTCCGGGTAGTTCTGCAAGGTGTAGGACTCCCAGGTGTAGTAGCCGATGCCAAACTGCCCGGCGATCATCTCGGCAGTGACCAGGCAGAACCACGAGGTGCCCATGCCGATGGCCAGGCCAGTGACGATACTCGGCAGCGCACCCGGCAAGATCACCTCGCGCAGAATCGCGTAGCGCCCGGCACCCAGGCTGCGCGCCGAGGCGACCAGCCGCGGGTCGACCGCCTCGACGCCATGCACGGTGTTGAGCAGGATCGGGAACAGCGCGCCGGTAAAGGTGATGAACACCATCGACAGCTCAGACGATGGAAACATCAGGATCGCCAGTGGAATCCACGCCACCGCCGGGATCGGCCGCAGCACCTCCAGGGGGGGCAGCAGGGTGTCTTCGGCCCACTTCGAGCGGCCGATCACCAGCCCCAGGGACACGCCCAGCACAGCCGCGACCAGGTAGCCGGAAAACACCCGCGACAGACTGCTGGTCAGGTGCGCGAGCAACGAACTGGAGGTCAGTAGTTGCCAGGCCGCATCGAGCACCGCCTTGGGGGTCGGCACATAGGTGAAGGTGAACAGGCCCAGGTTTAGCTTGCTGCTCGCGGCCAGGTGCCAGAACAGCAGGCAGGTCAGCAGCGAGGCCAGTCGCACAGGCCAGCGCGTGAAGGTGCTTGTCATGAAAATTCTCCCAGGTTGGCCCCGCCCGCTGCCGGGTCGGGGCCGGCCGATCAGCGCTGGGCGACCAGCTTCTGGTTGGCGCTGACAAAGTCCAGCGCCTCGCCACCGTGGGCCTTGGCGAACTGCTCGGCCTGATCCTTGAGCAGGAAGGCTGCCAGTTCGCCCTTGCCGTTACGCACGAACCAGGCCTGGTTGGCCAACAGCTTGATACCGCTGTCAGCGGCCTGGGCGTAGATCGCGCGGATGTCCTTGCCCTCCTGCTCCAGCTGCGCCAAGGCGCTGAGCGCTGCCTCAGGCGAGGCGTAGTGGCGCACTTTGTCTTCGCCGCGCACCCAGATCTGCGCCAGGCGGCTGAAGTCGGTGATCGGCTTGCCGGTCAGGGCGTCATTGGCCTTGAGCGGCAGTGGCTGGTAGTGCTTGAGCGCCTGCTCGTAGTCCAGCCCGGCCTGCTTGAAGGCGGCGCGAATGTACTGGTCATCGATGAACTGCGCGGTGTCCAGGCCACGGTCGGTTTTCTTCAATAGCTTGAGGGTGTCGATCGACGTAGCCACCGCCTGGCGGTATTCAGGCTTCCAGGTCAGGTCGCGGGTCTGCAGGCCGAGCGGGCCGTGGAACAGGTAATTGACCTCGGCTTCGATGCCGGTGACCTTCTCGATCAGCTCGCTGTACTTCTCTGGCTCGGCGGCGATCAGGCGATCGGCCTCAAGGCTGGCGCGCAGGTAGGCGGTGACCACCTCGGGGTATTTCTTCGCGTAGTCGGCATCGACCAGCGCGCCATGGAAGGTCGGCGCATTGGCCTGCGAGCCATCGAAGATCTTGCGGGCGAAGCCGCGATTGGGGAACAGCTCGGCGAACGGCACGAAGTCGGCATGCGCTTCGATGCGGTTGCTGCGCAAGGCCGAACCGGCAATCTCTGGCGCCTGGGCGATGATCCGCACATCTTTCTGTGGGTCCCAGCCTTGGGCGGCGACGGCGCGCAACAGCATGCCGTGGGCGGTCGAGGCGAATGGCACCGAGATGGTCTTGCCCTTGAGCTCAGCCAGCGACTGCACGCCTGAGGCTGCCGGCACCACGATGCCGTTGCCACTGCCGTGTACGCTACCGGACAGCACACTGATAAACAGGCTGCGCTTGCCAGCATCGAGGTGGGCGACGCCGTTGAACGAGCCGGGGAAGTCGGCCATGGCGCCGAAGTCCAGTTTGCCGGCGACCATCTCGTTGGTCAGTGGCGCGCCGCTGGTGAAGTTCTTCCACTCGATCTGGTACTGGGCGTCCTTGTACTTGCCATCGTGTGGCAGGTATTTGTCCAACAGGCCCAGCTCGCGGATCAGCAGGCCGCCGGTGGCGCAGTTGATGGTGGTGTCCTGGGTGCCGATGGCGACGCGGATGGTTTCGGCGTGGGCATTCAGGCCAGCGATTGCCAGCGCGAGGCCGGCCACGGTTGCTACAAGGCGCATGGGTGTTTCCCCTCGAATCGTTTTAGGTATTTGAGTCGTCTCCGCCGCCCTGACTGGGTGGTGGGAAACGAGGGGCACAGCAGGTGGGCGTCCGGTGGTTCGCCGGATGGCAGGTGTTTCAGCGCAGCAGGTACGGGATATCGACCTTCACGGCGCCGGTCGGGCAGTCCTTTTCGCAGGGCATGCAGTACCAGCATTCGTCGAAGGCCATGTAGACTTTCTGCGTGGCCGGGTTGATGGCCAGCAGGTCCATGGGGCACACCTCGACGCAGACGGTGCAGCCTTTTTCGGCGATGCACTTGTCTTCGTCGATGGTCACCGGGGCGCTGCTGCGAAAGAAAATTTCCTGGGGTTGATAGGCCATTTCACGGGGTCCTTGGGGCCTTTGGCCCTCGTTCTGTCAGTGGCATCGCAATCGCGGGGCAAGCCCGCTCCCACGCTAGATCCCAGGCGTGGGAGCGGGCTTGCCCCGCGATCAGGCGGCATCGGCCTTTACACGCAGCCGGTCGTACGCGGTCTGTTCGTCGGCATCCAGGGCAATCAGGTACGGCTCGACCGCTTTCTTGAAACTGGTCATCTCACCGTCCTCGCCCTTCTTGAGGTGGCAATGGCAGAACCACTCGCCATCGTTGCGCTCGGGGAAGTCGACCCGATGGTGGTACAGCCCCCAGCGGCTTTCCTCGCGGAACAGCGAGGCGCGTGCGGCCATTTCGGCGCAGTCGCGAATCACCGTGACCTCCATCGCCCGCATCAGCTCATGGGGGTTGCTGGCCTTCATCTGCGCAAGGTCGCGTTCGATCTCGGCGAAGCGCGCCAGGCCGATCTCCATCTTTTTCGTTACTTTGGGCGGCTGCAGGTAGTCGTTGACCATGCGCCGCAGCTTGTACTCGACCTGCGCTGGCGGCAGACCGTGCTCACGCTGCAGCGGCGCGAACACCCGCGCCCGCTCGCGCTCGACCTGCTCGACATCGACCTCGGCAAATTCCCGTCCGGCCACGTACTGCGCGGCATTGACCCCGGCGAACCAGCCATAGGTGAAGGCGCCGAGCATATAGTTGTGCGGCACCGCAGCCATGTCGCCCGCCGCGTACAGGCCCTTGACGCTGGTCTGGGCCTTCTCGTCGACCCACACGCCCGAGGCCGAATGCCCGGAGCAGAAGCCGATCTCGGAAATGTGCATCTCGACCATGTGCTGGCGGTAGTCGGTACCACGATTGGCGTGGAACTGGCCGCGACTGGGGCGCTCGTTGCTGTGCAGGATCTCTTCGATGTTCTGGATGGTTTCCTCGGCCAGGTGATCGAGCTTGAGGAACACCGGGCCATTACCGCCCTCCAGCTCCTGATGAAACTCCCACATCATCTGCCCGCTCCAGTAGTCGCACTCGATGAAGCGTTCGCCCTTGCTGTTGGCGGTGTAGCCACCCAAGGGGCCAGTGACGTAGGCGCAGGCCGGGCCGTTGTAGTCCTTGATCAGCGGGTTGATCTGGAAGCACTCAAGGTTGGCCAGTTCAGCTCCTGCGTGATAGGCCATGGCGTAGCCGTCACCGGCATTGGTCGGGTTCTCGTAAGTGCCCATCAAGTAACCCGACGAAGGCAGGCCCAGGCGGCCGGCGGCGCCGCAGGCAAGAATGACGGCCTTGGCGCGGACGACCTTGAACTCACCGCTACGGCAGTCGAATCCAAGGACTCCGGCAGCGGCGCCCTGGCCATCGAGCAGTACCCGCGTGCAGACCATGCGATTGCTGATCTCGATCCGCGCACGCTTGAGCTGGCGGTACAACACCTTCTTGATGTCGTGGCCCTCGGGCATCGGCAGCACGTAGGCGCCCATGTGGTGCACCTTCTTCACCGCATAGTCGCCAGTCTCGTCCTTCTCGAACTTCACGCCCCAGCGGTCGAGCTGCTCGATGGTGGCGAAACTGTGAGTGGCATAGGCGTGCACTGCGGTCTGGTTGACGATGCCATCGTTGGCGACGGTGATCTCCTTGGTGTACTGCTCGGGCGTGGCGTGGCCGGGAATAATGGCGTTGTTCAGGCCATCCATGCCCATGCTGATGGCGCCGCTGCGCTTGACGTTGGCCTTGTCCAGCAGCAGGACGCGCAGACTTTTGTCGTGCTCCTTGGCCTTGATCGCCGCCATCGGGCCGGCGGTGCCGCCGCCGATGACGATAATGTCGTAGTCCTGGGTCTCGATACTCATGCCTTGCCCCCCTTCTGGCGGTCGATGCGCAGGCGATACTGGAAGGCATCGCCGCGGTAGTAGAGGTGTTCGAAGTCCAGCGGCGTGCCGTCGGCGGCGTGGGTCAGACGCTCGATACGCATGATCGGCGCGCCCTCCTCGACCTCCAGTGCCTGGGTCAGGTCGCTATCTGCCAGCACCGCGTCAATGGCCAGATCGGCGTGGCCAAGCGGGATGCCGCAGTCGTTCTCCAGCACCAGGAAGATGTCGCGGGTGACCAGGTCGGCTTTTTCCAGCTTTTCACCGACCGCCTTGGGCAGCCAGGTCAGCTCCAGCGACACCGGCTCGCGGTTGATCAGGCGCACGCGGCGGATCTCGGTGACTAGCTCTCCCTCCTCAACCTGCAACCGCGCTGCCACCAGCGCACTGGCTGGCACGTGACGGAAACTGCGCAGGCGGTTGATCACTTCGTAGCCCATCTGCGTCATCGACTCGGCCAAACCCTGCAAGGTACTGACGTTCTGGAACGCCTTGGGCTTGGCGACGAAGGTGCCCTTGCCGTGGATCTTGAAGATCAGCCCTTCCTTTTGCAGATCGCCCAGCGCCTGGCGCACAGTGATGCGGCTGACATCGAAGGCCTTGCCCAGCTCGTTTTCCGAGGGCATGCGGCTGTGCGGTGGGTAGCTGCCGTCGAGAATGCGCTCGCGCAGCAGTTCCTTGAGCTGGGTGTAGAGCGGTACCGGGGACAGGGGGAGCAATTGGGCCATGGTTCTCTTCGCTGATCGGTGACTTGTTATAACAAGTTGTGACCAGAGAATAGCGAGCATAAGAATGGCTAGGGAAATACTGATATCGAATATGGATATTGCTGACAGGCAAGGAGCGCCCCCGGTGCGAGCGGCCTAAAGATGCACAGGGAAAAACACCACAGATCAAGGCGATGGACGTCATTCCCCAAGATGGGTATCATTGCGCCGCGTTGCACTCGTAGCTCAGCTGGATAGAGTACTGCCCTCCGAAGGCAGGGGTCGTGGGTTCGAATCCCGCCGAGTGCGCCATATCTTGAAAAGCCCTGGGACTTGTCCCGGGGCTTTTTTGTTTGTGCGCCGCGTCGCGTTTCTGGTACTCCCGTGCCGCTGTCCTTTGATGTTAGCGTGAGCAGCTTCCCGTTCATCCGAGCGGGTACCTCCTTTCATGCATCAGCAAAGGAATGCGCTTACCCATGCACCTGAAAAAAATCTCTGCCCTGACCCTGTTGCTGGCCAGCATCGGCCTGTTCACCACGCAGGCCCAAGCCAATCTTTCCCAGCAGCAATCGGCCGCCATCCTCAAAGCCTACGACGGCAGCGACCCGGCCGACTTCAAGCAATTTATCGGCAAGCTGGCCAGCAGCGACCTGGCCAAGGCCGACAACCTGGGTGACACCCTCAAGGCCTACCTGGCCGGCAAGCCGCTGGCCGCCGAACAGCACAACGAGATCAACCGCCTGCTCGGCCTGTATACCCGCATCAAGTACGGCAAGGCCGCCACTGACAACCTGCGCGAGCTGGTCGCGATCCCGACTTTTCAGGTCGAAGGCGTAGCCCAGCATGACAATCCGCAATTTCACAAGATCGCCGACAAGATCAAAGCCTTGGCCGAGAGCTTCGGCCTGACGTTCCGCAACATCGACAACCGGGTCTACGAGATCACGCTCGGAGAAGGCAAGGAAGTGGTCGGCATTCATGCCCACGCCGACGTGGTGCCGGTCAATCCAGACAACTGGAAGCTCGACGACGGCACTCACCTTGACCCGTTCAAAGTCACCCTGGTGGGTGATCGCATGTACGGCCGCGGCACTGAGGATGACAAGAACGGCATCATCGTTGCGCTGTACGCCATGAAAGTCGCCAAGGACGAGAAGCTGCCGCTGGCTCGCCAATTGAAGCTGCTGGTCGATACCACCGAGGAAACCACCGGTGAGGCCATCCCCTATTACTTCGAACGCAACCCGGTGCCGGACTACAACCTGGCACTGGACGGCGGCTACCCGGTGGTCATCGCCGAGAAAGGCTCCGGCGCGGTAATGGCCACCTTCCCCCGCCGCGCAGCCAGCGGCCAAGGTGCCGAGCTCACCAGCCTGACGGGTGGCCTGGCCAACAACCAGATCCCCACCACTTCGGTGGTGACCCTGATTGGCGACAACCCTGCCGATCTCGCCGCTCGCCTGAACAAAGCCGGTGCGCAGTTCGTGAAGGATAACGGCGCTAACTTCAGCATCGAGGCGAAAGTCGAAGGCAAGCAAGTGCTGCTGACCAGCAAAGGCGTCTCGGCGCACTCTTCCGAGCCTGAGTCCGGGGTCAATCCGGTCGCGCGCATGCTGGTGTTCATCAACGGGCTGGGTGAGCAAGTGCCGCTCAAGCACAACCACATCACCGACGCAGCCCGCTACGCCGCCGACAATTGGGGGCTGGACTACACCGGCAAGAAGCTGGGCATTGGCTTTGAAGATTCATTCATGGGCCCGCTGACGGCCTCGCCGACCTTCGTTGGCCTGGATGACAAAGCCCTGAAATTGGCGGTCAACCTGCGCGTCCCTAAAGGCAAGTCGGTCGACACGCTCAAGGCCGAACTGACCGACAAGCTCGGTGCTTGGGTCAAGGCCAGCGCTGTGGCAGTGTCCTTCGACACCAACCTCGACCAGCCGATGTACCGCAATCCTGAAGGCGAATGGGTCAAGGCCCTGCTCGCAGTAGCCAGCGAGAACCTCGGCATGCCTCATGAGTTCGGCACTTCTGCCGGCGCCACTTCGGTGCATGACCTGCCAAATGGCGTGCAGTTTGGTTTGGCCATGCCCAACGTGAAATACACCGGGCACAACGACAACGAGTTCAAGACTGTGGAGCAATTCATGCTGGACTTGCAGATCGTCAGCGAGATGGTCGCGCGGATTGGGCAGATGCCAAAACTTTGAGGTTTAGCTCAATGGTTGAACAAGGCGCTACGGCGCCTTTTTCCAAGGCCTGCGCTATAGCCAGAGAAATCTTGGCGCCAGCATTTCGCCATAATCGAAATATTTGGTAATCTCTGCGCCGCTTGCGCGCTCAGCCCGGCTCTTCGCAAGGCCTGGCCGCCTGACAGTTAGAAAATTTTTCAACCGGTGCCCAGCGGACATTGAAGTCCTTGGCATCGGGTTTCGACACAGGACGCGTTCGAAAGACGCCACAAAAGGATTTGCAATGGCAATGGTATTTTGCCGCGGCTGCGCCAAGCAGCTGCACGAAACGGCACCCGCCTGCCCCCAATGTGGCGCCCCCCAATTCGCTGTCACACCGCCTGCCCAGAGCATCGGCGGCGAGTCGTCGTGGATGGCCGTCACCGCGCTGATCCTCGGCATCCTCTGCTTGCTCTCCCTGTTCGATGACGCCGAATGGGACGCCGATACCCTGCTCGGTCTGGGCCTGTTCGCCTCGATCGGCCTGGTCAGCGGCATTGTCAGTATCTGCCAGAAAAAACCCGGCAACGGCATGGCCGTCGCCGGCCTCGTCATGACGACGTTCTCATTGCTCTGCTTTATCGGACTATCAGTTAATTAATCGTGAGGGAAAACAAATGAGCATGGTGTTCTGCCGTGGTTGCGCCAAACAAATTCACCAGTCGGCACTGAGCTGCCCAGGTTGCGGCGCCACCCAGACCACAACCTACACGGGCACGATCGGCAATGGCGCGACCGCGACCACGAGCGTGGCCAGTGGTAATGCCTACATCGAAGTGATGAAGAAGTACGCCGTATTCAAGGGCCGTGCGCGCCGCAAGGAATACTGGATGTTCATCCTGCTCAACATGCTGGTGGCCTTCGTGGTCGGTTTTGTCGACGGCCTGATCGGTACAGCGCCGGCGCTGGGCGGTCTCTATAACCTGGCCGTGCTGCTGCCGAGCATCGCCGTTGCCGTGCGTCGCCTGCACGACAGTGACCGCAGCGGCTGGTGGCTGCTGGTGCCGATCGTCAACCTGGTGTTCCTGATCCAGGACGGCACCCAGGGCAGCAACCGCTTTGGTCCGAGCCCGAAAGGCATCGTCTGAGGCGGCAGGTGTACATGGATCATGGGAGGGCGGCCTGCGGGCTAATGCTGTTCACATAAGGCCTAGTCAGCTTTGGGGCTGCTCTGCAGCCCTTCGCGGGCAAGCCCGCTCCCACAGGTCCGGCGCCGACCGTTATAGCGGCGCTGTTCCTGTGGGAGCGGGCTTGCCCGCGAAGGGCCGCAAAGCGGCGGCCCCAACAAGTTACGGACACAAGCCAGGCTCATGACGTTTTTCAATCAGGTCCATGCCGTTTTCCGCGTTGCCGTGCAGAGCGTCGTCGCCGATGCTTTAGTTACCTGAAGACCAGCATTCCCCACCCACCGAGGCCTGTATGAAGAACGTCGAAGAACTCCTCAAAACCAAGTCCCAACATCAGACCGTCTACACCATTGGGCCTGATCTCTCGGTGCTCGAAGCCCTGAAGCTGTTGGCGGAGAAAAACATCGGCGCCTTACCGGTGGTAGAAAACGACCAGGTGGTGGGGATCGTCAGTGAGCGTGACTATGCGCGCAAGCTGGTACTCAAAGGCCGCTCATCCGCCGCTACCCCAGTCAGCGAAATCATGACCCGAGATGTGCTCACGGTCGATCCGAGCAAGAGCCTGGATCATTGCATGAACCTGATGACCGACCGTCACCTGCGCCATCTACCCGTGGTCAAGGACGGCAAGCTGCTCGGCCTGCTGTCGATCGGCGACCTGGTCAAGGAAACCATCGCCGAGCAGGCCAGCCTGATCCGCCAACTGGAGCAGTACATTCGCGGCGAATGATCAGTGATAGGCGCTCTCCAGCTCGTCCAGTTGATGGTCGAAGCTGCGCAGGCGCGCCGACCAGGTGTACACCAGCACTTCCAGATCGCGGTTGAGCAGCGCAGTGCCGCCCCGGCTGTTATCCGGGGTATCGCACAAATCCAACTGGTAGCGCTCGCGGGCCATCGCCGTGGCCACGCTGGAAAGGTCGCGGGCAAAGGCCAGCCAGTGATGGTGCGGGTCGTGGGTCTCGCGGTCGAGTTCACGGCATTGGCACTTGAGGGCGTCCAGGCTCTGTTCCAGCGGCGTGCCCTTGAGCTCGCCCATGACTTCTTCGAAGGTGCGCCCCGAATGCCAGTAGCTGCCCCAGAAATAGCGGTCGAAGACCGTCTCGACCCGGCGTAGCGCGACCTTGGTGTTCCAGATGGTCACCAACGTTCGCCCTTGGCTCACTTCGCGCTTGTTCAAGTGCAGTTGCTGCCAGGCGATCCACGCCAGACCGCAGAGCGCCACCGCCGCAGTCACCGCCGCAGCGGCGTACATGAACTGCACCGCCTGGTTCATCTGGTGGGTGTGCCGGATACCGTAGAAGTAGCCGGCGGTCAGGGTGCCCAGGATCGTCACGGTGCACCAGAAGCCTGGTGCGTAGGGATCTTTCATCGCGCTATCCCCTTATTGTTTTACCTGAGCATAGCAACGACCAAATCACCCATCAGGTGCCGCTCGGCGCTTTATTTTCGCGGGCGACGCAAGGCCTCGTTGAGTTGATCGAACGGCACCGCCCAATCGGCATCTTCGATGATGCTTTCCTTGAGGAACGCGCGCTGGGAGTCGGTCCAGAACGGCGCATCGACCAGCTTGATGTCGTTCTTCAGCGGCGAATGCGCGGTGATGAACTGATCGATGCTCTTGGCATCGTCCGCCAGCCCTAGTTGCTTGAACAGATCGGAAAACGGATGGTTCGGTGCTTCCATGGGTTCCTCCTTGGCCGGGAAGGTCGTCCACGACGCCCGCCCGGCACTGGGTTGAGATTCATCAGCAGAGCTCGCGCACTTCGGCCTGCGGGACCAGCTTGAGATACTGCTCCATACTCATGTGGATCAGGTGATCGTGATCACCTGCCTCAAGGTAGACATCGCCTTGGCGGGTCAAGGTCGGGTCGAGCAGCATTTTTATGTCATAGGCATCGCCCAACGCCGGAACAGCACCGCGTTCGCAATCACCGAACAGGGTCGGCAGGCCGCTTTCGCGGGTCAGTTGCCAGGCGCCGGTCATGCGCACCTTGCTCATGTCCAGGTGCCGGTTGGCCGGCAGCACCGCCATGATGTAGTTGCCGTGGCGGTCGTCGAGCAGCACCGACTTGGCGACTCGCTCGGCCGGTACGCCTGCGGTGCGCGCCGACTCCAGGCTGGTCGCGGAATGTGGATGGGGAACAATGTCATAGTCGCAGTTTGCCTGGTCCAGGCGCTGCTGCAGGGTCTTGGCCATACGCATGATGCACCTCCGGTTTCGCCCCCACCTGTAGGAGCGGCGTTGTGCCGCGATTGGGCAGCAAAGCCGCCCGAGCGCCTGCGCATGAACAGCGCTGGCCTCGCCCCCTCTCCAAGTTTAGGCCCTGCCTCGAAGGGCACGACTAAACTTCACTGATAGAGACACTCGAGGTGACGACAGGTGATCGCTCGCTGCTGGCGCTGTTTGCTGTTGTTAGTGCTGCTCGGCGTAGCCACGGGTGGCCACGCTGCGGCTGGCGGCAGCATCTGGATGCTGGATATCGATGACGCGATCGGCCCGGCCAGCGCCGATTACCTGGTACGCGGCCTGGACCAGGCGCAGCAACAAGGCGCCCAGCTTGTGGTGATCCGCATGGACACACCAGGCGGCCTGGACAGTTCCATGCGTCAGATCATCAAGGCCATCCTCGCCAGCCCCGTACCCGTCGCCACGTTCGTCGCCCCAGGTGGCGCTCGCGCTGCCAGTGCCGGCACCTACATCCTCTATGCCAGCCACGTGGCAGCGATGGCGCCGGGGACCAACCTGGGCGCCGCCACCCCTGTGCACATCGGTATGCCCGGCAAACAGCCAGGCGAGACCAAGGACGACCAAACCGATACGCCAGACGATCAGGACACCCTCGCCCGCAAGCAGGTCAACGACGCTGCTGCCTACATCCGCGGCCTGGCCCAGTTACGTGGACGCAACGCCGACTGGGCGGAAAAGGCGGTACGCGAGGCGGTCAGCCTGTCGGCCAATGAGGCGCTGCGCCTGAAGGTCATCGACCAGATGGCCAACGATGTGCCCGACCTGCTGCGGCAACTGGACGGCAAGACCCTGCAAGCCGCCGGCGAGCCGCGCCAGCTGCAAACCAATGACGCGCCGCTGGTCGAGCACCTGCCGGACTGGCGCACCCGTCTGCTGGCAGTGATCACCAACCCTAGCGTGGCGCTGATCCTGATCATGATCGGCATCTACGGCCTGCTGTTCGAATTCATGAGCCCCGGCACTGGTGTGGGGGGCGTGATCGGCGGCATCAGCCTGCTGCTGGCGCTGTACGCCCTGCAGCTGCTACCGGTGAGCTATGCCGGGGTGGCGCTGATCATGCTCGGGCTGGCGTTCATGATCGCCGAGGCGTTCTTGCCCAGCTTTGGCGTTGTGGGCTTTGGCGGCATCGTCGCGTTCGTGGTCGGCGCGGTAATCCTGATGGACACCGACGCCCCTGGCTACGGCATTCCGCTGCCGTTGATCGTCACCTTGGCGGTAGCCTCGGCGCTGTTGCTCGGTGGCGTGCTGGGGATGGCCATGCGGGCACGACGACGGGCGCTGGTCAGCGGCGATGCCGGCTTGGTCGGCAGCCTGGTGACAGTGACCCAGGTCACGGCGGACAACCCGTTCTGCGGCTCGGTACAGGCCCAGGGCGAACAATGGCAAGTGCAATGCGCGACGCCACTGCAGCCCGGCCAGTCGGTACGGGTGATCGCCCGCCACGGCGTGCGGCTTGAGGTCAGCGCCACTGCGCCCACGGCGCAAGGAGAATGACGATGTTCGTGCAATTGGGCTTCGGCGCGCTGCTGATGCTGGTCGGCGTGCTGCTGATCTCGGCGTTTCGCATCCTGCGCGAGTATGAGCGCGGGGTGGTGTTCCAGCTTGGGCGCTTCTGGCAGGTCAAGGGGCCGGGGCTGATCCTGCTGATCCCGGTGATCCAGCAGATGGTTCGGGTAGACCTACGCACCGTGGTGCTCGACGTGCCGCCACAAGATGTCATCACCCGCGACAACGTCTCGGTCAAGGTCAACGCGGTGCTGTACTTTCGTGTGCTCGATCCGCAGAAGGCGATCATCCAGGTCGAGGACTTTCTCAACGCCACCAGCCAGCTGGCCCAGACCACCTTGCGAGCAGTGCTCGGTAAACACGAGCTGGACGAGCTGCTGGCCGAGCGCGAGCAGCTCAACCAGGACATTCGCCAAGTGCTGGATGCGCAGACCGATGCCTGGGGAATCAAGGTGGCCAACGTCGAGATCAAGCATGTCGACCTCAATGAGTCGATGATCCGCGCGATCGCCCGCCAGGCCGAAGCCGAGCGCGAACGGCGGGCCAAGGTGATCCATGCCGAGGGTGAACTGCAAGCGTCGGAAAAGCTGATGCAGGCCGCGCAGATGCTCAGCAAGGAGCCAGGGGCGATGCAGTTGCGCTACATGCAGACGCTGGGTTCGATTGCCGGGGACAAGAGCTCGACCATCGTCTTTCCGATGCCGCTCGATTTGCTCAAGGGAATGGTGGATCGGGATCGCTCATGACTGGGGCCGCATTGCGGCCCCAAACTGCATCAGAGCGGCGCCCGACGCAGGGTCGCGAGGAAGGTCGCAGCGCCCAGGAACAACCCGGCGAAGGTGCGGTTCAGACGCTTCTGCTGCTTGGGCGTACGCAGCAAACGCAGCACCCGCGAAGCCAGCCCGGTATAACCCGCCATCACCAGCAGATCGACGCTGATCATGGTCACGGTGATCGCCAGGTACTGCGGCAACAGCGCCTCGTGCGGGTTGATGAACTGCGGCAGCACCGCCAGCATGAATACCAATGCCTTGGGGTTACTGACGTTCACCAGAAAGCCACGAAAGACCAGGCTCAACGGCTTGCCAATCGGCCGCACGCCGGACTCTTCGCTCATGTCCATCGGCAGCGCGCGCCACTGTTTGTAGGCCAGGTACACCAGGTAACCGACGCCGAACCATTTGATGACTTGGAAGGCAGTGGCGGAGGCGGCGAGGATCGCGCCGACACCGGCAGCGATGATGGCGATTTGCACGATCAGGCCGATCTGTAGGCCTAGCGCGTTCCAGTAACCGCGCCAGAAACCGTACTGTAGACCGCTGGACATCGAGGCGATCGCCCCGGCACCTGGCGACAGACTGATCACCCAGCACGCGGCAAAAAAGGCCAACCACGTTTCCATCGACATCACACACCTCGCTCGTGCACATGTTGCAAAACGTTAAGCTACGAGGTTGATGAAAAAATGACCAGCGATATTTTGCAGGGACGGGTTCAGGCAGCCTTTCAGTCCTCTTGAACCGAAACATCCTTAGCCACACCCGGCACCTCAGCGCCCCGCCAGCGCCGCACCGATTTCTGGAAGAACTGGCTGTTCGGCACCTGCACCAGCGCCCCACCCGCTTCGGGCAGCTCCATCAAGGTCGTGAACAGCAGGTTGATGGCAATCACCCGACCCTTCACCCCCGGTTTGTCGAGGGTATCGACCAGCTCGACCACATCACCAATGCGAAACGGCCCCACGGTAAAGATCAGCACCGCACACAGCAGGTTGGACAACACGCTCCACATGGCGAAGAAAGCCACCGCCGCAACCGCGACGAAGCCTGACAGCGCAGTCCACAACACCGTCGCCGAAACGCCCATGCGCTCCAACACGAACAGCAGCGCGCTGCCCATGATCAGCCAACGCAAGCCGCCGCGCACCGGCACCAGCAGCTCCGGTGGCAACGGGTAGCGCTCGCCCAGGCGGCTCAGGCAGCGGGCGATGAAGCGTTGCAGGACAAACGCTGCGACCAGGATCAGCAAAATCTGCAAACCCAACCACAGTGCGTCCATCCATTGCCCCGGCAGCAGGCCTTGCAACTCCTCCATCAGGACAGCGCCTCAAGCTCGGCTTGCATGCTTTCCAGCAGTTCCAAGGCTTCCATCCAGGACTCCTCCAACTGCGCTTCGCGTTGCTTGAGTTTGCTCTGGCGGGCGAGCAGGTCGCGCAGCTCGTCCTTGCGGGCGGCTTCGTACAAGCCGCTGTCACCGAGTGCAGTCTCGATCTCGGCCAACTGGCTGTGGACCTGGCCCAGCTCGGTCTCCAGCTTCTCGGCGGCGCGCTTGTGCGGGGCCAGTTGCTGACGCAAAGCGGCTGCGGCTTGGCGCTGGGCCTTTTTGTCAGTCTTGTCCGGGTTGGCCGGCGCAGTACTGACCGGCGCATTGCGCTGGCGGTAGTCGATCAGCCAGCGGCTGTAGTCATCGAGGTCGCCATCGAAGGTGTCGACCTTGCCGTCGGCCACCAGCAGGAAGTCGTCGGTGGTGCTCTTGAGCAGGTGCCGGTCGTGAGAGACCACCACCACTGCGCCACTGAACTCCTGCAAGGCCATGGTCAAGGCCAGGCGCATTTCCAGGTCGAGGTGGTTGGTTGGTTCGTCGAGCAGCAGCAGGTTCGGCCGCTCCCAGGCAATCAGGGCCAGCGCCAAACGCGCCTTCTCACCACCGGAGAAGTTCAGCACCGGCTCCTCGGCGCGGGCGCCATGGAAGTCGAACCCGCCAAGGAAGTCGCGCAGGGTCTGCTCACGTTCCGTTGGAGCGATGCGTTGCAGGTGCAACAGCGGGCTGGCCTTGTCATCCAGCGAATCGAGCTGGTGCTGGGCGAAGTAGCCCACCGCCAGGTTTTCGCCGCGCACCAGCCGCCCACCGAGGGGTTGCAGCTCGCCGGCAAGGTTCTTGATCAGGGTCGATTTACCGGCGCCGTTCGGGCCGAGCAAGCCGATACGGGCGCCTGGGGTCAGCTGCAGCTTGACCTTCTCCAGCACCGCCTTGTCGCCATAACCCAGGCGACCCTCGGAAAGGTCGAGCAGTGGGCTGGAGATCTTCTCCGACTCGCGGAAAACGAAGTCGAACGGCGAATCGACATGCGCCGCTGACAGCTCTTCCATGCGTTCCAGGGCCTTGATCCGGCTCTGCGCCTGACGGGCCTTGGTAGCCTGGGCCTTGAAGCGGGCGATGTACTTTTCCATGTGCGCGCGCTGCGCTTGCTGCTTCTCGTAGGCCTGCTGCTGTTGCGCCAGGCGCTCGGCACGGGTGCGCTCGAAGGCGGTGTAGCCGCCCTTGTAGAGGTTGAGCTTGCGCTGTTCGACATGCAGCACGTGATCGACCACCGAATCGAGGAAGTCGCGGTCGTGGGAAATCAGCAGCAGCGTACCTGGATAGCCCTTGAGCCAGTCTTCCAGCCAGAGGATGGCATCCAGGTCCAAGTGGTTGGTCGGCTCATCGAGCAGCAGCAGGTCGGACGGGCACATCAGCGCCTGGGCCAGGTTGAGGCGCATCCGCCAGCCACCGGAGAAGTCACCGACGCGGCGGTCCATCTGCTCGTTGCTGAAGCCAAGGCCAGCCAGCAGCTTGCGCGCACGGGCGTCGGCGGTATAGCCGTCGGCGATCTCCAGCTCGCTGTGCAAGCGGGCCAGGGCCGTGCCGTCATGGGCTTGTTCGGCCAGCGCCAGCTCGGCCTGAACCTGGCGCAGGCGGATGTCGCCGTCGAGCACATAGTCCACCGCCACCCGGTCGAGGGTGTCGACCTCCTGGCGCATGTGAGCGATGCGCCAGTCGCCGGGCAGCTGACAATCGCCGCCATCGGGCGTGAGCTCACCGCGCAGCAGGGCGAACAGGCTGGATTTGCCGGCGCCGTTGGCACCGATGAGGCCGGCTTTGTGACCGGTGTGCAGGGTCATCTCGGCGCCATCTAGCAAGCGCTGCGGACCACGCTGTAAAGTGAGGTTGGATAGTCTGATCATGATGGTCGCGGAGTCTACCAGCTTCCTCGGCCGCAAGCGCGAGTGGAACCATGCACACCGACCTGTGGAATCACGCCCTGGCCCTGTACGCCAAGCCGGGTGTCGAAGAGGCCTGCCTGAGTCTTCAGCAATTGGGCGCGGACGTTTGCCTGCTGCTCTGCGCAACCTGGTTGCAGGCGCAGGGTGTCAGCGCTGATGCCGAGCGCGCGCAGGCCCTGGGCGACCTGGCCCGGACCTGGCAGCAGGAGGTGGTGATGCCCCTGCGTAGCCTGCGCCAACAATGGCGCAGCGCTGGGCAAAACGATCCGCAGTTGGCCGCCTTGCGTGAGCAGGTCAAGGGCTTGGAATTGCAGGCAGAGAGAACGCTACTGGAGCGCTTGCAAGCGTGCTCGCGACAATGGCCCGCGGGCTCGAACGAGACCACGGACGATTGGTTGGCCCGGCTGGCACCAGACCGTTGCCGCGACCACGACGCGCTGCATCAGCTGCGCGTCGCGGCGCAACAGCTTCAGGAAGCCGAAGACGGCGTCTGAGCTGGGGCACTGGCCGGGGCCGAAGCGGTCGAGGCTGGCGCTGCCGAGTTGGTCGCAGAGGCCGAGCTGCTCGCGGACGGTGCAGGCTTGGCTTCGGCTGGCTTGCTTTCGACCTTGGCAGCGGCAGGCTTGGCTACGGCTGGTTTGGCGGCAGCTGGCTTGGCCGGTGCTTTAGCGGCAGCGGGCTTGGCGGCGGGTTTGGCAGCGGTTTTCACGGGTGCCTTGGCAGCGGCCGGTTTGGCAGCAGGTTTGGCCGCGGCGGGCTTGGCAGCCGGTTTAGCAGCAGCGGTTTTGGCCGGTGCTTTGGCGGCGGCTGGTTTGGCTGCAGGTTTCGCTGCAGCAGCTTTAGCAGGCGCTTTGGCAGCTACTGGCTTGGCGGCTGGCTTGGCGGCTGGCTTGGCAGCAGATTTGGCTGCAGCGGTCTTGGCCGGGGCCTTGGCGGCTGCCGGTTTCGCGGCAGTTTTGGCAGCTGGCTTGGCGGCAGCGGTTCTAGCCGGGGCCTTGGCTGCGGCTGGCTTAGCAGCAGGTTTGGCAGCAGGTTTGGCTGCGGCGGTTTTCGCCGGGGCCTTGGCGGCAGCGGGTTTAGCTGCGGTTCTGGCTGCTGGCTTAGCGGCAGCGGTTTTTGCTGGTGCTTTGGCGGCGGTGGCTTTCACCGCTGGCTTGGCAGCCGACTTAGTCGCAGCAGGTTTGGCTGCAGTTTTGCTGGCAGCAGGCTTGGCAGCAGCACGCTGGCCGAGGGCCTTGCCGGCTGCTTCACGCACTTTGCCAACACCCTGGGCAAGTTTCAGGCTTTCCTGAGCATCACGCTTGAGTTGCTGGATATAAGTACGGGTCTGCGATTGACGCTCCTTGAGTGAATCGAGCAATGCTTCAAGTTCACCCGCGGCTTTATGCGCCTTGTTCTGCGCCTTGGCTTTGCCGGCCTTGGCCGCGTCCTGCAATTTCAGACGCGAGTTGTGCAGTTTTTCCTGCGCCTTGCCACGTTGCTTTTCCAACTTTGCCAACAGTTTCTCTGCATCCGCCAGCGCTTGCGAGCAGGCATCTTCCAGATGTTCGAGCAGGCTACCGGAAAGTTGCTGGAGCAGGTGCAACGGCGTACTTACTGGCTTCTTCTTGGCCGACATGGTTTACCTCCTGGCTGACGAGATTGCGGCTCATACTATGCTTCTGCTGCTACCGCCGCTAGGGCATGTTGACAGTATTGTTAGCGCCGCGTTGCATGCCTGGGCAAAGTTGTTATCTTGCAGCTCCGTGCAAGTGTAGTTCGCCATTAAAGTATTGCTGATATTTACACGGGGCCGACAACAAGGCTGGCATACTTGCCACTCTTCGCAGCAGGAGTCGACCGTGCCTCGTTATCTTGTTTTTGGCCTGTGCCTGATGGCGCCCTTCGCCCTCGCCGCCGCTGATAAACCATCGTCCAACGACCAGGACCTGGCCTACAGCCTGGGCGCCAGCCTTGGCGAACGGCTGCGCCAGGAAGTCCCCGGCCTGCAACTCGATGCCCTGGTCGAGGGCCTGCGCCAGGCTTATCAGGACAAACCCCTGAAGCTCGACAAGGCGCGCATGCAGCGCATTCTTGAGCAGCACGAAGAGCAGGCCAATGCCGCTTCCGAGCAGACTCAGGTGAACCAACTCAAGGCCGTGGAAACGCGCTTCATGGCTAACGAACGCGCCCGCAAAGGCGTACACGAATTGCCCGAAGGTATTCTCTACAGCGAGTTGGTCGCAGGCACTGGTGCTCAGCCAAAGGCCACCGGCAAGGTGCAGGTGCGCTACGTAGGGAAGTTGCCGGACGGTTCGGTGTTCGATCAGAACCAGCAACCACAATGGTTCAGCCTGGACTCGGTAATCGAAGGGTGGCAGGTGGCACTGCCGAAGATGAAGGCGGGCGGCAAGTGGCGGCTGGTGATTCCATCGGCCCAGGCTTACGGCGCCGAAGGTGCGGGCGACTTGATCGCGCCCTACACCCCGCTGGTGTTCGAGATCGAACTGCTGTCGGTGGCGGACTGATCCGGGCCATCAGGCCTGGACCGCATCCTCTTGCTTGTGGGCGTTGTGCAGCACTTCGATCAGGCAGTCTTCCAGTTCGAAGCGCTCACGTAGCAAGGCACCGAGCTTGCTCAACTTGTCGGCGAATCGCTCAGGGTCGGTGCACTCACCTTTGGCACAGTGGTCGTTGAACGCCAGGGCGATCTGAGTGCTGTCATCGATGCGCGGGTTGATCTGGGTAGCCAGCTCCAAGGCACCCTGATCACCGAAGGCCTTGGCTTCGCTGACCAGCTGTTCGCTGATTTCGAAATGCCAGGCCGAGACATAGTCGACCAACACCGCGCAGAAACCGCTGTTCTTGTCCTTGTCGGCGAAGGCCGGCTTGGCATCGCGCAGGGCACGGAAAGACTGCACCAGCTCCTCGCGTTCCTGGAGCCAACGGTCAATCAGCTTGTGAACCCCGCCCCAGCGTTCCTGGGCATTCTGACAACTATCGAGCATGGCGATTCTTCCCTTCTGGGTAGATGCCGCTGCACCTCGTTCCACAACTCTGCGGCACAAAGGTGACATCAGCAGGACGGCATCGAGCAGTTGTGTTTTTCGGTATCCGTGCAGGGAGATTATTCCCGCACGTGCTGCCCTTCAAGGTACGCATTGGACAAAGTTCATACAAGCGTTTCATCCCTGGGTATTACGCCATTGGTCGAGCAACCGGCCCAGGCTTGCGCCAAGTCAAAGCGTGTTGAGGGTGCGGAAACGATACGCCAACAGGCGCGACAGGGGCAGCGCCGCGAGCAGCAGGAAGGCCAGCAGGCTCCATTCGGGCAGGGTCAGGTCAAGAAAGCTCCAGGTCAGCGAGCCGCAGTCCGGGCCGCCCAACAAAAACGTCTTCAGACCCTGGCTCCAGGAGTGCTCGAAAAGCCTGCCGATAGGCGCCGGGCAGGTCTCGATAGGCATGCCGCTGCCCTGCAGCCAGACATGCCGCGCCGCCAACAGCGCGCCACCTGCCGAGCAGGCCAGCGTCAGCCGCGCATAGGTGCGCCAGCCCAGCCCCGACGGCGCGTGAACAACTGCACACAAGCAGACCATGGCGTACAGCGCCAACAGCAGGCGCTGGCTATAGCACAGCGAGCACGGCGCAAGGCCCAGGCTGCTTTCCAGTACGAAGGTTGCGCTCAGGATCGCCAGCGAGGCGAGCAAGGCAGGCAGGTAGCAAATTCGATAACGGGCCAGCGACATGAGCGATGTAGGTCCCGGGGTAGTCAGTGACGTGATTTGAAACGGTAGAGGAAAGCGACAGTTTGTTTCAAGGCACTACAGTAGAGACAAGTCGCTGATTGCGCGGGAAAAGTTTCAACTTTGCGTAGGAAGATTCTGATGGCGGTCCTGTAACCCGGCCGAATGCTTGTGGATAAACGCCGTACCCCCGGACCTGCACATCATTGCGCAGGTCCGGAGGTGGGTCAGGCGCGTACGCCCTCGGGCAGCGGCAGCGCCAGCAGGCGCTCATCCAGCAACCCCAAGCCCTCCTGGAACAACTGATTGCTGCGCTCGATCTCGCCTAATCCTGCGAGCAGACGCGCAAGCTCGGCACAGGTTTCTGGATTGCGCTCCAGGCGCAAGCTGCTTTCCAGATAGTCACGAGCTTTGCCCCAGAGACGATTCTGCAGGCTCAGGCGGCCCAGCGTGAGCAGCAGGCTTGGGTCTTGCGGGTGGTCCTTGAGCCACCCTTCGGCGGTCTGCAACTGCCGCGCGGGGTCTTCACCGCGCACCAGCCCGTAGAGCCTGGCCAGGTGGCTCTCGTATTGACGCTTGAGTGCCGCGCGCAGCACCTGTTCGGCTTCACCCTGGGCGCCTACCTGGCGCAGCTGTTCGGCGCAGGCCAAGACCAGTTGCGGCTCTTGGCGCTGGGCCGAGGTCAGCTGCTGCCAGGCGCGCTCCAAGGCTTGGCGCGCGCTCTGGGAGTCTTCTCCTCGGGTCGTCGCCAGATTCAGGTTTTGCCCCCAGGCACGCTGTTCCAGCTCGGCCAGCTCGTTAGCCGGCAACACCTTGCCCTTGCGCAGCTCGGGCAGCAGGCGAATCAGCGCCGGCCAATCGCCGCGCTGCAGGTACAATCGCTGCAACAGACGCAGCACCTGGCCGTTGTGCGGGTGACGCTCGTGCATCGCCAGCAAGGTTTCCAAGGCGCCATCGGCTTCACCACGGTCCATCTGCAGTTGCGCATGGGTCAAGGCAATCGCCAGTTCTGCTTGCGGCTGACGCTCCAGGGCGCGCTCCAGCAGGTTGTCGCTGTCTTCGCTGCGGCCCAGCTCGTTGGCTGCACGCGCAGCACCGAGGTAGTACAGCAGCGGCTGGCGCTCGGCCTCGGCGGCGCGATGCAGGTGACGCTGAGCGCTGGCCCAGCGGCCTTCGGCCAGATCCAGCTGGCCTTGCTCGACAGCGATGCGCGTGCGCCGACGGCGGTTGCGCCGCGACCAAGGGTTGACCACACCACTGGAGGTCAACACCAGGCCAATCAGGTAACGCAGCAGCCACACTGCCAGGACGATACCCACCAACGCGCCCAACGCGGCCCACAAGCCAGACTGGTAGCGAAAGCTGCCATAGGCGATCAGTACGTAGCCGCTGTGCTTGGCAATGGCGATGCCCAACGCTGCGGCTACTACGATCGCCACTACTGCCAGCAGGTAGACCCGCTTCATGGCTTGCCCCCTTCTGCTTCAGTCGGCAGATGGCGGCGCTGGATGTAGGCCTGCACTGCGGCCAGGCTTTCGCTCAAATCGGGGGTAACTACCGAGACCGGCTGTTCGGCCAAGGCGTTCAAGCTGTCGAGCATGGCCTTACTTTGCGGGTTGTCGGCGTTGAAGTTGGCCAGCAGCACGCTGCGGGCATCGTCCAGGGCCTGGGTATAGACCTTTGCCTCACCATTGAGGGCCGCCCACTGGGCTTGCTCGATGGTCAGGCTCAGGGCCAGGCGCAACTGATTGAGCGACTGCCCGGCCAGCAGTGGGCGGACGTTGTCGTCTGCGTTGAATTCGATCTGGAAGTACTTGGAAATCTCTGCCCACCACTGCGACCAGCGGCTGGCACCATCGCCGTCGGAGGTCAGCGCGCCGAGGGCGTCGGCATTGCCATCGAACTCTGGCGACTGGGCGCTCAGTTGCTGGACTTGCTCGCGCTGGGCAGCCAGCTTGAGGAACAGGCCGGTGCGGTCTGGTTGCGCAGTGCTGTTGAGGGTAGCCAGGCTGCGGGCCAGTTGCTCGCGAGCGGCGAAGGCACCTGGATCGCTTTGTTCACGCAGAATCTCGTCAGCGCCTTCGACCAGGGCCTTGGCACTGGTGATGTCTTGCAGGGCGGACAAGCGCAGGGTCGCCAGGCGCAACAGGTGTTCGGCTTCAGCCAGGCGCCATTCCTTGCGGCTCTCGCCCAGCACGGTTTCCAGGCGTTGGCTCAGGCGCTGCTGATCGCCCTGCAGCTGCGACACCAGGCGGCGCCGATCTTCCAACTCACTGGCTGCCGGCAGACTGGCCAGCTGGGCGCTGATTTGTTGATCGCGCTGCTGCAAGGCAGCGGTCTGCTCGCTCAGCGCTTCGAGGCGCTGGCCCTGGCCTTGCTCGCTGCCTTGCAGCTGTCGCACCTGCCAGACGCCCCAGCCCCCGACCGCGACCCCGGCGGCACCGAGCAGCAACGCCAGCACTGCAAGGCCATTGCCTGAACGCTTGGCGGGCTTTGCGGCTGGGGTTTCCAGCGCGTCGGCTGCGGTGGGCTGTTCGTTGTTGGACAAGACAGTTTCGCTCACGTATCCATCCTTTGCATGGGGGCGCGTCGCTCTGAGCTTAGCGCCTTAAGAGGCAGGTGCAGCGCTGCGCTGCACAGCTGCCAGCAAGGCCGTGGCACTGGCGCCACGGCAATCCACAATGTGTTGGGCGCCGGCCGCTCGCGCTTGCTCGGCTACCCGCGGGCTTGGCACGAACAACGGCAAATGCGCCAAACGTGGCCAATCTGCACCTGCCAGCTGGCGCAAGTGTGCAAAACCCTGCCCACTGCTGACCACCAGGCCATTGAGGCGTTCCGCTTCGATCTGGCGTACCAGTGTGCCCGGCGGGTACTGCGGCAGGCAGCGGCGATACAGTTCCAGATAATCGACACTAGCACCTTGCTCAGCAAGACGCTCTGCCAGCAGTTCACGACCTCCGACACCGCGGATGATCAATACCCGTGAATCCGCCCTGGCGGTAGCCTTACGCAGATCGGGTAGCTCAAGCAAGGCCTCGCTGTCATCACCTGCAGTAGGGCAAGTCACCAAAAGCCCAGCATCCTCAAGCACGCGGGCGGTCGCTTCACCCACCGTGAACCAGCCCTCGCGGGGTGCTTGCAGGCCGGTCTGGGCGAGCCGTTCGAGCAATAAGCGGGCAGCCGGCTTGCTCACCACGATGAAGGCCTGGTAGCGCTGTAGCTCGCTCAGGCGCAGGGTTTGTGGCGGGTCCAGGGCAACTGGCTCGATCGCCAACAGCGGCAGGCTGCTGCTGGCGATACCGGCAAGCGCCAGGCTGTGCGCCAGTGCCGCACAATCCTCTTCAGGTCGGGTCAGCAGCAAGCGCCAGGGGCTCACGGATGGCCAGCCTCGCCATAGACTTCCTTGAGGATCGCCTCGGCGCCCTGCCCCAGCAGGTCTTCGGCGACCTGCACGCCCAAGGCTTGGGCTTGCGCGCGCGGCGCACGCGCCTCGGCGACCAGCAAGGTGCCGCCACTCGGTTGACCCACCAGGCCACGCAGCCACAGCTGCTCGCCTTCGAGCACCGCGTAGCAGGCAATCGGCACTTGGCAGCCGCCATTGAGGTGTTTGTTGAGCGCGCGCTCGGCCACCACTCGGTCGGCGGTATCAATGTGGTGCAGCGGCGCCAGCAAGGCGTGGATTTCACTGTCGGCGCTGCGGCATTCGATACCTACCGCGCCCTGGCCACCGGCTGGCAGGCTGTCGTCGACGCTGATGCTGGAGGTAATACGGTCTTCAAAACCCAAGCGAATCAAACCGGCAGCGGCGAGGATAATGGCGTCGTATTCACCAGCATCGAGCTTGGCCAGGCGGGTGTTGACGTTGCCGCGCAGGAACTGGATCTTCAGATCCGGCCGACGCGCCAGCAGTTGGGCCTGACGACGCAGGCTGGAGGTGCCGACGACGCTGCCCGCTGGCAGCGCTTCAAGACTGGCGAAGCGGTTGGAAACGAACGCATCACGCGGATCTTCGCGTTCACAGATGCAATACAGACCCAGGCCTTGCGGGAAGTCCATGGGTACATCTTTCATCGAATGCACAGCGATGTCGGCTTCGTTGTCCAGCAGCGCGGTTTCCAGCTCCTTGACGAACAAGCCCTTGCCGCCAATTTTCGCCAGCGGCGCGTCGAGCAACTTGTCGCCGCGGCTGACCATGGGCACCAGGCTCACCCGCAGGCCTGGATGAGCCTGTTCCAGGCGCGCTTTGACGTATTCGGCCTGCCACAGGGCCAGGGCACTTTTACGGGTGGCAATGCGGATTTCGCGAGTGGACATGTAACGCCCCGATGCAGAGAGATGCTGTCGATGATAACAGCTCCTCCGGGTCTGCCTGCAGACCCAGATCAGCAATCGACGGCCCTCGCCGCAAAGGCGCGGTGCTGCCCTGCGCGAGCAGCTGCCTGGGTTGTGTCAGTGCAGCCCCTGCATCATCTTGCGCACGCCGGCCACATGCCGGCGGCTGACCGTCAGCGCATCACCGTCCAGCCCTTTGAGGAACAGCTGGAAATGCCCAAGCGGCGTGCGCTGCAAACGCTCGATACGCTCGCGGGCCACCAGCGCATTGCGGTGAATGCGCACGAAGCGTTCGCCGAACTCGTCCTCAAGCGCCTTGAGCGGTTCATCGAGCAATACTTCCCCGGCCTCGTGGCGCAGGGTGACGTACTTGTGGTCGGCGATGAAATAGATGACTTGCGGCAGGGGGATCAACTCGATGCCCTTGCGCGTTCGCGCGCTGATATGGCTGCGCGGATTGCCACCCCCTTCATTGGCCGGGCGTGTCAGCGCCGCCAACTGGGCGCGGTTGGGTTTTTCGGCTTTACGCAGGGCATCACGCAGCGCCTGCGGCTGAATCGGCTTGGCGACGTGGCTGAGGGTACTGTCCTTGAAGGCTTCACTGTCGTATTCATCGCCAGCGGTGCAGAACACCACAGCTGGCGGCGCTTCGCGTTCGCACAAGCGTGCAGCGACTTGCAAGCCATCAAGGCCGGGCATGTCGATATCCAGCAGGACCACGTCGGGCTTGTGGCTTTCGATCAGGGCCAGGGCCTCATCGCCGTTGGTGGCGCTGGGCTCCAGCACGGTGTAGCCCTCCAGCTCGCCTAGCAAGCGGCTTAGGCGTTCGCGGGCTTGGGGTTCGTCATCAACGATCAGGACATTCATAATTGCGCTGGATTCCTGAATGAGTCTCGCACGGGTATAGCGTAGACAGGTGTGGGTCGACCGACACCGCGGTCACGCTCTAGACCGATGCAATGGCCAAAGATTCACTGGTCCGGCAGATTCACTGCCAGTCCTTTGTCCAACTGTAGACGGTCCGTGGAACACTGCCGTTCAATCGCTAAATATCCTTACGCAAGACAGGGTCTGGTGTTTTCTCGCGATTTCAATCGACCGGCGCCCTGCGGCAGCCCGCGCAACCCTGCTATTATCGGCGCCACTTTTTATCGTTCACGCCTTCAACGAGTGAATCCATGAGCACCGACAAGACCAATCAGTCCTGGGGCGGCCGCTTCAGTGAGCCCGTCGACGCCTTCGTCGCCCGCTTCACCGCCTCGGTCGATTTCGACAAGCGCCTGTACCGCCACGACATCATGGGTTCGATCGCCCACGCCACCATGTTGGCGCAGGTCGGCGTACTCAGCGACGCCGAGCGCGACACCATCATCGATGGCCTGAAGACCATCCAGGGCGAAATCGAGGCCGGCAACTTCGACTGGCGCGTCGACCTGGAAGACGTGCACATGAACATCGAAGCGCGCCTGACCGACCGCATCGGCATCACCGGCAAGAAGCTGCACACTGGCCGTAGCCGTAACGATCAGGTGGCCACCGACATCCGCCTGTGGCTGCGTGACGAGATCGACCTGATCCTGGCCGAAATCACGCGCTTGCAGCAGGGCCTGCTGGAGCAAGCCGAGCGCGAAGCCGAGACCATCATGCCGGGCTTCACCCACCTGCAGACTGCGCAGCCCGTTACCTTCGGCCACCACCTGCTGGCCTGGTTCGAGATGCTCAGCCGTGACTACGAGCGTCTGGTCGACTGCCGCAAGCGCGCCAACCGCATGCCCCTGGGCAGCGCCGCGCTGGCCGGCACCACCTACCCGATCGATCGCGAACTGACCTGCAAGCTGCTGGGCTTCGAAGCTGTGGCCGGCAACTCGCTCGATGGCGTCTCCGACCGTGACTTCGCCATCGAATTCTGTGCCGCCGCCAGCATTGCCATGATGCACCTGTCGCGCTTCTCCGAAGAGCTGGTGCTGTGGACCAGCGCCCAGTTCCAGTTCATCGACCTGCCTGATCGCTTCTGCACCGGCAGCTCGATCATGCCGCAGAAAAAGAACCCGGACGTACCGGAGCTGGTACGTGGCAAGAGCGGCCGCGTGTTTGGCGCCCTGACCGGCCTGCTGACCCTGATGAAAGGCCAACCACTGGCCTACAACAAGGACAACCAGGAAGACAAAGAGCCGCTGTTCGATGCCGCCGATACCCTGCGCGACTCGCTGCGCGCCTTTGCCGACATGATCCCGGCGATCAAGCCACGTCACGCGATCATGCGTGAAGCGGCGCTGCGTGGTTTCTCCACCGCGACCGACCTGGCCGATTACCTGGTACGCCGCGGCCTGCCGTTCCGTGATTGCCACGAGATCGTTGGCCATGCGGTGAAGTACGGTGTCGATACTGGTAAAGACTTGGCCGAGATGAGCCTGGACGAGTTGCGCCAGTTCAGCGATCAGATCGAGCAGGATGTGTTTGCCGTGTTGACCCTGGAAGGCTCGGTCAATGCGCGTAATCACATTGGCGGTACTGCACCGGCGCAGGTGCGTGCGGCTGTAGTGCGCGGCAAGGCGTTGCTGGCTGCGCGATAAGCTTCATTGCGAGGGCTTCGCCCTCGTTCGCGGGGCAAGCCCGCTCCCACGCGCAGCTCGACTCAAGGCGTGGGAGCCTGATTGCCAAGGCTACGCCCTCGTACCGTTCTACGCAAGGCGTGGGAGCGGGCTTGTCCCGCGATGGCTGCAACGCAGCCTTTCGCTCAGATCAGCGCTTCTTGCTGATCATCTCCAGGAAGCCCGGCATCGCCGCTGCTTTATCCGCGAGAATCTTCGCCATGTGCGGGTTATCCCCCATCAGCTCCAGCAGCGCCTTGGCCTGCGGGAAGTCTTCCAGCAAGTCCAGGTTCAACACCTTCTTGCCCACCGCACAGGCCAAATCGACTGAGAAACAGAACATCAGGTCGGCGAGGGTCAACTGTTCGCCAGCAACATACGGGGCGAACTTGCCATTACGCTTGAGCGTGGCAAACCCGGCAATCAGCTCGGCACGCGCCTTCTCCTTGACCAGCGGCTCGACCGCCTGGCCAAAAAACGCCTCGGCATAGCAGGTACGCGCGGGGAGTTCGATATACAACTCGATCTCCCGCAGCAGCTCGCGCACCTTGGCCTGGCCGAAGGCATCGGCTGGGAGCAGCGGCTTGCCTGGCTGGGTCTGCTCGATATAGTCGAGGATCACACTGGTTTCACTGATAAAGCCATGTTCGGTCTCCAGCGCCGGCACCTTGCCACGTGGGCTGATAGACAGGGCCTGGGGGGTTTGCCCGCCAAAGAAGGTCACCTCGTCGAACGGCAGGCCCTTCTCCAGCAAGGCCAGCTTGACCATGTTGTAGTAGTTACTGACCGAAAATCCGTGAAGCTTGAGCATTGATACAGCCTCCAGGCCGTGTGGGGATGGCCCCGGAGTTATAGCCGCAACCCCTCGCCATGACCAGCGTCATGCACCGCGTCGATGGCCGGGCATTGCCTGCGCGAGCATGGCAAACTGTGCACTTCACTACAGGAGCACCGCCATGAGCGAACCCCGCGACATCGATACTGATGAAGAAGAAGCCTTCGCCGAGGCCACCCTGACCCAGGCCATCGAAAACCAGATTGAAAGTGGCGAGCCCCCCGCCGCCAAGGCCACCTTCAACAAGCTGACCCTGGTCGGCTACGAGCGCGAAGACATCCTCAACCTGATGGCTCACGTGCTGGCCATCGAGATCGACGCCCTGCTCGACGAAGATCGCCCGTTCAATACCGAGTGGTACGAGAACGCCTTGCGGGCACTGCCGGAGCTGCCACCTGAGGCGGATCAAGGCGACCAGTAAAAAGTCTGACTACACTCCACGCTCAGGCACCCATTGCGGTGCCCCATCCTTGTCTGGAAGTCAGGAGTTGCCATGTCCCTTACCCCCGAGCTGATCGCTGAACTGGAAGTCCTTGCCCTGTTCAATCTGGACAGCAGCCAGGAAGGCATCCAAGTCCACAACAACGCCTCCCCCGCGCTGATCGCCGCCGCCAAGCGCCTGCACGAAAAGGAACTGACCGACCAGCCCGATGGTGGTTATCTGACCAGCCTGGGGCGTGATGCGGCTGAGCATGTCCAGTCACTGCTGATCATTCTGAAAAGCGCAGAGACCGCCTGATTTCTGTAATCCTGTTCGCGGCCAAGCCTCGCTCCCTGCATACCCCTGTAGGAGTGGGCTTGCCCGCGAAGAGGCCTACAGCCCCGCTAAAAATCTGACGCCAAAAATTCACATAGCCCTTATCCGACTTCCCCGCTCAGGCTAAACTCGCCACAGCCCCGGCCTGACCCTGAGTGCGCAATGAACCACCCCCACGAAATTCGCCCCGATCTGGATGAAGGCATCGACCGCAAGGTGCTGGCGAAATTGCGCGCGCGCTTTCTGCTCATCAATAACGGTCGGCTGGAACGGGCGATGGACGGCCTGTCGACACGCCAGCAGCAGGTGCTCACGCTGCTGCCGCTACTGTTCCACGTCAATCACCCACTGCTACCGGGGTATGTCAGCGGCAACACCCCCGCGGGTGTGTCAGGCTTCGAGCCTGAGCCCGAGCTGGTTGCCGAAGCCCAGCGCCTGGCCCGCTCGTTTACCCACAAGGCGCGCCTGGGCAATGCGCCACGGCCCATTCACGGTCTGTTCCTGATGGGCAGCCTGGGCACCCTGGCTCAGGCCGAACAAAGCGACATGGACCTCTGGGTCTGCCACGCCCCGGGGCTTGGTGAAAGTGCACTGGCGGAGCTCAGACGCAAATGTCAGCTGCTTGAAGCCTGGGCGATGAGCCTGGGCACCGAGGCGCACTTTTTCCTGATCGACCCGCAGAACTTCGTCCAAGGCGAGCGCGACAGCCAGCTGAGCTCCGATGACTGCGGCACCACCCAGCACTATCTGTTGCTCGACGAGTTCTATCGCACCGCGATCTGGCTGGCCGGGCGCACCCCGCTGTGGTGGTTGGTACCCGTGTATGAAGAACACAATTACCAGGCGTACACGCAAACCCTGCTGTCCAAGCGGTTCATTCGCGCCGACCACGATCTGGACCTTGGCCACCTGGCGCACATCCCGGCAGGCGAGTTTGTCGGAGCCGGCCTGTGGCAGCTGTTCAAGGGCATCGACTCACCGTACAAATCGCTGCTCAAGTTACTGCTGACCGAGGTCTATGCCAGCGAACAGCCGGCCGTGCGCTGCCTGAGCCTGGATTACAAACAGGCGGTATTCGCCAACCAGCTCGACCTCGATGCGCTCGACCCTTACGTGATGGTCTATCGCCGCATCGAGCAATACCTGCAGCGGCGCGGTGACCAGCAGCGCCTGGAGCTGGTGCGCCGCAGCCTGTACCTGAAGATCAACAAGAAACTCAGCGGCCTTGGCCGTTCGCGCAATGGCGACTGGCAGCGGCGCTTGCTCGCCCGACTGGTCGAGGAATGGGGCTGGGACGAACGCCAATTGGCCCTGCTCGACAGCCGCAGCCAGTGGAAGGTGCGCCAGGTCGCGGTCGAGCGCCGCGAGCTGGTCGCCGAGCTCAACCACAGCTACCGCTTCCTCAGCCAGCTCGCCCGCGAGCAGAACGCCAGCAGCCGCGCCGACCAGCGCGACCTCAATGTGCTCGGGCGCAGGCTTTACGCGGCGTTCGAGCGCCGTGCCGGCAAGATCGAAGTGATCAACCCTGGGATCGCCCCGGATCTGGCTGAAGACACCCTGACCCTGGTGCAATCACCCAACCGCAAGGAGCCAGGTACCCACCACTGGGGCCTATACAACGGCAATCTGGGCGTGCACGAGTGGGAGCATTTCAGCCCGATCAAGCGCTGCCGCGAACTGCTTGAGCTGCTGACCTGGGCGCACCGCAATGGCGTGATCGACAGCAGCACGCGGCTCGCTCTTCACCCCGGCGTCAGTGACTTGAGCGAGTTCGAGCTGTTCAACCTGCTGGGCAGCTTGCAGCAGAGCATTGCCCTGCCGCTGGAGCCGGTCAGCGAGGTGCGCCTGTTGCAGCCAAGCGTGGCCGACGAGATCCTGCTGCTGGTCAACGTTGGCCTGGACCCCCTGCGCCACCACCGCGACCTGAACATCCTCATGACCACCGAACGGACCGACTCGCTGAGTTATGCCGGCGTGCGCGAAAACCTGGTGCTTAGCCTCGACCAGATCACCCTCAACAGCTGGAACGAAGTGCTGGTGCAGCGCTACGACGGCGAGCATGCCCTGATGCGCTGTTTACGCGACTTCCTCAACAGCCTGGGCCAGCGCAGTCATCGCCCGCGAGTGCGGGTGCGCTGTTTCTGCCATAACCGCGCCCAGGCAATCGCCCAGCGGGTCGAGGAACTGTTCGACACCGCGCAACTGCTGCTCGATCAAAACTTGAACCACCGCTACTTGGTGCAGATTGCCCAAGACACCCACGCATTGGAGCTGCTGCCTGGGCATGTCACCTTGGCCACACTGGCCAACCATGAAGACGTGCTCAGCTACCTGGGCGAGGAGCGCGGCCAGTACAGCCCCTTGCACCTGGATGCCAATGCCCTGCAGGACCACGACCTGCCGCGGATTCTTGAGCTCGGCCAGCCCGAGTGCATTCAGGTGTTCTACCGTCTGCTCGATGGCTGGGCCGACCTGTATGTGCTGGATGAATACAATGCGCTGTGGCAACAGCGCCTGCCGCTGGATGATGAAACCCACCTGCTGCTGCCGCTGCAGCGCTTCCTTTGTTCGGTGGTCAGGCGCCGTGATGCCCAGCTACCGCTGGACAGCCTGCAAGACTCGCTGAGCATTATTTATTACCAATTGCTGCCGGGAAGCGGCAAAACTCGCAGCATTGAACAACGGCCAGTACCCGTCGATGGCAGCGACCAGCCTTATTACGAAGTCCAGGCTATCTTGCAGAAAAGCGCTGGCGACGGGGTGCATGTCACCTTGTATTGCAATCAGCAGGAGTTTTCCGAGCTGGACTACGCAGACCAGCTATACAGCGTGGTTTCCCGGCAAATCCTCAGCAAGCGTCGTAGCGCCGGCACTTACCGCTGCTATATCACTGACCTGGATCTTTCCGAACTGCTCGACGACGACCAAGGCTCGACCATTCTCTACCTGCGCTACAAGCGCGAGCTGGAGCAGGCACTGAATGCGGGTCTGGCGCAACTTCAGGCGACCTTGCAACCCTGATTGACCCTGCTCAACAGGAGGACTTTCCCTATGCCAGACGGCGTGGGGGCGTCACATCCTGCGCACTCGAATCCAAAACCGGAGTGCGAGATGAACAAAGAAAACTGGATGGGCTCCCTGCCCGAGCTGGGTCGCCTGCGCATTGATCAGTTGGTGCTACCTGGCAGTCACGACTCTGGTGCGGACAAACAATCCGACAGCCTGACATTACCTCAGGAAATCACCCAAGACGTTTCCTGCATCGAGCAAATTCGCGGCGGCATTCGTGTTCTTGACCTGCGTGTAAGGGCCAACCGTGAGTACCTGCCGGACTCACCCAACCGATACAAGCTGTTCCACCTCAATACATCAGGGCGAACCCTGCTGGGCGATGTCATCTACGAGCTGAACAAATTCTATGGCAAACCTGAAAACGCCAAAGAGATCGTCATCCTCGACTTTCATCAATTCGACAACTTCAGCCCCAATGAGCATCGTTGGCTGCAGGGGGTGCTGGAAAAGTACATTGGCCAGCGATTGATTCCATGGCACTTAAAGGATCTGACCCTCGACCAGCTATGGCGCGACCACCCTGGCAAAACCGTGGTGATCGCCTACAACACTGAGAGCCCAGGGGCGCACTGGGATGGTGTGTACCAGGCCTGGATTGGCCGCAATACACCTACAACCAGCGAATTGAAGGCGTTCATGGACGAGGTCGCAGCCGAAGGTCGAGAGCTTGATCCGCTGCATGCGATCCAGTGCGCCAAGTACAACAAAGGAGTTTTCACCCCCGACGACTTCAGCGACAAGATCGATGAGTGGTTCGAGTCGCGCGACCTGGGAAGCTACATTCAGAACTTCCACATCATCAACACCGACTGGTCACTGCGCAGCCGCATCGTCGACAACTGCATCCATGCCAGCCTGTTGCGGGCACGCAACATCCCTTGATCACACAAGGGTGATCAGAGGTCAAAATCACCCGAGGCTTCCGGCTGGTACTCAACCTCAAGCAGCTTGAGTTTGAGGGTCTTGCCAGCCGGCGCCGGCCAATCGATCTGGTCGCCCACCGACAGCCCCAGCAGCGCGCAGCCAATGGGCGCGAGGATCGAGACATTGCCTTCCGGCCCGGCATCTTTCGGATACACCAGGGTCAGGTGGTAGTCCTTGCCACTGGCTTCTTCGCGGCAGTGCACGCGCGAATTCATGGTCACCACCCCAGCCGGGACCTCCTCGTGACCGACCACCTTGTCGGCGCGGTCAAGCTCGGCCATCAAGGCCTCCACACCTGGCGTGTTTTCATCGAGGCTGTCGATCAGACGCTCGAGACGTTGCACGTCCAATCGGGTGAGGATGAGGGAAGGTTTGGTGCTCATGATCCAGTCAGACTCCTTGTTCATCAGGCAAATTGTGGTGGGCAGATAAAGCAAAACCCCGCCCAAGGGCGGGGTTTGTGAATGCTTTCGGCAGCACCGACGCAGAGCCCGACAGTATCACAGCCGGGTAAATACTCAAGCCCGGGCGCGTAGGGCCTCGGCTTCGCGGCAAATCTGCCGGCGCCGTTCGTCGTCGGCCGAGCGCCATTCGCGGATGTGCTCGACATGGCGGTGGCAACCGGTGCAGACCCGCTGCTCATCCAAACGACAAACGCTGATGCACGGCGACTTCACCGCGGTGCTGACATTACTGTAGAGCGGCTTGGGTGGCCGCGGCTGCTCGCTCATCTCAGATCTCGTCGAAGTCCAGCTTCTCGCCGATCCGCTCCCAAACGATGCGCTCGAGCATTTCGCCGAGCAGCTCCTCGCTCTTCTCGCAGACCCACTTCTTGCTTTCTTCGTCGTAGTCGAAGTGGAAACCCCCAGACTTGTCGGCCAGCCACAGTTGGCGCAGCGGCTCCTGGCGGCTGAAGATCAGCTGGCTGCCATTGTCGAACTTGATGGTCAGCACGCCGGCGGAATTTTCCATGTCCAGGTCCAGGTCGGTTTCATCGAACAGGTCTTCCAGGGCCTGTTGGGTCGCGTCGACCAGATCGTGGAAACGCGCTTCGCTCAAACTCATTACACAAACCTCGAAATTGGCTGCTTACGGCAAGCGGGGCACGATACGGACGCTGGCCGGCGAATGCAAAGGATAACCCAATCACGAGGCAGGCCCGCGCCCGCCAGGCGGACCGGCCCTTGCATAGGCAATCAGGCAGGCGCTCGGTATACTCGGGCGCAATACTGCATATTTCAAGGATTTCACCAATGAAGCGCCTGATTTCCTCCCTCGCGGCGCTGGTCGCGGTTGCCTGCCTCGTTTCGGCCTGCGGTCAGAAGGGCCCCCTGTACTTGCCAGAAGACGGCAAAGACGGCAAGGCCAAAAAATCGCACCAGCACCAGCACGCTCAGCCCTCGCAGCAGCAAGCGCCGCAGCCAGAGCAAGAACCCGAGCAGCAGCCAGCGCAGTAAGGAAATCCAATGGACGCTTTCAACTACCGCGACGGCCAGCTGTTCGCGGAAGGCGTGGCCCTCTCGGCTATCGCCGAACGGTTCGGTACGCCGACCTACGTTTACTCGCGCGCTCACATCGAGGCGCAATACCGCAGCTACACCGATGCCCTGCAAGGCGTCGAGCACCTGGTGTGCTTCGCGGTCAAGGCTAACTCCAACCTCGGCGTGCTGAACCTGCTGGCCCGCTTGGGCGCGGGCTTCGATATCGTCTCTGGCGGTGAGCTGGAGCGGGTATTGGCCGCTGGCGGCCGGGCTGACCGCGTGGTGTTCTCCGGTGTCGGCAAGACCCGCGAAGACATGCGTCGTGCCCTGGAAGTCGGCGTGCACTGCTTCAACGTCGAATCCACCGATGAGCTGGAGCGCCTGCAAGTGGTGGCCGCCGAGATGGGCAAGGTTGCCCCGGTCTCGCTGCGGGTCAACCCGGACGTCGATGCCGGTACCCACCCTTACATCTCCACCGGCCTCAAGGAAAACAAGTTCGGTATCGCCATCGCCGATGCCGAAGAAGTCTACGTGCGCGCCGCGCAACTGCCGAACCTGGAAGTGGTCGGCGTCGACTGCCATATCGGTTCGCAGCTGACCACCCTGGAGCCGTTCCTCGATGCCCTCGACCGCCTGCTGGCGTTGATCGACCGCCTCGGTGAATGCGGCATCCTGCTGCGCCACCTGGACCTGGGCGGCGGCGTCGGCGTGCGTTATCGCGACGAAGAGCCGCCGCTAGCCGGCGACTACGTCAAGGCCATCCGCGAACGCGTCGGCGACCGTGACTTGGCCCTGGTGTTCGAACCAGGCCGCTACATCGTGGCCAACGCCGGCGTCCTGCTGACCCGCGTCGAATACCTCAAGCACACCGAACACAAAGACTTCGCCATCGTCGATGCGGCGATGAACGACCTGATCCGACCAGCCCTGTACCAGGCCTGGATGGGCGTCAGCGCGGTCCAGCCGCGTGACGGCGAAGGCCGTGCCTACGACCTGGTCGGGCCGATCTGCGAGACCGGCGACTTCCTCGCCAAGGACCGTGTGCTGAACCTGGCCGAAGGCGATCTGCTGGCCGTCGAGTCGGCGGGCGCCTATGGTTTTGTCATGAGCTCGAACTACAACACCCGTGGCCGCTGCGCCGAGGTGCTGGTCGACGCTGACCAGGCCTTCGAGGTACGTCGCCGCGAGACCATTGCTGAACTGTTCGCTGGCGAAAGCCTGCTGCCGGAGTGAAACCATGCTGCTGCGTTTCACCAAGATGCACGGCCTGGGCAACGACTTCATGGTCCTCGACCTGGTCAGCCAGCACGCGCACATCCAGCCTAAGCACGCCAAGCAATGGGGTGATCGGCACACCGGCATCGGTTTCGACCAGCTGCTGATCGTCGAGGCGCCGAACAATCCGGACGTGGATTTCCGCTACCGGATCTTCAACGCCGACGGTTCCGAAGTCGAGCAGTGCGGCAATGGCGCGCGCTGCTTCGCGCGCTTCGTGCTGGACAAGCGCCTGACCGCGAAAAAGCTGATCCGCGTCGAAACCAAAGGCGGCATCATCGAGCTGGACGTGCGCAACGACGGACAGATCTGCGTCGACATGGGCCCACCACGGCTCAATCCAGTGGATATTCCATTCCAGGCGCCCGAACAGGCCCTGAGCTATCCGCTGGAAATCGACGGCCAGAGCTATTCGATCGCCGCCGTCTCGATGGGTAACCCGCATTCGGTACTGCGCGTCGACGACGTGCACACCGCGCCAGTACACGCGCTGGGCCCGAAGATCGAAAACCATCCGCGCTTCCCACAACGGGTCAACGCCGGCTTCATCCAGGTCATCGACCGTCATCGCGCCAACCTGCGGGTTTGGGAACGCGGCGCCGGCGAAACCCAGGCCTGCGGTACCGGCGCCTGCGCCGCTGCGGTGGCCGCAATCAGCCAGGGCTGGATGGATTCGCCCGTGTCCATCGATCTGCCGGGCGGACGCCTGAGCATCGAATGGGCTGGCCCAGGCCAACCGGTGTTGATGACCGGCCCGGCCGTACGTGTCTACGAAGGACAGGTTCGTCTCTAAGCGAGTAACCGCCATGACCGATCAGCCACAGGTTGTACCCGAACAAACCACCGACCTCGATGCCGAGGCGGTGGTGGCTTACCTGCGTGCCCACCCGACGTTCTTCGCCGAGCACGACGAACTGCTCATCGAGCAACGCATCCCCCACCAGCGCGGCGACAGCGTGTCGCTGGTGGAGCGCCAGCTCAAGCTGCTGCGCGACCGCAACATCGAGATGCGCCATCGTCTGTCGCAACTGATGGACGTGGCCCGCGACAACGACCGCTTGTTCGAAAAAACCCGCCGGCTGATTCTCGACCTGCTCGATGCCAGTAGCCTGGAAGAAGTGGTGATGGCCGTCGAAGACAGCCTGCGCCAGGAATTCCAGGTGCCCTTCGTCAGCCTGATCCTGTTTGGCGAGAACGCCACGCCCGTCGGCCGCTGGGTCAGCAACAGCGAGGCGCAACAGGCCATCGGGGCTCTGCTGGGCAGCGGCAAGACCGTCAGCGGCAACCTGCGCGAACACGAGCTGGCCTTCCTGTTCGGTGACGAGCAGCGCAAGGAAGTCGGTTCCAGCGCGGTCGCGACGCTGGAATACCAGGGCCTGCACGGCGTCCTGGCCATCGGCAGCCGCGATCCGCAGCACTACAAAAGCACGGTCGGCACGTTGTTCCTCAGCTACATCGCCGAAGTGCTCGGCCGGGTCGTCCCGCGTCTGACCCAGACCCTGCGACCGGTGCGCTGATGGAGCGCCAGCTGGAGGCTTATTGCGCACACTTGCGCAACGAGCGCCAGGTATCGGAACACACCCAGCTGGCGTACCGTCGCGACCTGGAAAAGGTCCTCGAATACTGCAACAGCCTGGGCATCGCCAGCTGGCAAGCGCTGCAGATACAGCAGATGCGCCAGCTGGTGGCGCGCCAGCATCACCATGGCCAGTCTTCACGTAGCATCGCCCGGCTGCTGTCGGCAGTGCGCGGGCTGTATCGCTATCTCAACCGCGAAGGCGTTTGCGCGCACGACCCAGCCAATGGCCTGACGCCGCCCAAGGGCGAAAAGCGCCTGCCCAAGGCACTGGACACCGACCGCGCCCTGCAACTGCTCGAAGGCGGCGTCGACGACGACTTCATCGCCCGCCGCGACCAGGCCATTCTTGAGCTGTTCTACTCCTCAGGCCTGCGCCTGTCGGAACTGACCAACCTCGATCTTGAACATCTGGACCTGGCCGCCGGGCTGGTCCAGGTCCAGGGCAAGGGCAGCAAGACCCGCGTCCTGCCAGTCGGTCGCAAAGCTCGCGAGGCGCTGCAAGAGTGGCTCAAGCTGCGCGGCATCAGTGCCCCCCGTGACAACGCGGTGTTCTTGAGCCGCCAAGGCCGGCGCCTGGGCCCACGGGCCATCCAGCTGCGGGTCAAGGCGGCCGGAGAGCGCGAGCTGGGCCAGCACCTGCACCCCCACATGCTTCGCCATTCTTTCGCCAGCCATTTGCTGGAATCGTCCCAGGACCTGCGCGCCGTGCAAGAGATGCTTGGCCATGCCGACATCAGCACCACGCAGATCTATACCCACCTGGACTTCCAGCACCTGGCCGCGGTGTACGACAGCGCCCACCCCCGGGCCAAACGCAGCAAAGGCACAGACTCATGAGCATCAAGCTGATCACCTTCGACCTGGACGACACCCTGTGGGACACCGCACCGGTCATTCTCAGCGCCGAAACCGTCCTGCGCGACTGGCTCGAAGCCAACGCTCCGCGCCTGGGCGGTGTGCCGGTCGAGCACCTGTATGCCATCCGCGAACGCCTGGTCCAGGCTGAGCCTGGGCTCAAGCACCGCATCAGCGCCCTGCGCCGGCGGGTGCTGTTCCATGCTCTGGAAGAGGTCGGCTATAGCGAACTGCAGGCCCAGACGTTGGCCAACGAAGGCTTCGAGGTGTTCCTGCATGCGCGGCATCAGGTCGAGGTATTCCCTGAAGTGCAGCCGGTGCTGGAGATCCTGCGCCACCACTACACCCTGGGCGTGGTCACCAATGGCAATGCCGACGTCAGCCGGATCGGCCTGGCGGACTACTTCAAGTTCGCCCTGTGCGCCGAGGACCTGGGGATTGGCAAGCCAGACCCGGCGCCGTTCCTCGAAGCGCTCAAGCGCGGTGAAGTGCAGGCGGCGCATGCCGTGCACATTGGCGACCATCCTGGCGATGACATCGCCGGGGCCCAGCGCGCTGGTTTGCGCGCGGTGTGGTTCAACCCGCAAGGCAAGGCCTGGGCCGGCGACAAAGCGCCGGACGCCGAGATTCAGCGGCTGTCGCAATTACCCGAGGTGCTAGCGCGCTGGCGCTGAGGCAATCAGCAAGCACTCAAGCGACTGGGTGGGAGCGGGCGTGCCCCGCGACATCACCCACAAAAAAGCCCGCAGCGACGGCGGGCTCTTTTGCAAACAACCACTCAGATAGGGCGGCTGCCGTACTTGTTGTCCGGCTTCTTGGGCGGATCGGCGACCACGTTGGCCTCCACTTCCTGCACCTTGCCACCGCGCGACAGAAACTCTTCCATCGCCTTGGCCAGCGCATCACGCTCCTTTTGCTTGGCTTCCATGCTCGGCATCTCGTCTACCGAGACCGCCGCCTTGGACTTGCCCTTGGCAACCGGAGCGGGGCTATCGTCGCCAGCGTCTTCCGCGCCGTCGTCAGCCGCAGCTTCCAGGCCGTCATCAGCCTCGTCTTCGTCGCCTACTTCGAGGTCATCATTTTCCAGATCGTCGTCGCTCATGTTCTACCTCATGACTTGCGAAAAGCAGGTTAGTTATAGACCAGTGCAGCCGTAGACCGGCTGCCACCGGTGAAAATTCAACTGGCCGTGGGTTGGCCACTGCCCTGGGCATCCGCCTCCTGATGGGCGGCGGGACCCTGCAGGCCCTGCTCCTGGCAGGACCTGACGAAATCTTTTGAGCCCTTGCTGGCCATACGATATTGGCAAGCCTAGCAAAGGGTAGCGAAGTGTGGGGACTACTCGTCTAACACCCTTCGGCGCGCATTCTAGCGTGCCCGCAGAAAAAGCAAAGCTCCATAAACGCCCTATGTGTTGTAAGTTTTTTGCGCGCGTCGCAAACGGCGCAGATAAACCGTTTGCTGTACGCGAAACTGCAAAATTCAGGCAAAAAAATGCCCGGCGAACCGGGCAAGTTTTTCCAGCGTCGCAGTTACAGGTTGTAGCCGCGTTCGTTGTGTTGAGCCAGGTCGAGGCCGACCGACTCTTCTTCTTCGTTGACCCGCAGGCCCATCAGCACATCCAGCACCTTGAGAATCACGTAGGTGACGATGGCGGTGTAGACCACGGTGAAGATCACGCCTTTGGCCTGGATCCAGAACTGCGCGCCGATGTCCTCGACCGCGCCGAAGCCGCCCAGGGCCGGTGCTGCAAACACACCCGTCAGCAGCGCGCCGACGATGCCACCAATACCGTGCACGCCGAAGGCGTCCAGCGAGTCGTCATAGCCCAGCTTGCGCTTGAGGCTGGTGGCGCAGAAGTAGCAGATCACACCCGAGGCCAGGCCGATCACCAGGGCGCCCATCGGGCCGACGGTGCCGGCGGCCGGGGTGATGGCGACCAGACCGGCAACCACACCCGAAGCAATACCCAGGGCGCTCGGTTTGCCGTGGAAGATCCACTCGGCGAACATCCAGCCCAGCGCCGCAGCAGCGGTGGCGATCTGCGTGACCAGCATGGCCATGCCCGCAGTGCCATTGGCCGCAGCAGCCGAGCCTGCGTTGAAGCCGAACCAGCCGATCCACAGCATGGCTGCGCCCATCAGGGTGTAGCCCAGGTTGTGCGGGGCCATCGGGGTGGTTGGGTAGCCTTTGCGCTTGCCCAGTACCAGGCAGCAGACCAGGCCTGCGATACCGGCGTTGATGTGCACCACGGTGCCGCCAGCGAAGTCCAGTACGCCCCAGTCCCACATCAGCGCGCCGTCACCGCTCCAGACCATGTGCGCAATCGGCGCATAGACCAGGGTGAACCACACGGCCATGAAGATCAGCATTGCCGAGAACTTCATCCGCTCGGCGAAGGCACCGACGATCAGCGCCGGGGTAATGATGGCGAAGGTCATTTGGAAGGTGATGAACACCGCTTCCGGGAAGGCCGCGGTCAGGCTGTCAGGGGTAACGCCATTGAGGAAGGCCTTGGAGAAGCCGCCGACAAAGGAGCTGAAATTGAGAACGCCTTTTTCCATACCGGTGGTATCGAAAGCCAGGCTGTAGCCGTAGACCATCCACAGGATGCTCATCAGGCCGGTAATGGCAAAGCACTGCATCATCACCGACAGCACGTTCTTGGAGCGGACCATGCCGCCGTAGAACAGGGCCAGGCCCGGAATGGTCATGAACAGGACCAACGCCGTCGCAGTGAGCATCCAGGCGGTGTCGCCGGAGTTCAGTGTGGGGACAGCTTCCTCGGCCAGGGCGAGGCCTGGCATTGCGAGGGACAATAGGGCTCCTAGCCCTGCGATCTTACGCAGAGTCATGTTGTTTTCTCCTGGGGCGTTGGGTTTGGTGAGGCTTTTTTTGTTGCTTAGATCGCGTCGGTATCGGTTTCGCCGGTACGGATGCGGATCGCCTGCTCCAGATTGACTACGAAAATCTTGCCGTCACCGATCTTGCCGGTGTTGGCGGCCTTGGTGATGGCCTCGATTACCCGGTCCAGGTCCTTGTCGTCGATGGCAACGTCGATCTTCACCTTGGGCAGGAAGTCGACCACGTATTCAGCACCGCGATACAGCTCGGTGTGGCCCTTCTGCCGACCGAAGCCTTTGACTTCGGTGACGGTGATGCCCTGCACGCCGATTTCCGACAGCGACTCGCGCACGTCGTCCAGCTTGAACGGCTTGATGATGGCAGTGACTAGCTTCATGAAACTCTCTCCCGATTTGGTGGACTTGCCCCAGGAAAACAAACCCGTCTCAAGTCTAAGCGCAGCGCCCGGCTTTGTAACGCATCGTTGGCACCCTCCTCACCGTCGATGCACGCCTCGACGGTGCTGAACAGCCTTTCGGCTCGGCCTGCGCACTGCCTGGTCACAAGGAACTGCATCAGTGCATGGCTCGCAGAGGTCTTTGCAGAAACCTTGCCAGGTCGGATAAACCGCCAAAAAACAGCGTGTTGCGTAGAAAACCGGGGATTGGCCAGTCGCCACCAGCAAAAACATGCACAACTTCGGTGCGCGCCATTCAGGGGCGCTGCGCAAAAACTGTGCAACGCAGGGGCAGCCAGAGAGCCAAAGGTGGCGTGCTACACTGGCGCTCTTTTCACTGATCAAGCGGACAGCCGAACATGCTCGCGCCCAAAGCCCTACTCGACGCCCTCAGCGACCAAGCCTCACGCCTGTTCAGCGGCGACACCGCGCAACCGCGCGCCGAACTGGAGAGCCAGTTCAAAGTCCTCATGCAAAGCGCCTTCAGCAAGCTGGACCTGGTCAGCCGCGAAGAATTCGACAGCCAGATGGTGGTCCTGGCGCGCACCCGCGCACGCCTGGAGGCCCTGGAGAAACAAGTCGCCGAGCTGGATGCGCGAATGGCTCCCGCCGCAGCGCCGCAGCCAGCAACGGATAATCCAGCAGCAGATTGATGCAGGCCGTCATTTGGCTTCGTCAGCCCTGCCCCTCCAGGGGGCAGGCGCCCGGGTCTGAATTTTGTTTTATACCAAAATTATCTTTTTAGGTATAAATTATACCAAGCGAGATAATTTAGGATACTTCGATGAGCCCTTCCCGCCCGATCTTCAAACGAGAGCTATTGGCCAAGACACTTGCCAACGATCTGGCCGGGGAATCGCTGGTCGACTATAGCTCGGGGATGTTCCTGGCAGCCCCGCGGCGTACGGGTAAGAGCACCTTCCTCAACAACGACCTGATCCCCGAGTGCGCACGCCGTGGCTGGCTGCCGGTGTATGTCGACCTCTGGGCAGACCGCGAAGCCGACCCCGCCGACTTGATCAGCGCCGCCATCGGCAACGCCTTGGGCCAATACCAAAGCGCGTTCGAAAAAGTCGCCAAGAAGGCGGGAATCGACAAGATCAACTTGCTACGTACCCTGAGTTGGGATTTCAGCAAGCCGCGCCTGCCACAAGGCACCACCCTGGCTCAGGCACTGGGGGTATTGCATGAGGTTGCTGGCAAGATGGTCGTGCTGGTGATCGATGAAGCGCAGCACGCGCTCAATACCGAAAGCGGCATCAACGCCATGTTTGCCCTCAAGGCTGCCCGCGATCAGCTCAACCGTGGCAGCGACCCGGACGGCCTAAGGCTGGTATTCACCGGATCCAGTCGCGACAAACTGGCCAACCTGGTACTCAAAAGCAAACAGCCCTTCTATGGCGCCAACATCACGCCCTTTCCGCTCCTGGGCAAAGAGTTCGTCGCATTCATCACCCAGGTGTGGAACCAACGCCTGGCCGCTACCAACCAGTTCAAGGTCGAAGATCTCGAGTATGCATTCGGCCTGGTCGGCAGACGCCCGGAAATGCTCGCCAAATTGCTCGCGGAAGTCAGTGTCGGCTTGGGCGAAGCGGGCAATCTTGGCGAGCTGCTGAAGACCGGTGCACTCAATCATCAGGCCGGGGTCTGGAGTGATTACGAAAGTGCCTTCAACGAGCTTTCGCCCTTGCAGCAGGCGGTATTGGAGGTGATGGCGCGGCGCGTCATCGACAAACAGCCGTTTTCGCCGTTCAGTGAACAGACCTTCACAGAAATCAACCGTCGGCTGGAGCTGAGCCAGAACCTGCCGAACGCGACGGCTCCGAATGTGCAGAAAGCCCTTGAGGTGCTGCGCGAGCAAGAGCTGGTATGGAAAGCCAATCGCGGCGAATACGCATTGGAAGATTCCGCGATGGCCGAGTGGCTGACCAGAGCGTGAGCCGCGCACCTGCGCTTGCCGGTAAAACCTCGACTCACTCTTTGCGGTTGCCTCGGTGACGGCGCCGCTACGCTTTGAAAAGCCGCAGGACGCGGCCTACATCTCAGCGACCACGGAGTGTCCATGTCCCTTGCCCTTGTCCACAGTCGCGCCCAAGTCGGCGTGCAGGCGCCGGCTGTCAGCGTTGAAACCCATCTGGCCAACGGCCTGCCCAGCCTGACCTTGGTCGGCTTGCCGGAAGTGACGGTCAAAGAAAGCAAGGACCGCGTACGCAGCGCCATCGTCAATTCCGGGCTGAACTACCCCGCCAGGCGCATCACCCAGAACCTCGCCCCCGCCGACCTGCCCAAGGATGGCGGACGCTACGATCTGGCCATTGCCTTGGGCATTCTCGCCGCCGATGGCCAGGTCCCGGTAGCGACCCTGAGCGACATCGAATGCCTGGGCGAACTGGCCCTTTCAGGGGCGGTGCGCAGCGTGCAAGGCGTGCTACCCGCCGCGCTCGCTGCCCGCGAGGCCGGTCGCGCCCTGGTGGTGCCGCGCGATAACGCCGAAGAGGCGAGCTTGGCGAGCGGGCTGGTGGTGTATGCCATCGGCCATTTGCTGGAACTGGTCGCTCACCTCAATGGCCAGGTGCCGCTGCCACCCTATGCCGCGAACGGCCTGGTCCTGCAGAGCACGCCTTACCCAGATTTGAGCGAGGTACAGGGCCAAATCGCGGCAAAACGCGCCCTGCTGGTGGCGGCGGCAGGTGCGCACAACCTGCTGTTCACCGGCCCGCCAGGTACTGGCAAGACCCTGCTCGCCAGCCGCTTGCCGGGTTTACTGCCGCCGCTGGATGAACACGAAGCGCTGGAAGTTGCCGCCATCCAGTCAGTCAGCGGGTGCACACCCTTGAACAGCTGGCCACAGCGACCCTTTCGCCACCCGCACCACTCGGCCTCCGGGCCGGCATTGGTCGGTGGCGGCTGTAGGTTTTCGAAATAGATGCAAAAAAATCGAAATAGATGCGACTGGCGAAATCGTCCTCCACGACGACTAAATTGGTGGGTGCCGCACTTTGTATGCCCATAACACGGAGGCTCGGTCGTGGACCACGCCAGAACCTATCATTTTGATGCCATTCCAATGGCACTTTAACGTTGTGCTTTGGATCCTAAAAAGTGAGAATGCCCGCGCTAGGGAAGTATGGTGCGCGCAGGTCGGCGCTCTCGTGGCAGGATGTCACCGGCTTCATGCCTCCACAGCGATGGCTCCTCCGAGCCAGTGAGCAAATGCCAACTAGTGGAGAGTGATGTGCTGAGCGATGACGACAAAAATCTAGCCAAGATCCTGTTTGGCCTCCTCAAAACCGCGACCAGCCAAACAGTCGTCAAGGAATTCCTCAGGACAAAAGGCATCCCGGTTTCCGCACAGAACTGGGACGATCTGTACGAAAAGCGGATTGAGCCGGCGCTCGCCGAGAAGAGAATTGCGGTCAAGGACCTTCGCGATCTGCTGCAACAGGTGGAAGAGTTCGGCAAACAGCACACCTTCCTGTTCAAATGCCCACAAGACCGGGCGGAAGCCCTGCTGAATTCAAACCGTATCGCTTCCATCGCCCAGGCCGAGGGCCTGGCTGGGCTGTTCACCAACCCGCTTGATCTCGAGTTGCCTGATCACCCCACCATCGTAGACATCCGCCTGCACCGCCCAGACCCTCAAAAGCAACCCGCCTCGCTGACAATCAAAGTGGTCGAGAGTCGCGAAATCCGTCGACTACACTCCGAGGAAAGGGATCCTGACTCCGGGGAGGTCCTGCGTCGCTATGCAACGACCAAAAAGCGTGCGGTGAACATTGTCCACTTGGATCACACCGGCCTTTTAGAGTTTCGAATCGCCTCGCAAGACAATCAGGCAAAAAAATACGCCGAACTTCTTTTTTCGCTGAAAACCAAAATTAGAAAGTTCTTGCCTGACGATGGGTTCGAAGAAATTTCATTGCGCACTGCAAAAAACAAGATTCACCGGGATCGTGAAAACTTGGCTGAAGAAATTCGATACAGTAACTCCACCGCCAGAAATGAATTTGGCGCCATGATGCAGATTACATCCTCGAGCACGGAGGAGAACCTTTCGTCCGACGAGGGGTCGATGTCTGCGCTTGACCGCTTCGTAGAGCGTAATGGCGAAGTGACGGGAGCCAATATTTACGTTAAACTACCAGACAGTGATCCTCCCCGTGAATTGCGTCTTTTGATATCGGGTGAGAGAAACGAGTTTGCGGTGACCGTAGCGTGCTCCGCTGGAGAATACGAATATGTTCGCGGAAAAGTTATCGCCTTTAATACATCACCATCCTGACGAGGCCGAAGGTCTCAGAAGAATGGCAACTTACATCCAGGGTTTTGAATCCCAGGATGGCGAAGCTTTGCCTCGAATTCGCCTTAATCCGAACCGCATGTTCGATATCATGCAAGCGGGTACCGCTGCGCACCTCGCAATTTTGATCAACATCTTGGTGACCGGTCACATCATCAAGCGATTTTTAATCGTTCGGTGCCCTAGCGGCGAAGGTGTTACGTTTCAGTCATATGGCGAAATTCCTGAAATCGTCCGCGACCCTGGCATGGACATAGATGTCGAAGTGAGCGCCGACATCGTCGAACCGACCTATCGACTGGTGCTCGATTGAGACCAGTCGAAATTGTCTCCCTCGTCAGAAGCACCTGGGAAAACACGATTCCGGAAAAGCGACTCTTGCAGTTGCAAGTCATCCGTGAACAGCTGAGCGCGGAGCACCAGGAGCTGTTCGACTCTTTGGTCGACATGCAGATTGCCAATATCAAAGACAGCACCGAGGCCATCACCCTCATGCTGGTTCATGGCATTCAGACTGACGGAGCTTGGCACGAGATGGTGAAGGCCGCATTCCGAGATGTTGACCATGTTCGGGTCAAAGGCATTGGCTACAACTGCGTAACAGCTCTGCAGCTCGCATGCCCATTGCGTTCAGCGCCTATCAATCATGTTGCGCAGCAGTTCCGCGATGCCCAGACAATGGAGCCTACAGCTCGAGTCATGGTAATTGCGCACAGCTTCGGCACCTACATAATTAGCCACATTCTGTCGCGCTTCTCAGACATCCAGATCGAGCGTGTCGTCCTCTGCGGGTCGATCATCAAGAATAATTTCCCGTGGGATCTGCATACTCGACACATGCCCGCGGGTAACATTCTGAACGACGTAGGCACGCGGGATTTGTACCCAGTGTTGGCGTCTATGTCGACACTGGGGTACGGCGGTAGTGGACGTAATGGATTCAAAAATACACGAGTAACCGATCGATTCTTCGATTACGGCCACAGTGATTTCTTTGTCCCTGACAACGACCACATTTCCAAGTACTGGAAGCCATATATCATCGACGGTACGGTAGTCGAATCTGAGTGGGATACGCAAAAACCGAAAACCCACTTGGGAGTCCTGATGGCATGCCATCCGTGGATCGGAAGACCTGTATTCGGAATTTTTCTCTGCAGCTTAGCTTATGGTGTCGCAAAGCTTTTTAGCTAAGTGCTGCTAAAGTCGATTAGCAGCACCTATATCTGACTATTTCTTCTCGTAGTCGTAGCCACTTACTTTTCTGACGAACGCACGCTCAATCGGCGGGTTATTTCCGATCTGCGCCACATAATCAATTCGCTTTGGTTTGAATTCAGTCGCTGCTGCACTCATCATCGATTTGATTTCAAGCTCGACTGTACCATCCGAAGCCGGCGAATGAGTGTGCGACTTTTTCCATACAGTGTCCACGTCACCCATTTTGCTCCAACCTTTTCTCGACAAATGAGCGTAGAAGTTGGCTCTACTTGGCCCTCTCTCCTCATAATCCAGCGACAGCAATGCATAAAGCGCCATAACTATCTTTCCTAAGCATTAATCGCAGAGGGCCTTGCGATAACTTCGCCATCCAAACCCGTCCTGCCCTTTAAGTACTGACAGAAGGTTCTTTAAGCGTCAAGCAATCGGTTTGGAGAACGCACTTTAAATGCATTCACAAATGGTAATAATTCAAATATCAGCAAATACGACTAAAGTCTAATACGGCTAAATGGCGATCTGCCATTTCTCCATGGTATTGGTATCGTCTCGATTAACTTGCAAGGGAAGTGCATATGTCAGGTTTAGGTGGAGATCGACGCGGGCCGTCTACGGACCCTACTGTCGCCTGCGATCAACTTTCATTCACTGCTCAGATCGCCTCGCCGAAGGAAGAGGTTGTCCAGCAGCTGCGCGAAGGTCATCTGCTTGAAATCGTCGTCGGCGACCAGAACGGGCAATCCGTGGTGCTTGCTTACTGGGAGGGCCAAGAGGTCGGTGGCATCGCCGATCGAAGACTGCAGCGCCTGCGCCAGTGTATGACCGACGGCCACATCTACTCGGGCCGCGTGGTGTCCATCATCAGCGGGCAAGTACGCGTTCACATTTCTCCCATCTGACTTAAGCACGGAGGCTTCCATGATCACGATTCTTGGCGGTGTCTACAGCGAGCATTGTGTCCGCCCCATCTGGGACGAAGTCTATGGCTCGGCTGGTCGAGCCGCGACAGCCATCGCGCGATTCGGTGGTAACGCTGTTCTCCATGGAGTAGTTGATACCGAACAAAGGTTCATCATGGAGAACCGCGCAGCCCTGGAAGGCTTCACCTTCCACCCGACAGAAGTCGAGCATGGAGTCTCGTTCGAGTATCTCCACAGTCTGTCCAACCCTGTCGTGGTCGGTCCAACGGAACAATCGCATCACCTGCAAGCCAGCGCAGAAAAGATCCTTCGCTTCGGCATGATCGAAGGGACTGCGGTGGTGAATGCCTCCTATGCCGTGTACGACCCCCAAAACGGGGCGGCCCCTGAGCCATTCTCCGCCAACGGCTCTAAGGCCGAGCACTTGGCCCTCGTGCTCAACCGCCACGAAGCCGGCTTGTTCTTGGGTGACCACTCCCTGCCTCCTGAAACGCTGCTCACAACCGTAGCCGACCAGCAACGGGCTGAAGTAGTGGTGCTGAAAATGGGCCCCCTAGGTGCCCTGGTTTATGACAAAGGCGCTATCAGCCGAGTGCCGGTGTTCAGAACTGACCGCGTCTGGAAGATCGGCTCTGGCGACACCTTCGCCGCACACTTTGCCCTGGGGTGGATGGAGCACGGCATGACGGCACATGAGGCGGCTCTCCAGGCATCGAAGGCAACGGCTTATTACTGTGAAACCCAAGGCTACCCGCGGCCTCATCAACTTGCGCAATTCCCAGCACAACCGCTTGAGCCCTCGGAGCGCTACATTAACGGCTTCGTGCCACAGGTATACCTTGCTGGCCCCTTCTTCTCATTGGCCCAGCTCTGGATGATCAACGAGGCCCGCAACGACCTAAGCGCCCTCGGTCTGAAGGTGTTCTCTCCTTACCATGATGTTGGCCTCGGCTCCGCCGATGATGTCGTCCAGAAAGACCTCGACGCGATTCAGGAATGCGACCTGCTGTTCGCCATCGGTGACGGCTTGGATTCCGGCACAATTTACGAAATCGGCTACGCCAGGGCGATCGACAAACCTGTTGTGCTTTATGCGGAAAATGAGTCGGCCCAGGACAAGAAAATGATGGAGGGCTCGGGCTGTCGCATCACCACCGATTACGTCACTGGGATCTACCAAACTGTTTGGGAGGCCTGCACGTTATGAAAACGGCGTTGCTGCTCTCCGGTGGCATGGACTCTCTGTCGATTGCCTGGTGGAAACGCCCGTCCCTGGCGATCACCTTAAATTATGGTCAGCTGGCCGCGGAGGCCGAATTGGCCGCATCGCGCGCGATCTGCAAACAGCTCAACATCCCTCACCACATCGTGGAGATTGATTGTCGCCATCTAGGCTCAGGGGACATGGCGGGCAGCGAGGCTGACGAGTTGGCGCCTGCCTCCGACTGGTGGCCGTACCGTAACCAAATGCTCGTCACCCTGGCGGCCATGAAAGCAATTTCGCTGGGCGTAACCCATCTGTGGTTAGGTACCGTGAAGTCTGACGGTTTCCACCGAGACGGCTCGCCTGAATTCATGCAGGCCATCAGTCACCTGCTTTCGCTGCAGGAAGGCGGGATGGTGGTAGAGGCACCGGCCATCGAGTTGTCGACCGCGGAACTGGTGCGGATATCGGGTGTCCCTGCCGGATCGTTGGCTTGGGCTCACAGCTGCCACAAAGCCAATGTGCCTTGCGGCGATTGCCGAGGATGCAACAAGTTCTTCCACGTCTTTGATGAAGTCGGCTATGACCTGGATCGACCTGGGTAGTCCAGTACCCAGGGCCTGTGTCGTGCCCTACGAACTGGTGCGCTGGCCCACCGGTGAGATCAAGCGTCTGCCCATCGGGCCGACACCTCAGAACCACTCGTACGAGCAGGTGCTTGGCAGCCGGCAAACCCAACGCGACTTCCGTGAGTTGGGCGATGAGCAGCTGGGCGAACTGCTTTGGCAAGCATGCCGCAGCCGGGAGAGCTGGCCTTCACCCTACGGTTTCGACCTAGAGCATAGGGCGACACCTTCTGCAGGAGCCATCCATCCGATCCACATGGTGTTGCACTTACCAGGTGATCGCCGGTGGTGGCTCTACCAGCCGCAGGGGCACTACCTGGTTGAGATCTGTGGGGCGGCTCAGCTTCTAGAAGGCCTGCAGCTCCATAGCGCAGAGCTTCTGGAAGGTAGCCAGGCCGTGCATATTCTGTTTGTCGCCGAGCCAGGGAAGACGCTGGCGAAGTACCAGGATGGCTGCAGTCTCATCTGGCGTGACGCCGGCGCACTGCTGGCTATCATCGCGCTCACCGCACACGCCCACGGGCTCAACTTCTGCCCACTGGGCATCACCGGTGAGCCGTGGGCAAGCAAACTAGCCGATCAAGGAAAGTTGATTGGCGTCGGCCTTGGTCTTCTTGGGGCGCCTGCCTGAGGCAGCCGGCGCCGGCCCCATACCCATGATCGAGTGAACTGTCGCCGGCGACGACATCATCTCCAACCAGATCAGTGCGTCCAGCTCCGATGCTCGGACGCCGAGACCTTTGCTGAAACGTATGAACTGCTCCTCCAATTGAAGGTAATGCCGCTCAACGGTCAGGTGACTATCAAAGAACTTGCCTAACAGGCCGGCCCGCAGAATGTGGATATCGAGAATCGCCACGTCATCCGCGTCCAGCCAGTTGCGCGCAACCCACGAGGCGGTCTTGTACCCGATACCCGGAACGTCGAGCAACCAGTCACGTAGAGCTCTTCCAGATTGGATAGGCGCCTCTTCACCAGCCAGCTTATGCAACGCGGCAGCCAGGTAGCGGGCTTTCTGTTTGGCGAAGCGGTAGCGCACCAAGCGCCCATCGATGGCCATAGGCTCCCGCAGCCACGCCAGCAGCTGGTCCTCGGAGGGTGGTTCGTCACCAAACGCGCCACGTGCCTTCACATGGTAATAGGCCGCGAGCCCGACTGTGGAGGGAATGCCGTGGCCACCCAGCAGGCAAGCGCCAACCTCTTCCTTCAGCGTCGCGCCGAGCTTGTAGTTGATACGTTCGCCGTTGAGACGACGTGCATAGACCTGATAAGCCCAATAGGCTGGTGTGGGAAATGCCTCGACGGCTCCCCAAGGCACACCAGGAATGACCTCGTCATTGGGCTTGGGTAGCTCAACGTTGAACACCAGTTGGTCAATGAATATTGCGCCTAATTGCATCAGGCGGCCTCCTCGGCAATGCCGTAGTTGTCCTGCATCCACTGCAGGAGCTCATGTCGCTCAAGCGGATCCATGCCATCGATTTTTGAGCGTAGGCGAGCTTGGCGACGCTGGATGGTTTGTCGGTCTCTGAAGGTCTCGCCGCGGTAGCGAGCATCATGCAAGCGGTCTGGGGCATCGAAGTTCATCCAGACCACTTCTTCGCGAACATCTACATGCGTTTTTGCTGGGAAGCTCACCTTGCGCCACCCGGCCAGCTCACGGTTGTAGAGTTCGTTGTCATAACCCGAGAGCATCACGTTGCACGGCAAGGCTGCCAGGCAACGCAGAAGTCGCAGGTGATCGGTGTCCGTGTAGTCGCAGCGGTACACCTTCGATCGGCGCCGTGTTTCTGCCACATACGGCGGATCGGCATACACCAGTTCATCGCCGCCAAACGAAAAGGCCTCGAGGAAGGACACGGCATCTGCCTGATGCAACTCACAAGCATCCGGCTGCTCGGCACGCCATCGTTCAATGACGCACAAATCTAGATCCAGCCCGATGCTGCGCTGCGCTGCCTTTTTGTTACGCATGACAGCACCGCCACCGAGGTGGGATTCAATGTAGGTCTGATGCGGTGGCATCAGGTTGATCAAGCGCTGGTAGCACTTGCCTTTTCCGCCTGGATATCTCATGCCGAAAGCATCGTCAGAAATGACGATGATGTCAATGCTTAACCGCCAGGCGGTCAGCCTCAAAGGAGCGCGCTACCGAGCATTGCCTAACCCCTTGAATCACCCGTAGGCTGCACCACAAATTGAGTGCAGGGAGCATCAGGGAAGAAACATGAATAGGGAAGCTATCGAGCACGCGCTGGGACTGAAGAAGTCGATGCAAGCGGCTATCGACTCAGGCGAAATCGCGGATCGCAAGCAACTGATGGCACTGGCGGCCAGCCATGGCTTGACCGTTACCAGGGACGGGAGGGACTACGCGGGCTTTAAATGTGAGAGCGGGAAACGGTTACGCGTTCACTTCGAATTCAACGATCGCCCACCGAAGGAGCCCAAAGGCAACAGGTCCAGATTAAGCAAAGATACAACCGGCATATGGATTTACGCTTTAGTAGCCCACAGTAAGGATGGGGAACGGAAAGCTTGTTATGTCGGGCAGACCGTAAATCTTCGCAAGCGATTCCAGGAGCATCTACACCATCCACGAGAGGGACGTTGCTCTTACGCACTTTTCCAATGGGCAGCGCACGAACAGGTCGACATCCAGGCGGTAGTACTTACTTGGACTTCAGGAACAGATAGCAACGCACATTACTATGAGGGCTATTGGCTTCAACGCGCACAGAATGCTGGCTTTGAAACGCCCGATGTACACAAATGGGGCGGGCTACCGAGGCCGGAAAGCCTACCTGGACAGCCAGGTCATTGGCCCACCGGAGAGGTTGAAGCCAACTCGATATCCCTAATCGAGGTCGTGATGCAGAAGCTCACCCCAGTGGTCCTCTACCCCGATGCGGGAACTATAGGAAATGGAGACTCTGCGGCGCGAGCTTGATCACTGCGCCACGCCGATCCGCGGTAACTGATGAACGCGCTTGTAGGTCTCATAGAGCGAGATCATGTCGCCTTGCGCCATGATCTCCAAGGGAGAGCGCCCTCCGAAGAATTCATTTTCGTTTTTGAACCTAGGGAATCCTTTGACGTTAGCCTGATTCGCAAACGTGGTCCGCAACGATGCGTGGATGCCCAGCACCAGGCCTATACGCTGCTGCTGATCTTGATCGAGCCTTCGGCCAGCACCGCAATCTTGAGAAGCGCGACGGTATGTTGAGTACGATATGCGCAGGATTCTGCAAGCTTGGGTGGGGGAGGCCTGCCAGCCGGCGATGATGCGCAGCGCCACTTTCAGACCTACCGAAGACTGCTCCTGGTTAAAACGCCCGCTGCCCATAATGCTGCCTACTCCTACCGCCATCAGGCAATTTACCTCTGATGGCATGAGTGAAGCACTGATGAGCACCAGCCGTCCACATCCCGCCTAGCTCACCTGTTTCATCCCTTCACCTCAGACCTACGAGATGGGGATCGAGCTACGGCCTAGGAGTGTCCAAAACAAGTTGGCCCAGCCTGCGCATTGCGTGGACCGGGCCAGCTTCACCATCAGCCGTTCTGAATGGCTCGGACTTTCTCAGTGGTGATCGGCTCGCCGCCGATGCCCCAATCGCCGCTCTTCACTTCCTCAAAAATCACCCAAGTCACAGCCCGCATCTTCTCTCCCTCGACGGAGACCATGGCGTCGGTGATCTTGCTGATGATCTCGGCTTTTTGCTCCGAAGAGAAAACACCCTCAATGCCTTTTACAGTAACCAGTGGCATGTCCAGACTCCTACAGTAGTTGAATAGCGTGGTGAATCAACCGGGACGGTTATCCCTGATATGTCGCGTAGTCGGTGTAGCCCTTCGCGCCAATCACACCGTAGAAGGTGGAGTGATCGCTCGGTGCTAGTGGCCAACTGTTCTGCATCCGCTCAACCAGGTCAGGGTTGGCGATATACGAGGTGCCGAAGGCGATCAGGTCATGATTGCCATTCTGCAGCTCAACTTCTGCCAGCTCAGCGGTGAAGCCGCCGGCACCGATGACCGTGCCTTTGTAGAGCGAGCGGAACTGTTTGTAGAAGCCTTCAGGGAATGGAACTGTAGTCACCGTGGGCTGGTAGTTCAGATGGACAAAAGCCAACTCACGCTCGTTCAGTTCAGCGGCAACGCTCATCCAGGTTGCTTCTTCTTCCGGATAAGGGCGCAGGTCGTACAGACGCCCGAACGGCGAGATACGCACGCCTACGCGGAAGCTACCAATGGCATCTCCGATCGCATCGATCGTTTCCAGCAGGAACCGCTGACGATTCTTGATCGATCCACCGTACTCGTCAGTGCGCGTATTGATCTGGCTGCTCAGGAACTGGTCGAACAGGAATGCGTTGGCCGCCATCAGCTCGACACCATCGAAGCCAGCCTCCACCGCGCGCAATGCGGCGGCAACGAAGTCGTCGGTGACACGGTGAATCTCGTCGACAGTCAGCGCACGCGGTACGCTCGGCGCAACCGGGCCAGCTACACCAGGGCCAGTCCAGGCGTAAACCGTGGTGCCCACAGCTGGCTCGGCACTCGCCGAAACGGGTGCAGCATTGCCTGGCTGCAGCGACACGTGCGACATGCGGCCCACATGCCACAGCTGGGCGAAGATCTTGCCGCCTTTGGCATGAACGGCATCAGTCACTGCGCGCCACGCGCGGGTCTGCTCGTCGGTGTAAATACCTGGGGTGTACAGGTAACCACGCCCCTCGTCCGAGATCGGCAAGCCTTCAGTGATGATCAGGCCCGCCGAAGCACGCTGCGCGTAATACAGTGCGGTCAGCTCGGACGGTACGTTGTCTTCCGTCCGGGTACGGGTCATTGGAGCCATCACAACGCGGTTGGCCAGTTTGAGGCCATCCAGGTCGTATGGAGAAAACAGCTTTTTCATGATCTACCTCTGCAAACGAATACGTGAATCAGGCAGCTGGTTGGCCAGCGATAACTTCCAGCTTGGGCACCATGCGGATGGCCTTCGAGAAGTTGGCGAGGTTCACGGAAGTCTTGGTGACGATGCGATGCAGCTCTTCTACCTTGTCGGCAGGTGCATCGGTGTGGATGCGCACCACGTAACTCATCTCGTCGAAGCCTGGGTTGACGCTTTCGTCCAGGCCCAGGAAACCACGGAGATCCAGTTCACCACTGGTCTCGATTTCCAGGCTGTGGATGGTGATACCCATGACTGAAGCGTTCACCACGTAGCCAACGGAGAGACAGGCGTTCAGACCCGAGATGAGCAGTTCCTGCGGGTTGGGGGCAGAGTTGGTTCCCAGCAGTTCCAACGGTTCATCAGCTGCGATCTGGACATTTCGTGGGTAGTCGGTACCGCTCAAGTGAAAGAGGTCGACGGTGGCCACGGTGCGGGTCTGATGCTCCCACTTGGTGTTGATTTTGAAGCGCGCGTGACGCTTGGCTGGATCCTCAGCGACGCCCTGTGCAAAGGCTTGCAGAGCAGGGATGTCGATACCGTTGAGATGCTTGTCCATTTTCAAATCCTCTTAAATTCGTGGATAAAAGATCAAAATCACGAGGCACCCGAAGGTGATCACCTGGTTAGTGCGAGCAGCCAGTGATTGAACAGCTGGTGGCACTGATTGCCTCTTCGTCACTTGAAAGCTCTTCCATCGCAGCACGGAGCACTTTGGTAAACACTGCCGGCTCCTGTGCACCGGAGATGTAGCGGTTGCCGTTGATCACGAACAAAGGAATGCCGGTACCTAGTCCGTTCACTGCTGCTTCATCTCTCAGGATTGCGGCTTGCGCCGAATCGAAATCAACGAGGTCGTTTGCCCCCACCTCTGTCGCCAGGTCCCGCAAGACCCGTTCGTCGAAGATATTCCTTCCCTCAGTCGTTCCGGCCAGATAAAGCCGCTCGACATAGCGCGCCTGCAGAGCCGGGTCGGAAATCGCCTTCACGTACTGGTGAGCGGCGGAGGTATCCCCGAAGCGCATGACGTCAAACCGGTAGTCCAGCCCTTCAAGTGCAGCACTTTCTCGCACGGCTTCCATGAATACGTCCGCTCGCGCTTGGCTTCCGGTTTTCTGTACCAAAGCCTCGTTGAAAGAGATCGGGGTCATGCCTCTGGCCAGGCGGTACGCACGCGGCACGATCTCAACTTCGATCTCATCCTTGAGATCATCAATAGCCTGACCCAAGCGCTTCTTTGCTATCCAGCACCAGGGACAGACAAAGTCGGACCAGACTTCAACCGTAATTTTCTTCATAGAATCTCCTCTCTATCTGTCTCTGCTGGATAAGCTGCGAAAGCCACTTAGCTCTGAGGTTTGCTGTCCATGGCATCCAGGACATGCGTGCTGTAAACCACCGCAGCACCGGCGTTCATGTTCACGGCCACACCGAGCGCCTCGGCAACTTCCTCGGTGGTGATGCCGAGCTTCTTGGCTTCTGCAGCGTGGAAAGCAATGCAACCATCGCAGCGCGTGGTGACAGCGACAGCAAGCGAGATCAGCTCACGGGTCTTGGCGTCGAGGTGATTGGTTTTGTTGCCGGCATTACCGAGCATTGCCACGCCCCGCAGGGTGTCAGGCGAACGTGTGCCAAACTCTTTCAGGCGGGCGCTTACGTCGGTGATGGTTTGTTGCCAGTTAGGCATGCTAGACATGATTACCACCCTACTAGTTGATAGGTATGACTTACCAAAAAATGGGCCGAAACGGGTCGCGTATCGGCCCCCTTATTCGCAGATATCAGTACTCTGCGATCATCCGAAGAACTGCCATATTTACCATCTCACCGTCCTTGGTAGCCCAGTTAATGAAGCTCGATCCCTCAAGGATGCTGAGCAACAAGTAAGACTTCTCTCTGGACCCTCGCCCCTGGGGTAACTCACCAGCGGCAATGCCTTCGTCCATCACTCTGGTCAACCAGGACAACTGAACATCGAAGAAGCGTCGTGTCAGGCGCTGAAGCCCATCTGGCAGCGCAGCCATTTCAGCTGCCAGCGCGCCACACAAAGGCAAAAGACCACCCTCAGTGCTGGAGTAGAAAAGCACATAGAACGCCTTGAGCCTTTCTTCCGCACCTTTCTGATTGATCTCAATACGCTCGAACTCAGCCTGCACTTGCGAAACGTACTCTTCGACGATCGCGATACCCAGGTCTTCCTTTGTCGGGAAGTGGTAATGAATGCTTGCTTTGCGAATACCGACCGCATCAGCAAGATCCGCATAGCTGAACGCCGCATAGCCTTTGGTCCGCATCAGTCCTTCAGCGGCTTGAATTAACGCGTCCCGTGTTGCCAGTGCCATACATTCTCCTGCCTTCATCGCCCGACCAGAAAAGAGCGATTCCGGCCACTACTCAGACAGTTTACTTCCCTTGCTTGCGGGCGGCCATGACCCCACCGTCCACGTCCCACACTGCGCCGGTCACCCAAGACGCCTTGTCAGAGAGCAAGAACACAATGGACTCAGCCACATCCCGTGGGGTGCCGTTGCGACCCAGCGGGTGGAAGTTGTTGAAATCATTCAGCGCGCCTGCCAATTGCTCACCAGGGATGAAACGCTCGAAGATCTTGGTTTCCACAATGCCTGGGCTGACCGAGTTGACGCGAATGCCGTGCTGCGCCAGCTCGCCTGCCGCGTGCGTGGTCAGGGCATCCAGGCCCATTTTGGCCATGGAGTAGGCCGACGCTGGAACACCTTCGACGGCTTGGCGCGCAGCCACAGCAGTGACGTTCACGATCGAGCCAGGTTTGCCCTGAGCTACCAGCTGTGCTGCCACCTGACGGGTCAGGAAGAAGACAGCGCGGTTCAGGTTGAGGAAGTTGTCGTAATCCTCCAGCGAGTGCTCGATGAAAGCTTTCGGGTAGTAGATACCCGCGGAATTGACCATCAGGTCAATGTCCTTGTGGCTGGTGGCCAATTTCTCGATCAGTGCCTGGACACTGACAAAATCGGTCAAGTCGACCGCGTAGGCTACGACCTTATCTTCGCCAGCAACGGCAGCCAGTTGTTGGCGTGCTGCTTCGGCTTTCTCAGGGCGGTTACCCACGATCACCACCGAACCACCTTGCTCGGCGACCATCTGTGCGGTTTCCAGACCGATACCGCTCGTTCCACCTACCACCAGAAGCTTGCGACCTTTGAACTGCATGATGATGTCCTCTGTTCGTTTGTCTATCTACTAGTAGGTAGACTATTCCTCGATCTGACGAGTGTCAAGCTACCGCTGATCGGCGAAGCCGGATGGAAGCGAATCAGGTGAGGTGGGCTACATGCTTGGTGCCGGCGCAGGGAGCGGGATCAGATTCCCTTTTTCGAGGCGCGGCCTACGTAGTTCTACGCAGCCTGCGCCCGTAGTACTGCGCATTTTCTTGTGGACGCAGGACGGCGAGAGTGTCGCCGTCCTTATCAGGGCACACACAACAACAAAAGCCGTCGCCGGGTTTACGACCCGCGACAGGAGAAAATTCGATGACCACACTGGCTACCCGAATTGCCTGGTTCGCCGTCGCCTTGCTGGGTGCGTTTGCTCTAGGCACCCTGGCATTGCGCAGAGGCGAAGCCATCAGCGCTCTCTGGATCGTGACCGCTGCCGTCGCCATCTACCTGATTGCCTACCGCTACTACAGCTTGTTCATCGCCAACAAGACGTCGCGACTTACCAGGCTATTGGGGAGAGTGACCGGATGACATTGAAGTTTCGGAAGCCGGTGTAATGACGCAATAGCGGTGGGGCAAGCTAGCCTGGACAGTTTGTTTCTCAATTCTCTTCAGTGGGAATAGTTGGGTTTAACCTAGCTGGGACACATACCCCCATCAGACCCGTACGAATTAACCAAGGAAGCACTATGCCTGTTTTCAACGCACACATCCCTAAGGGCCGCTTTTCGAGTGATGAGAAGCGGGCTATTGCCGACGCCCTCAACCAGTCTCTCGTCCAAGGTTTGGGGATACCAGAGGGTGACCGCTTCGTGATGCTCAGCGAGCATGGTCCCGATGAGTTGTTCCTGCATCCGACTTTCATGGAAATGAACCGTGATCCGGCTCAGGCGATGATTATCACTGTTCTGGTTGGCGCTCACCGACCTCTTGAGGACAAGCGCAAGCTCGCTGCCGCGATTAACCGCTTGGTTGTCGATGCTACAGGAGTGTCACCTGACGACATCTTCATCTCGTTGGTACCTGTGCCAAATGAGAACTTCTCATTTGGCCGTGGTGAACTTCAGCTAGCGGAAGGCGGGCCGAAGTGGTAACCCATGAAGCACTCTTTTATGAGATGGCTCGCCAGCCCCCCCAACACTGATTGTTTCTTGCCGCGTTATTGATGACTGCCACCAAGACCGACCATCCGCTATGGGTCGAATGCGGTCATCCACGACAGGCAGCTATCGACCCATAACTGCCGTTGAAAAATCAGTGGTATTGATCATTTCCTGAGGCTGACGCGAACCCTGTGGGTATTTCCAGACGACTGGCCAGAGGAGAAAGCGAGATAACGGCTCGCAAGGCCTCATGATTGGGATCAGACCATGCCAGATCCTGTAAATCGTTGAGCGCGCGCTGCGTTGGAATTGATTGAAGGGCTTGCGTCGTTGCGTCGTACACAAAGGCGTAGAGACCTTTCTCAATCGCCCTAGAGACCTGGCGGTGCCAATTAAAATTTCCACCATCTGTCATCGTGTCCGCTTCTAGGAAGATGTCGTAGTGCTGAACGATGTAGTTGAAAAGCACCTTCTGCGAAATATCGCGGAGAGCTAGGGAATGACGGTTACTCGCCGATCGCCAGATTGAGTTGCGCGCAAGGAGTCGGCTACTGACTCCTGGGACATACACGAGCGTAACCTTGTCGTAAAAGGCCACTGACATCTCGATATCGTCGACCAAGGCGATTTCGAACTCATTCTTTCCCGGTCCCAGCCTACGGTCAACACGAACCAAACGATAGCGAGGGTCAGCCCTAAGACCTGCCAGCTCATTGATCTCGCTCACCCCGTCAGCCGCTGTGAGCGCCGTGTAGAAAGCAGAGTTGTCAGCTGTGCGTGAGAGTAACGCTGATAGAGCACCACGCTCTTGGGCTGCAAGGGACATGTCGGAGTCTCTATGAGAACCATCGTCAGTGGCCTACAAGCTATCCGACGGCCCCAGATTCCACAATCGTTCGAGCGGGATACAACCTGCTTTGCCTCAAAGGTCCCACCGGGGGGCCAGGTGATCAAGCAACACCTCTGGGCTTGACCACCTGAAGACGGCAAATGGATAGCCACCCCTAGCCTCGGAGAGCACATGAAGAATTCGTCCGACAGCCGATACCTCAAGCTGCAGCACCCAGGCGCTTTTGGCGTCGCGCACAGATTGCCAACTCGATACACTCCACGTGATGGCTATCTAGCATGAGGGAGGATTCGGCTTGGTGGAAAAGGTTCAACGCGTCGATTTTACGCACAAACGTGCTGACCTGAGGCACCCTGATAGCCAGGTCAAACGAATGAAGGGGGACCACCTTGTGTGGTGGTATGGCCCCATCCAGCAGAACACAAGACCCCGCTCCATCCCCTTGGTGACGGTGTACTTCAGAAAGCTCATCGACGATGAACCTGGCGCTTTCTCGCCGGCCGTTGTTCCCCTCAGCAGCCTACCGCACTACCGAAAGGGCTCCATCTGGCGCGATGGGAAGTGCATCTCCAGTACAGAGCTGGAGCAAGAACGGTTTGACGTAGACTTCAATGAAGGTGGATGGTCACTAACATCCAGAGCCGAGCTGCTTCGGCGAGGCAATGCGCATGTCTTCCACGACAGTGATTATCCGCTGAAATACCCGCAAGATCACGGCCAACTGCTGAGCTTCAAAATCGGCAAGGATGAAAAGAATCTGCTCATCCCGTGTACCGAGTATTTTGTGCGCGCTTACGCGAGAAACATGGAGGTTTGCCGGGCTGTAGCCACCTTACGCTGGTCAGATGTCAGGTCCGTACTTTTTGATGAACCTCGCCGTCACGAGCATCGCTGGCTGGTCAAACCATCTCGTCTGATGCGTAATTATGATGCGGTTTTTCTTGCCCACCTGCTTTACGACGACTACGCAGAGCAAGCGGTAAAAAGCATTAATGCCCAGTTCATCTCGAAAGATCCATCCTCCAAGATATTCCTCAAGGCAACGCCCTGGTTCCAAGGGAAAGGCCAGTTTTTGTGCCGAGGACGCTGGATCAACGGGGGCAACACATTTCTGTGCCTGGACCTGGTTGGCTCGAACCAGCCTGATGGGCAGGAAATTGAATGGCAGCGCATGAAGTTCGACAGCAGCGAGGGGCCTGAAGGCGGTCGCATTGTCCTTCCGCGTCCACTTCGCACAGCCGAAGCTGAGGAGTTTATCGGTGAACACTCCCACGCAGAGCCGGACAGTCATTCCGAAATCATCATCGTTAAAACACCACCTTTCAAGCTTTTGGGGGCAAAGCGCAAAGTCAAGAAAACGAAGCACGTGATCAAGACGGACCGCGGCCGTCTAGGACCAAAGCCATCAGAGGCTTCGTCTCACTCTTCGGGAGAAGGCAGTGGTGCCGGCAAGAATGTCGGCAAACTGGAGCACGGCGCCGAGGCTGAGCTTGAGACCCACGGTTTTTTGTACGATATCTGGAATGCGTTCAAATCGATCATGGCGGCTAATCCTGACCGGGTGAGTCATGTGAATTGGTACACACCCAGCAGGTTTCGAGAGCAAAGTCCTCCGAATCTTATTTTGCTGCAACCACCAGTTGAGTGGCCATCTGACGATAAGTCATGCCGTGGATGGGTTTACCTTGATCGAGAAACGGGGCTGCGTCGCGGCCTGCTGGTGTTGCGCATTCAGGTCGACGGTCAAAATTATTTCTGTTTCGAAATTCAGCCCGATAAGCCTCACAAACCAGCCTACTCTGGCGTCCTCATGAAATCCCATGTCGCGACTCATGGCGAGTTCGAGGATTTCGTAGAGAAGCTGTGCTCAAGGGTCCGCTTCGTTGTTGGCAGATTCAAGAACATGGAGTCCTTCTTCCCGACTGGGGCGAAAATCTTCAAACACCACCAGAAAGACGCGAAGGTACTCTATCGAAGCAGGTTGATTAACGCCTTCAAAGAAATTGGGGTAGAACTCGAGTAGCTAATCAGAGTGATCACCGCGCTGATAGCTGCTCGCGGACGGCACCCACAGAACCTGCTGCTCATAGGTGACGTTGAAACCCGCGACCCCTCGATAAACTTGAGGTTGGTACACAAGCGACTTGCGGCTCGCCCTCGTAACACCGTGGAAGTAGGCGAGTCCTTTCACGATCCAGCGCTCTTCAAAGGTCTCATGCTCCACCTCGCTCAACAGCGCCACCAGTTCCCGCTCCGCCTTTTGTCGCTTAGCTCCTGCCAGCCAGCGTGGGTCCGGCCTCGCCTTAAGCTCAAGGCCATGGTGCTTGTTTAAGTGCCCAACAAAACCTGTGGCAGCAGCCACCTGACCTGGTGCTCCACGCCAAAACGACTCAAGAGCCTTCTGGCTAGGCATAGCGCCCAATTTCAGTTGAGCATTTTTCAACAAGTTCGCCGCAGCGCGAGCCGCCAATCTGATTGACCGCAGGTCAGTACCACTGTGCTCCATTTTCCCCTTCAGAGCAGCGACATACTCCTTCAGAAGCTGAGCCGACCAGCTGTCAGCAGGTTCCGCCAGAATTGCCTCCAGTCGACGCTGCTCCGTCAGCTGCTCTCGTATTTCCACACTCACGACGACCTCGCCGACTTCTGTCAGCCAACGCATCGGACTTTCTGCCTTGCGTAGCCCTGCAGCGCCGAAGTGCTGCACGAGTTGCTCATAGGACGGCACCGCCCCCCACGTGATATCGAGTGCCAGGAAAAAATGGTAGTGGCCATTGATGCTCAAAGCGGCTTTATGGGCACCAGTCCGATCTAGGAGCCACTGCCCGAAACGCGCATACCGCCCAGCGATCTGATCGCTACTGAACCCTTTTGCGTTGGTCGCCAAACGCTTATGGAAAAGCCTCAACCAGTAGCATGTCTCACATTCCCGTCCACGGCCAGCCGGCGTGGGGGCGCCACAAGTGTCGCAAGGGTGTGTAGATAGAGTGCTGCAGGGCTCGCAGCGTGGCACGCCGTCCTCTCCTGCAGCCAGTACTCGATAGCGCCGGCAACGCGGGCACGTGGCCATCTCTGGACCGCTACATTTGGGACAGCTTTTTAGACCCGTCACCTTGTTCCTGGCCAATCGCTGGGAGTACTTACCGCATACCTCGCAGGGCTCAGCGGTACGGAAGAAAGGCGTGCAAGCTTTACACACCGGACCATAGTCCGAGCGCATGCCTGTTTCAAAATCAAGCCTACCGCAGCGTACACATGCCGCAGAGCGCTCACAGGTGGTGCAGCGCGCGGATAGGTCGAAGGTTGGAAGCCGAGCGAAGTCACCACACTCTAGGCACATGCGCCGTTTGAACAGGCGCCGATAGCAAGCCTCACAGTAGCGCTTGCCCGCATGAACCTTTTTAGCGTTGGTCATTTCGCGCCTGCATTCATGGCATTCCGCGCTGGTGCATGCGTCATGAGATGCCATTTCTATGCGTCCTTCTCTGCAATCGGTGCCACATCTGCCACACATCAAGGGGGGTATGAGACTGCCTTTGACCTTGCCGGCCAGGCCTATGCTGACTATGTCGGGTGAGTACGGAGAGCATTTCCCTAGCGATCTCGGGCGCGCCTTTTGCCAGCGATGGAAAAGCGCTGATGGGCAGCTGAGTACACGAGGCGAGCTCCATAAACCGCTCTGGACCTGCTTGCATTATCACCCAGGTCTGGCCCAACAACACAGAGCGCTCGGCAGGAGAAAGGTACTCAAATGGCAACCCAAGTGATGAGGGTTGCAGCAGGGAGATTTCCACCCCAATAGCTCGGCAGAACTGTAGTGTGCCCGCAGAAGGATGTCTTATCGCATTCAGCAGGAAACTGATGATGAGTCGAGCGACGGCCATCCATTCAGGAAAGCTCAAGGGCCGATCGCCAAACAGCGGGCTCGAACCACTGGCTAGGTCAGCAAACCTCTGAAACTCGAGCGCCGACTCTATCGAGGGCCCAAACGACTTCTTCGCCAGCGACTGACCACAGTGATGGCATTCAGAAAGCGGGTGACCGGGCTGCAAGCGAGCGGGCTGTAGAGCCACCCCGCATCTGAGGCAGCGGTCGATTAGAAGCACTCGATGCCAGGGGCAGACTGTGTGCCATGCAAGTCGGGACTGCAGTTGATAATGAGGTGTTGGTCCATCGATGCAGCAGGGGCAACACATCAGCCCCCCGGCGTGGGAGTGGCTCCGACACCCCAAAGGGAGGATCCATGGCACATTCCCCAACCTGGCCGTCACGAGATAGGGGTGCAGGTCGGACATAACCCGCCAGAGCGTACAGGCCAGAAGTGTCTGAGGTCTCAAGCCAACAATGCCTGAAAGTACCTTAAAATCTGCCCAAGGGTGCCAACGGTCAAGATCTGCACCCCAAGCATGAGGCTTCGACCAAGCAGACGCTGTTAGCGTGCTCGGCGAACAGCCATGGACATGCGCCGTTCTGATGAGCCAGGAAGAGAACAGCTCATCAGGCAGAATCGGCGGGGTGAGTGGCCAGCGGGGCTTTAGACAATGAGCTCCCGGATGCCACGTGTAGGACGCTTCCACGACTTACTCTCGATGAGCTGTCGATCAATGCATTCCTTACCAGAGTTGATGGCTTCAATGGCACACTCGATCAGTAGGCTGTGCAGGTCGCCGGTATTGCCGCCCGAGATCGAATGGATCAGCTGAGCTAGCTCGGGCTTATAGAGTTCAGAGGGATGCTTGAGCGGCAGGATGGCTTCGAACGCTTTCAGCAAGCGCTGAAAGTCGGCGTTCAATTTCCAATTCTCCAGTTTGATCACATCAAAACGGCTGGCATGCTGCGCGTCCAAGTGGAGGATCTGCACAGCGTTAGGTGTTCCGACGCCGACGATGGGGATCACCAACGTATTGCATAGCATCTTGAGGGCGTTCATAACCTCACGCTGCTTGGTAGCAGGCCCGACGAGCATCGAGTGGATTTCGTCGATGATCAGCATGCGCACCTTCAGCTCGCGAAGGGCATGTATGACTTGGTACCTCAGGGTGAGCTTGGAGTCGGTAGTTTTGTAAGGCATCCACATCTTTTCGAGGATGGCTGCATAGAGGTCTTTCTCTTCTGCAGACGGCGGTGCTTCAGCCAAAATGATTGGCCGCACAGGTTCGGAGTTTTCGTCGACGTAGCCCTGGCCATGTGTTTTTTCGAAATGCTGAACAATGGTGCTCTTGCCATTGTTTGGATCGCCGACAATGAGCAGATTCGGCATTCTCGGGCGTTTGGGTGCGTCGAGCAGGCACTCCAAGCTGTCGAGGATGTGGTGGGCCGCCTTGTAGCCAATCCAACGGGGCTCTCGCATGAAGCGAATCCGCTCCCGAGCTGATAGCTGCAACACAGGCCTGAAGTCGGCGTGCAGATGTGCGTACTCAGTCATTGGATATCACCGATCAGGTCAACATCATCGAGCAGCAGCCCGTCAATCGCAGGGATTGAAGGTGGCGCATCCACTGGCATTTTAACAGGACGCGCCGGCGTGGAATTCTTGCTATGCACCTTGTTTTTTTGCGCGTCCCGACGTGCCCTTTTGGTATTGGCCGATGCCGTTTCCACGATCTGACGACGCTCTAAGATCATCCTTGCGATCAACGTCTCATCAATGTGCATACGGCCTTCGTCAACGGCCTGCTTCTTCGCGGCACGGAATTCCCACAACGTTGCTGCTGGAAACGCCTGGTTGGCCACCGGCACCCTGAAATACTGCTTGAGTACAGGGTCGTAGAACCAGATCACGCTGATATCGCGAGGATCTCGTCTGAAAACGAATTTTCGAGCCTGGCCAGTCTCGGGGTCCGTAGTCCCGATCCAGTGACGCAAAGCCTCCGAGTAATAGTACACATCAAGCTGCACGCCATAATGCTGCACTGTTCGACGGTAAGACGGCATGAAATCCAGCTGGACCGTGAGAGGATCTGCAGGCCGCGGTGGAATGCTCACCAACGCATCCGCCTCACGACTTCCAAAGAACCCGAGATGCCATTTCCGAGCAGGGCTCATGTAAATCGCGGAGTGGTAGTTGTTGTGGTACAGGATGATGGACCGCACCAGCCATTCTTCAAACTCACTCATCGTGAGAACCGCGTGCTTGTCTGAGTCGTAGCCATCTCGTTTGGCAACGCTGCTGTGCGTGGTACCAGGCAGCGCATGCAGCTCTCTCATGAACGTGCCGAGGAGCCGCTCGATGTGGCCTCCATACTTTGGCCGCTTCACCGGCCGGAACTGGTTCTCGATGTTGTAGTTCGAGCACGACCGGCGGAAGTTTTCGGCCTGGAAGTCAGGGCCGTTGTCCGAGTGGACAACACGAGGGAACCCCCACACCGGCCATTCGCCTTGGATGCCATGCAGATTAAGCCAATCCTCTTTAGGCAGGATGGAGTGCGCCAGACACATAGCGACAGATATCTCGGACGGCTCTTCCAGCGCGAGGTAGTAGCCGTTGACCATCCTCGAGTGCACGTCGATTGCCAGGCTCAGCCACAGACGACCTATCGGCTTGCGATGTCGGTCATCCACAATGATCAGGTCGATTGGCGTGTGGTCAATCTGGACGACTGCCAGCGGATAGTCAGCGCCGGGGAATTGGCCAACGGAAGGTGTGTGCCGGTTGCGAGCCTGATCGGCGTAACCCCGTCTACGCAACACAATCTTCTCTGGGATTCGCTTGATCCTGATCCTGATCGCTGACGCGCTAGGAGGAGTGAGACCAAGCGCTTTGGCCTGAGTTTCGATTTCTTTGATCGTCGACTGGACCGAATTACGCTGAGTTGTCAGATAGTGCTTATCAACCACCTCATCGATGAGCTGATCCGCCTGGGCGCTCAACCGGCTATTACCGGTTTGCCATCCACGCTTGCGTGGGACAAGCGCCAGCACCTCTTGCCAGCTTTGGTACCGATCCAACCAACGATAAAGCGTGGCCGTGTCGACACCAACCTCTTTGGCGCGTGCCTCTACACTGCTTCTTGGCAGAACCGAGTCACGCAATAGAGGCTTGATCGCCGAAAAGCGCTGCTGGGCAACCGCCCACTCATCCGAGCTGATTGTCGAGATGTCATAGTTGACGAAGAGTCCATCAACTCGCTCCTGCTCTACAGGCTGCAATTCTGGGATTCGAAGCGATACGCTTCGGCCGGTCTCGACCTCCACGCCCACGACATTTTGAAAGTCGAGCAGCTGGACAATTCGGTAGACCTGCTTGTCGCGGCGGACCATCTCGCCAACCTCAACACTCACACGCTCCCTGGACGGCTCGAATGGGACGAGGTGCTCGTCCGTGTCGATCTCATAGATGTTCATGGTGTGGCCACCCAAAGCTCAAGGTATTCGTTCAAAGGCTCGGTGATATCGCACTCGACCCGTCCAGTAGCGATCAGGTGCCACAACAGTGCCACACCACGGTCGCGATAAACGCCTTTGAAATGGCGCGCAAGCAGATAGTGCACGGGAGCAAAGTCCATTTCGTGGAGCGTCTTCAGGACCATGTCGATATCTTCCCGATCAAAGTCCAAGCGCTCGAACCGCTCCAGGAACGTGATGTTGTCGAGCGGCAGTCCACGGATTCGCGATTCGTCATAGATGCTAAATGTCCAGCCTTCATTCCGCGCGTAGCGACGCGCTGCTTTCCACTTCCCGAGCCAGGTGCGCCAGTTCTTGCGCCATTCGTAGGCGGGCTTGACCTCAACCAGCATCGGCTTGAAGTAGTCCATGTAGTCGACGCCGTGTGGCTGGCGGTAGTGCACGAGAAAGTCAGGGGTATAGGTCTGAGCACGCCCAAGTGCGTCGATAAAGTCTACCCGCACAGGCTGAGCAATTACTGACTCAACGCGATGGGAAAACCTCATGCGCTTGAGGAAGTCGCGCTCGAGCAGTGACTCGAAGGGGACGCCACCTGCACCGCGGAAAGGCAGAAAGCCCGAGACGCTGCGACGAGTCGGCTTGATCGGACGGACCTGTTTAGGCTGGTCGCAGCTATTTCGAGTAATATTCAATTCTGTCGCATCCAATTCGAAATTTTTTCGCATTTATTTGTGCAATCAGGTTCGGTGCTTCGCGGCCTCTAGCCTAATAGGTTCGCAGCTATTTCGAAAGCCTACAGCGGCAGTCGTCCCCAGCCAGGCGAGATCACCCTGGCCCATCACGGCGTGTTGTTTCTGGACGAACTGCCCGAGTTTGAACGCCGCGTGCTTGAGGTACTGCGCGAGCCGCTGGAATCGGGCGAAATCGTCGTCGCCCGGGCCAAGGACAAAGTCCGCTTCCCTGCCCGCTTCCAGTTGGTGGCGGCAATGAACCCCTGCCCCTGTGGTTACCTGGGCGACCCCAGCGGACGCTGTCGCTGCAGCACCGAGCAGATCCAGCGCTATCGCAACAAGCTCTCCGGCCCGCTGCTCGACCGCATCGACCTGCACCTGACCGTGGCCCGCGAAAGCACCGTGCTGACCAACGCCCCCAGCGGTGAAACCAGCGCCCACGTCGCCCGCGTGGTCGCCGAAGCTCGCGACGTACAGCAGCGCCGCCAAGGCTGCGCCAATGCCTTTCTCGACCTCAAGGGTCTACGCCGGCACTGCCACTTGAGCGCCGAGGACCAGCGCTGGCTGGAAAACGCCTGCGAACGCCTGACCTTGTCGCTGCGTGCGGCGCACCGATTACTGAAAGTCGCACGGACCTTGGCCGACCTGGAACAGGTGCAGGACATCGCACGCTCGCATCTGGCGGAGGCGTTGCAGTATCGGCCAGGGTCCTGACAGGAGCGGGTTGGGATGCCCATACACCGGTTCAATCCCAGCCATAGCAGCAATATATTTTGCGCACTAACTATTTGCGCTCAATATTGCCTCCAGACAGCAAGCAGTCGTCGCCCACTACCGACTAATCTGGAGAACGATCATGACCCTTCGCAAAAGCTTCGCCATTGCCGCTACCACCTTCGCCATTGCCAGCAGTGCCAGTGCCTTCGCCCAGTCCGGTGAAGTCCGCGCCTACCACTACGGCATGGACATCGATCAGGTGATCAGCGTGCAGGCCCCGGCAAACCCTCAAGGCCACAGCAGTACCGCCACACTCACTTACCGCGACAGCAATGGCCAGGTACACCAGGTGAGCTACAGCCAACCCAACACCCTCGCCAATCAGAACTGAGTTTGAGTCCAGCCACACCGAACAGGGCCGCTTTGCGGCCCTTTCGTGTTAAAAGGCCATCGCTGGCTTAGAAACATCTTGTAATATTTAGCGCGTAATTTTAGTTGTACGACATCCTATCTACTGTGTTCGACTGCGCCGGCTCTCACAACAAAAATAACGGAGACACCATCGATGACGAGCATACCTTCCGTGGAGGGCAAAACTGCCACGCCCTCGCAAAGCCGCCTTTCTCGGGTAGTCAAACTGCTCGGGCCGGGCATCATTGCCGTGCTGTCCTGGCTCGGCGCAGGTGATCTGATCACCTCGTCGGTGGCCGGGGCCAACTACGGTTACGCGATGATGTGGGTACTGGCAGTGTCACTGCTGCTGCGCTACCTGATCGTCAACATCATTGCCCGCTTCCAGCTGTGCAATAACCAGGGCATGACCATTCTCCAGGGCTACGCCCAACTGCATCCGGTGTTTGCCTGGTTCATGCTCGGCTATGCCTTGCTCATGGGTCATCTGATGAATGCCTACATGATCAAGGGCGCTGGTGAAGCGCTGGCGATGCTGCTGCGCATCGACTATCCGCTGCTGTGCTCGATGGCCGTGGTGCTGGCGGTGTGGATGCTGGTCGGGCGCAATATCTATTCGATGATCGAAGGGGTGATGAAGCTGCTGCTGGCAGTGATGACCCTGGCGTTTCTCGCCCTGGCGGTGATGTCTGGCCCCGATGTGGTCGGCATCGTCAAAGGCACCATCGGCTTTAGCATCCCTGCTGATGAGGGCGTGCACGGCGCCATGCTGGTCGCGGTGTCGGTGATCGGTGCGGTGGCAGGCTCGGTGGCCAACTTCGTCCACCCGTACGTGATGCGCCAGAAAGGTTGGACCGGCCCGCAGCACAAGCGCGTACAGCGCAATGACCTGCTGTTCGCGGTGTTCGTCGGCATCGTGATCAACCTGGCGATCTGGATCGTCGGCGCAGAAATCCTGCGTCCCAATGGCATCGAAGTGAACACCCTGGGCGACCTGGGCAAGGCCCTGGAAATGTTCTTCGGCCCGATCGGTTGGTACATCTTCTTCATCGGCGTGTTCGCGACCTTGTTCGCCAGCATCTCGGGCAAGACCACTGCCTTCCCGATGCTGATTACCGATGCCTTCCAGCACGTGAGGCCACAGCGGCGCGAGCGCTATGGCAAGGAGTTCCACAAGGACCCTGCGCACCGCTGGTTCATGCTGTTCATCCTGGTCACGCCGCTGATCTGGTCGATCCCCGGCATGCCGGACTTCGTCACCCTGACCATCGGGGTCAGCGCACTGAACATCGTCGGTTTGCCGGTGATCTCGCTGGGCTTGCTGATCATGTCCAACCAGAAGTCGTTGCTGAGCAAGGAGTACCGCAACAACCTGTTCGAGAACATTGCCCTGGCCTTCGCCACCGGCCTTGCGTTGTGGGTAGCGTTCCAGCTGGGTGTGGATCTGTTCACCTAAGTCATCGTACAACGTGCCCGGGGCTGCTTCGCGGCCCCGGCATCAAACAGCCAAGGCCAAGCCTATTGCCTGCAACAACGCCTCTTCGCTGAATGGCTTGCGCAAACAGGCCACCGCCCCTTCGCGCATCGACTCATCCAGCCCGGCATCGCTCCAGTGTGCAGACATGCAGATCACTGGCAAGCGCCAACCCATCGCCGCCAGTTCACGCAGAACCTGCAAGCCACCGAGCCCCGGCATTTTCAAGTCGAGCAAGGCGCAGCCCGCCTCACGCGCCAACCCAGACCCGAGGAATGCCTCCCCCGAGCTGAACGGCAGCGGGTCGAAGCCTGCTGAGCGCAACAGGTTGGCCAGGCTTTTGCGAACGGACGCATCATCGTCGACGATGCACACCCAAGCCTTGGCGGTTGAAACGGGTCCGTTCATGCGGCGCCCTGGCCCTCGACGCTACCGCAGCCAGCGACCACGTTGTGCATCGAGACCAGATCGACCAGCGAGCGCGACTGCATCTTGTTCATGATGTTTTTCTTGTGCACCTTGGTCGTCACTTCGCTGGTTCCGATGTGTTTGGCGATCTGTTTGTGCGACAGCCCACTGACCACCAGCGAAAACACCTGGCGCTCGCGAGTAGTGAGGCGCGCATACTTGTCTTTAACCTGTCGCGCATGCTGCCACGCCCTGCCCGCCGCCACCGCGCGCAAACGTACGACATCGAGCAGCGTTAACAGCTGCTGCTCGTCGAACGGTTTGGTCAGCACCTCGATCGCCCCCGCGCGCATTGCCTGCACCGCCATGGGAATAGTCCCGTAGCCGGTCATGAACACCACCGGCCACGGCAAGTCGAGCTTGCCGAGCATGTCCTGCAGCTCCAGCCCAGTGGCGGCTGGCAGATTGATGTCCAGCAACAGGCAGGCATAAGGCGAATCCCACCGCGCTTGCAGCAGCTCTTCTGCCGAGGCGTAAAGCCGGTGAGGGATACCCTCTACCCGCAACAACCTGCCCAGCGCGGAGCGCACCGACGGATCGTCGTCCACCACCAGAACCGGCACAGCGGCGCCATCGTCGCTCGGTGGCGGCAGGTCGGGATCGAGGTTGAATGAAGGGCTATGGGCGAATGACGCAAGGTCTGCGGCAATATCGACTGCCAACCGGTAGCCTCGACGGGCGACGGTCTGGATCAGGCGCTTGTCACCGAGCATCTTGCGCAGCAGCGATACCTGCACCTGAAGATTGTTGTCCTCGACCACGGTGCCCGCCCAGACCTGGCTGAACAGCTCTTCCTTGCTAACCACGCGGCCCTTGGCCCTGACCAGCATCGCCAGGACATCGAACGCACGGCCACCCAGAGGCAACGGCTTGCCGTCGAGGAAAGCCTCTCGTCGCTCAAGCGACACCAGCGCATTGCCTAGTCGGATCATGATCGTCTCAAGTTTCACAGGCCAAGGCGGTTGCGCAGCCCTGTGCAATCTAGGTGAGCGTGCGCGTTCAGACAATTATCCCGAGGGATAGGTTGGCCTGAGGATACACCTCCAACGCACGCGGCAATCGAGCAAAGGCCGCGGCGCAGGATCCAGAACGGTCAGATTGGTTCCCATTCCTGCCAAGCCGCCTACAACGGGCATTCGCGCCGGGTCCGCTGCGTATACTCGCGTGGAAAATGCAGGCTGCAGGGGATGCGCGATGCTGGGTGAACGCCTCGTTCAATGGCCTATCGATCACGATCCGTCGATCGATGAAGATTGGCTCAACCGTTGCGATACTGCCTTGCTGACACAGGAGGGCGAGCTCAGCTACTTCCGCTTGTGGGACGCACGTTCTGCTCGAGCCTGGACGGCGATACGCGCGCCAGTGGAATCGCCGGCTGCCTGCCAGCGTCTGGAGCGCGACTACCGACTGCGGCTCGACCCTGAATGGGCTGTCACGCCATGTGCATTCGTGCGCTCGGCCGAAGGCCCATTGTTGGTCTACCCAGCAGGTGAATCGCTGGCCGAGGTCATCGCCCAAGGACGGCCTACCTTGCGCGCGTTTCTGCAGATCGCGGTCAACGCCAGCAAGGCACTGGCGCAGGCCCATCAGGCCGGGGTCTTGCATGGCGCGTTGCAGCCGCAGCATGTCGTATTGCTCGCTGATAATCGGGTCAAGCTCGGTGGGTTCCAGGCCGACAGCGGCGAGCGGATCAGTGATCAGGGTACAGCGACCGATACCTGGTCCTTCCTTGCGCCCGAGCAGGTTTGCCCACACGGCGCCAGCAGCGACCGACGCAGCGACCTCTACGCCCTAGCCGCCATCCTCTACCAATTGCTGGTGGGTGAACTACCGCTGGCCGGTCGCGACAAGCAGCATTGGCGCCAGCTGCACGCAGGCGTTCTGCCCCGCCCCGCCGCCGAGCTCAGCCCAGACGTGCCCCAGGCGATCAGCCTGATCCTCGCCAAAGCCTTGGCCAAAGAGCCTGATGCGCGTTACCAGAGCGCCCAGGCGCTGGCCGTCGATCTTGCCCATTGCCAGCGGCAATGGCAGGCGAGCCAGACGATCGCGACCTTTACCCTGGGCTGCTCCGACCCCATGCCCTGCACCCACGAGCGCCTGTATGGCCGCAGCAGCGAGTTGCAGTCCATCGCCCGCATCCTCAAGACCTTGCGTCGTGACAGCACAGCCCAAGCGCTGTTCATCAGCGGGGCGACGGGCATGGGCAAATCGAGCCTGGTCAAGGCGGCCTTGCGCGATCATGACGCCGGCTATTGGGCGGCCGGCAAATGCAACAGCCTGGAGCAGGCCATCCCCTACGCCCCGTGGGTCGATATCCTAGGTGCGCTGACCACCCAGTTGCTGGCCAAGAACCGTGCAGACCTGGAGACCATCCGCAGCCAGATCCAGCAGCGCATCCAAAACCGCGGCCGCTTGCTCGGCACGCTGGCTCCAGAGCTGAAGCTGATCATCGGGCCAATGGCCGAATTTCCGCAACAACCCTCTCGGCTGGCACTGGAAAAGGAGTTGCGGGCAATCGTCGATTTCCTTCAGCTGTTCACCGCGCCTGGCCGGCCATTGATTCTTTTTTTCGACGACTTGCAGTGGGCTGACGACGCCTCGTTGCACCTGCTCAGGGAGTTGCTCGCGCGCTCCCCGGCTAACCTGCTGCTGATTTTTGCCAGCCGCTGCAATGCTGCCGGCAACCCGGCTGGCAAAGCCTACGAACTGGCCAACTCCACCCATTTGACCCCGCTGCACAGCCATCACCTGGAGCTGCTGGCGCTGCCGGTCGATGCCGTCGCCCAGCTGATCAGCGAGCGCTATCACGTCACCACTGACGACGCCCGGCAGGTCGCTGAACTGGTGCACGCGAAAACCGCCGGCAACCCGCTGTTCGCTCGGCAAATCCTCAAAGCCATGGTCGAAGACAAATTGTTCACCTTCGACCCCCTGGCCATGCGCTGGTCGTGGTCCCTCGAAGCTGTGGCCCAACACCGTTATGCCGACAATGTCGCCGACCTGATGATCCATCGCCTGGGCCGCTTGCCAGCGGCGCAACGGGAGATCCTGCGGGTCGCCGGCGCCGCTGGCGGGCGCTTCGACCCACCGCTGCTGGCCAAGCTGGTGACGATCGACCACGATCGCTTGGGCGAGCATCTCAACGCTTTGCTGGACGCAGGCTTTCTTGCGGCCAGCCAGCACGGCTTGAGTTTCTCGCACGACCGCGTGGAGGAAGCCGCCTACCTGCTGACTGCCGCTCCGGAGCGCGCTGCACAGCATGCCCAGATCGCCCGGGTGATGAAATACGTGTGGCGCAACGCGCTGGCCGATGCAGTGTTCGAGATCGCCAATCAGGTCCAACGTGCAGAAAAGTCTGTGTTCAGCACTGAGGAGTGCGAGGCCTACCTGATTCTCCTGATGGAGGCGGCACGCCGCGCCCGTGACTCGGCCTCGCACGAGCAAGCCGCTGGATATCTGAACGCCGGCGAAGAACTGCTACAGACCTGCGGCTCGCCAGCGGTCGACTACCGACACGCCTTCAGCCTTGCCTGCATGGCGGCAGAATGCGACATGCTGCTGTCGCGCATGAGCCAAGCCCAGCAGCGGATCGGCGAATGCAGCAAACGGGCGCACTCGCCGCTCGACCAGGCCATCGCCTGCAAACTGCGCGCGCGATTCAAAACCCTGCATTCAGACTATGACGCGGCGATCAACGATGCGCTTGAAGGCCTGCGCCTGCTGGGCATCGAGCTAGGCCGTGGCAACGACGCGCTTCAGGTCGAGACTCAGCTGCGCAGCATCCAGGCGCTGATCGAACAGCGCGGCCGGCATTGCCTTGAGGCGTTGCCCAAGGCCGAGAGCGAAACAGTCATCGTCGCCATTGGCCTACTGGCGACCTTGTCTTGCTCCTTCTTCATCGATGACGATATCCGTTACCTGCACCTGGCGAAAATCCTCGAACTGACCCTCGCGCACGGCGTTGCTCCCGGCAGTACCTACGGCCTGGCCTGGTTCGGGGTGATGGCGGCAGAGCGCTTTGGTGCGTATCACGATGGTCACGCCTACTGCCTGGCGGCGCTCAAGCTGATCGAGCGGTACGGCTTTGAGGTCGACCTGACCAGCACCCTGCTAGCCCTCGACCAAGTCAGCGCCTGGACTGCGTCGATGGATTTCGCCCGGCGCACCGCGCAGCAAGCCATCGACTCGGGACGCTTGAGCGGCGACCTGGCGATGGCCTGCTACGCCTGCAACCATTTGGTCTCCGATTCGCTGGTGATGGGCCAGCACTTGCATTCGGTTGCCGAGGAAATCCAACTCGGCCTGGCTACTGTGCGCCAGTATGGCTATCGCGATATCGAACAGATCCTGCTGGCCCAACAGGCCTTCGTGAGCGCCTTGAGGGAAGGTGGCGAAGCCCACCGCGACAGCCTCGAAAGCGCGCTCTACGACGCCTTGGAAACCCACGCCACTTCGCGCACGACGTTATTCTTCAAGCGGCTGTTCGAGGGCATGTCGGCGTTCTACCTGGGGGATATCAACCAGGCCGTGGTCGCCCTCGAACGCGCCGCACCCCTGACCTGGGCAGCGCCTGCGCATATCAACCTGGCCGACTATCACCTGTTTTGCGGCTTGACCCTGGGCAGCCCGGAAGCGCCCGGCAGCCTTGAGCACAAGCGTGAACAGTTGAGCCGCCTGCGCGAGCTGTTCAGCCAGTGGGCACAGTTCAATCCAGTCACCTTCCGCAACAAACTGCTGTTGATCGAAGGGGTGATCGCCAAACTCGACGGCGATGGACTGGCAGCCATCCGCTGCTTTGACCAGGCGCAGATCGCCGCTACCGCCGCAGGCTTCATTCATGAGCAAGCGCTGGCCCACGAGCAACTGGCCGAAGTGTGCATCCCCAGCGGTCTGATATCCGGGGCCAACCTGCATCTGCGTATTGCCCGCGACTGCTTCCATATCTGGGGGGCAGCCGGCAAGGTGCGTCAGTTGGAAACACTGCACCCGTTTTTGCGTACCCAGCCGATTCAGGAGACCTATCGCTCGACCTCCCAGGCCAGCCTGGACCTTGAAGCCGGCATCCAGGCTGCGCGGGCGCTGTCTGAAGAAGTGCTGCTTGAAGGGCTGATCGAAACGCTCATGGGCCACCTGACCCTGCACTCCGGTGCCGACCACGGCGCGTTGCTGATCGTCAGCGGTGCCGAGTTCCAGATGGCCGCCAGCGCAGCCATCAGCGACGGCGGGCTGCAAGTGAGCATGGAAGATTGCCAGAAGTTCATCACCCAAGCGCCGCTGTCGATCATCAACGCGACCATGCGCACCAAAAAGCCGCTGCTGCTGCATGACGCCCTGTCCGACTGCCCCGAGGCCTTCCGCCACGACCTGCAAGCGCGCGGCGCGCGCTCGGTGCTGTGCCTGCCGCTGGTGATTCAAGGGGTGTTGATCGGCCTGGTCTATCTGGAAAATCGAATGGTGCCCAACCTGTTCGGCAGCCAGCGGCTAGCCATGCTGGAAATCCTCGCCTCGCAGGCCGCAGTATCGCTCCAGACGGCCAAGTTCTATACCCGCCTGGCCGAAGACAACCAGGCCCGCGCGCAGATGGCCGCGGAACTGCGCCACTCGCGTGCCGAGCTTGCGCGCAGCTCGCACCTGCAGGTGATGAACGAGTTGTCCGCCTCGATCGCCCACGAAATCAGCCAGCCCCTGCTGGGCATCGCCTCCAATGCCGCGGCCAGCCTGCGCTGGCTCAAGCGCGAACAGCCCAACCTTGAGGAAGCCATCGACGGCCTGCAAGACATCCGCGCCGACAGCGAACGGGCGGCGAGCATCGTCAAGGCGTTGCGCGCCCTGGCCAAGCAGACGCCGATGCAGCTCAAGGTGGCCAGGCTGGATGAGTTGCTCGAAGACGTTATCCGCATGACGTCATCCGATGCGCTCAGGGCTGCGGTGAAGGTCCAGGCGCAACTGCAGCCTGGGGTAAGCGCCAAGGTCGATGCAGTGCAGATTCAGCAACTGGTGTTCAACCTGATCACCAATGCCCTGGAAGCGCTAAGCGATTTTCGCCCTGACGGGGTGCTGCAGATTGCCTGCACCCTTGGCGAGGCAGGCGTTGAAATCAGTGTGGATGACAACGGCCCAGGCATCGCGCCAGAGGAGCAAGGGCGAGTTTTCGATGCGTTCTATACCACCAAGGCCAGTGGCTTGGGGATGGGCTTGGCGATCTGCAATTCAGTCGTGCAGGCGCATGGCGGCAGTCTGCGTGTGCAGGCCTCGACGCTGGGCGGCTGCCGAATTGTGGTGACGCTGCCCTGAAAGCTGGGGCCGCCGCAGCGGCCCCGCGGTATTACTTGGCCGTGAGTGCCGAGTAGCTGTTCATCAGGTTGCGATAGTTAGGAATCCGCTGCGACAGCAGATTGCCCAAGCCTTCGATGTCGTTGCGCCAGTCACGATGCAGCTCACACGCCACCGAGAACCAGTTCATCATCTGCGCCCCGGCCTGGGTCATGCGCACCCACGCCGCCTGCTGTACGGTTTCGTTGAAGGTGCCGGACGCATCCGTCACCACGAACACCTCAAAGCCTTCGGCCAGTGCCGACAAGGTCGGGAACGCCACGCACACGTCAGTGACCACGCCCGCGATGATCAACTGCTTGCGCCCAGTGGCCTTGATCGCCTTGACGAAATCTTCGTTGTCCCACGCGTTGATCTGCCCTGGACGGGCAATGTACGGCGCGTCCGGGAACATTTCCTTGAGCTCGGGCACCAGCGGGCCGTTCGGGCCTTGCTCGAAGCTGGTGGTCAGAATGGTCGGCAGGCCGAAGAACTTGGCCAGATCGCCCAGGGCCAGGACGTTGTTCTTGAATTCGTTGGGCGAGAAATCCTGGACCAACGAAATCAGACCAGTCTGGTGATCGACCAGCAGTACCACGGCATCATCTTTGTTCAGGCGCTTGTAGTCGGGATTGCTCATGATGGTAACTCCTTGGGTTGGGAACACCCTTCAGACCTATCCATAGGGATAGAAATGGCTTAAGGGTGGTAGCTCGGAACTTGCGATCTAGCCGACTGGCGCCAGGCCTTGGGCGGCTGCCCGACCAGGCGGCTGAAGACACGGGTGAAGTGCGACTGGTCGAAAAACCCGCACTCCAGGCTGACATGGGTGATTGGCGCTTCAGTGACCAGCAGTTGCTTGGCCTTCTCCAGCCGCGCCAGCAGGCGCCAGGCCTGTGGTGACAGCCCGGTATTGATCTTGAACGCGCGAGAGAAGTGGCTGCGGGTCAGGTTGCACACCGCGGCGATCTCGATAATCGACAGGTCGCTGCGCAGCATCAGCTCCTTGGCTCGATGCAGACGCCCGGCCGTAAGTGCGCCTGGCTCGGTCTGGGTGGGCATGTCGAGGCTCCTCTTTCAATGGGAGCAGTCTCGCCGCCGGCTCATTACAAAGTCCTGAGGCAAAGCTTAATAGTTCTTAATTGTGCCGCCCGCGCCTTGTTAAGATGCCGCACAGATTCAAGAGGTATATGGGTTATGCAGCAGCCTCATGCTCACAAAACCGTGGCAGTGGTCCTGTTCGATGATGTGCTGATGCTCGACGTGACGGGCCCAATGGACGCGTTCGCCCTGGCCAACCGCTTCTTGCCAGCAGAGCGCCGTTACCGCCTGCTTACCCTGGCAGAGGGCGAAGGCAAGATCCGCAGCTCCTGTGGCTTGCAGGTGGTGGCTGACCTCAGCTTGCAGCAGCTGCCCGGCGACATTGACCTGTTGCTGGTACCAGGCGGACCGGGCGCCTATGACCTGGCGCTGCCTGGGCTGGAAAGCTGGCTGCCCCAGGCCGTAGCCAGCGCCAAGCGCTTTGGCGCGATCTGCACCGGGGTGTTCTTGCTCGGCCGCGCCGGCCTGCTCGGCGGCTTTCGCTGCACGACCCACTGGAACTACGTGGAGCGCCTGGCCCAGCAGTTTCCCGAAGCGAAGGTCGAGACCGAGCAGATCTACGTGATTGACCGCAACCTGATCACCTCGGGCGGAATTACCGCCGGGATCGACCTGGCCCTGGCCGTGGTCGCCGAAGACCACGGCAAAGCGCTGGCCTTGGAAGTGGCCAAGGTGCTGCTGGTGGCCCGCCATCGCCAGGGCGGCCAGTTGCCCTACGGGCCCTTGCTTGCCGCTGTACCGCGCGATGGCTCACCTATCGCCAGGGTCCAGGCGTATATCGTCGATCACATCGACCAAGCGTATACCGTGCAAAAAATGGCCGAGCTGGTGGCCATGAGCAGCCGCAATTTTGCTCGCACCTTCCACCGCGAGGTGGGCCTGACACCCCTGCAGTACCTGCAAAATGCACGCATCGACCACGCCCGCAAACTCCTTGAAGGTAGCGACCTTGCGTTAAAGGTAGTGGCGGCGCGCAGTGGTTTTGGTAGCGATCGGCACATGCGCAAGGTGTTTTGCGAACGGATCGGGATGACGCCGAATCAGTATCGCGCGCAGTTTGGCGAGGGCTGAGGGCACAACTGACTGTCACCTTGAAGGAGACAATCAGTCTCAAGCGAGCCAGATTGTCCAAACCTCACCGGCACCCCACAATCCGCCCTCCACCTATCAACGCTGCCCCGTAGCAGCTCATGGAGTCCGAGCGATGCCACACGAAGGCAGCCTTCTACAAACCGCGGTGATCTTTCTGCTTGCCGCCGTCATTGCCGTGCCTCTGGCCAAGCGCCTGCAACTGGGCGCCGTAATCGGCTATCTGCTCGCCGGGGTCGCCATCGGCCCACAGGCCTTGGGGCTGATCCGTGATACCGAAAGCGTCGCACATATCTCTGAACTGGGCGTGGTCCTGCTGCTGTTCATCATCGGCCTGGAGCTTTCGCCTCGACGCCTGTGGCTGATGCGCAAGGCGGTCTTCGGCGTGGGCCTGGCACAAGTGCTGCTGACCGGCGCCGTGATTGGCGCCATTGCCGTGTTCGGCTTCGGCCAATCGCTGCCGGCGGCGCTGGTGGTGGGCCTGGGCCTAGCGCTCTCCTCCACTGCGCTTGGCCTGCAAAGCCTGGCCGAGAGTAAGCAGCTCAACGCGCCGCATGGCCGCTTGGCGTTTGCCATCCTGCTGTTTCAGGACATCGCCGCAATTCCCCTGATCGCACTGGTGCCGCTGCTGGCTGCCAGTGGCCCGGAGACCAGTCATGGCGACAGCCTGGAGCATGGCCTGAAGGTATTCGCCAGCATCGCGGTGGTCATCGTCGGCGGTCGTTACCTGCTGCGCCCGGTGTTCCGCATCGTCGCCCGCACCGGCTTGCCGGAAGTCTCCACCGCCACTGCGCTGCTGGTAGTAATCGGTACCGCCTGGCTGATGGAAGAAGCCGGCATCTCCATGGCCCTGGGCGCTTTCCTGGCCGGCCTGCTGTTGGCGGACTCGGAGTATCGCCACGAGCTGGAATCACAGATCGAACCGTTCAAAGGCTTGCTGCTGGGGTTGTTCTTCATCAGTGTGGGCATGGGCGCAAATCTCAGCCTGCTGCTCGAGGCCCCCCTTCTGCTGCTGGGCCTGACGCTGCTGCTGGTGGCGGTGAAACTGCCACTGCTGATGCTGGTCGGGCGCATCGGCGGCCTCAACAAAGCCAATGGGCTGCGCTTGGGCGTGGTGCTGGCGGCTGGTGGCGAGTTTGCCTTCGTGGTCTTCAAGCTGGGCAAGGACCAAGGCCTGTTCGACGCCTACACCTATGACCTGCTGCTGATGACCATCACCCTGTCGATGGCGGCTACCCCGCTGCTGTTGATCATCTGCGCACGCCTGCTCAAGCGCCCGCAAGCCGCCCGCGAAGTGCCCGAACAGTACAAACAGATCCAGACCGATGCGCCGCGCGTGGTGATCGTCGGCATGGGCCGCATGGGCCAGATCGTCTCGCGCATCCTGCGCGCGCAGAACATCCCCTTCATCGCCCTCGACACGTCGGTGGACGCCATCGAAATGACCCGCACCTTCGAACAAGTACCGGTGTTCTATGGCGACCCACTGCGCGCCGAGGTGCTGCATGCGGCGAAGGTCGGCGAGGCCGAGTATTTCGTGATCACCACGGATGATCCTGAGATCACCACCCGCACTGCCGAACGGGTCAAGCGCCTCTACCCGCACTTGAAAGTGTTGGCCCGGGCACGTAACCGCCAGCATGTGCACAAGTTGACTGACGTTGGCGCCGTACCGATTCGGGAAACCTTCTACTCCAGCCTGGAGATGACCCGGCGCGCCTTGGTTGGCCTGGGCTTGACCGAGGAGCAGGCGGCGGATCGTATCGAGCGCTTCACCGAGCATGACGAACAGGTGCTGGAGACCCAGGGCCGTGTGCGTGATGACCGCGCCAAGGTAATGCAGAACGCCAAGGAGGCGCGGGAGGAGCTGCAACGCTTGTTCGAGTCTGATGCCGATTGAGCGGCTCAGGCAAAAGCCAGACGGGTACATTTGGGGCCGCTTTGCGCCCCTTCGCGGGCAAGCCCGCTCCCACAGGGACAGCGCGAAGCTTCAAAGCAGCGCTGTACTTGTGGGAGCGGGCTTGCCCGCGAAGGGGCGCAAAGCGGCCCCAAAATTGTTGTATCAGCATCGTCCTACAACCGCTGAATACCTTTCTTACTGGTTACCACCAGACCAGCGAAATACCCTACAAAACCTGTCGACCCCCATCTGATTGTCCGGGAAATCCGAGCCCTCTAGGCTGACCGAGTCGCTGACGTTTCAGCGATCAGGTGTGGAAACCTGGCTACAGAGTTTCGTCTTCAATGGCGGTTGTACGCGGGAGGCCTTACGGCCTACCGGGTGACTCTCTGACCGGTTTTCCACCCTGCGTACAACTGCCACCCTTCGCGTGGAAACGGACGGTTGCAGCTCAACTTCAGAGATCCTGCAATGAAAAAAATCGTCCCCGACCCACCGCTCCCCAGCACCCAGCAACACGCCTTCGGCCACTGCGACGCCGGCCATCCGCCGATCTTCTGCGTCAATCCCAACATCACCGCCCACGACGCCTTGGTGCATGTCGCGCTGTACCTGCGCAGCGCCTACGCCAGTGGCTACCAGGCACTCGATCATGTGCACGAAAAAGGCAAAGGTCTGTTCTGGGCCAACCTGCACGCCGTCGAAATGGCTGATGCGCTGGTTGAAGCGATGTTGGAAGGGATCGAGTCGCAGCCTGTGCGCTGAATAGCTCGCCAGCTTTTTCACCGACACATGCAAAAAGGCCGGCACCCCCTTAGGGATGCCGGCCTTTTCGATTGCAGTGGCTGATTATTGACCCGCAGTCAGCGCGTTGTAGCTGGTCATCAGGTTGCGGTAGTCCGGGATGTGGTTGGAGCACAGCGCGGCCAGGCCTTCGACGTCGTTGCGCCAGTCGCGGTGCAGCTCGCAGGCGACGCCGAACCAGGTCATCAGCTGGGCGCCAGCACGGCTCATGCGGTCGTGGGCGGCGTCGCGGGTCATCTCGTTGAAGGTGCCGGAGGCATCGGTCACCACGAACACTTCGAACTCTTCTTCCAGGGCCGCCAGCGCCGGGAAGGCCACGCACACTTCAGTCACCACACCGGCGATGATCAGCTGCTTCTTGCCAGTGGCCTTGACTGCCTTGACGAAGTCTTCGTTGTCCCAGGCGTTGATCTGGCCTGGGCGGGCGATGTACGGGGCATCTGGGAACAGCGCTTTCAGCTCCGGCACCAGCGGGCCGTTGGGGCCTTGCTCGAAGCTGGTGGTGAGGATGGTCGGCAGGTTGAAGAACTTGGCGAGGTCAGCCAGGGCCAGCACGTTGTTCTTGAAGCGGTCCGGCTCGATGTCACGTACCAGCGACAGCAGGCCAGCTTGGTGGTCGACCAGCAGTACGGCGGCGTCGTCTTTGTTCAGGCGGTTGTATTTGAAGTGGGCCATGGTCGTGCTCCTAAAGGGGGTTTTGATGTTTAGTCAGTTGGGTGTTTCGCGTTGATGGGGAAAGATTAAAACCAAGCCCTTTGGCGCACTAGATAGCGAAATTTGCCTTTAGCGTTCTGTTTTACGAACGATGCAGCTATGCTGCGAACGCGGTCCCTGTAGGCGCGGGCTTGCCCCGCGATAGCGCCCGCAGCCCCACCGAATGAACTGGAGCCCCACACGTGGAAGACCTCAACTCGCTCTACTACTTCACCCAAGTGGTCGAGCACGGCGGTTTTGCCCCCGCAGGCCGGGCGCTGGACATGCCCAAGTCAAAGCTCAGTCGGCGCATTGCCGACCTGGAAGATCGCCTGGGCGTGCGTCTGTTGCACCGCACCAGCCGGCATTGCTCGCTGACCGAAATCGGCCAGGAGTACTACCGCCGCTGCCTGGCGATGCGCGTCGAAGCCGAGGGCGCCGCTGAGGTCATCGAACGCAACCGTTGCGAGCCGCGCGGCCTGGTGCGCATCAGCTGCCCGACCACCCTGCTCAACTCGTGGGTCGGGCCGATGCTGACCCGCTACATGCTCAAGTACCCGCTGGTGGAGCTGTTCATCGAAAGCACCAACCGCCGCGTCGACCTGCTGCACGAAGGCTTCGACGTGGCGTTGAGGGTGCGTTTCCCGCCGCTGGAAAACACCGACATGGTGATGAAGGTGCTGAGCAACAGCACCCAATGCCTGGTCGGCCAGCCGTCGTTCCTCGAACAACTGCCACAAGGCTTCGATCCGCTGCAATTGAGCGAATTGCCCAGCGTGCACTGGGGTAGCGCGCAGCGTGAATATCAGTGGGAATTGTTCCAGGGCGAGGACATGAGCCGCAGCATCGTCATCCCGCACACGCCGCGGATGGTCACCGACGACCTTTTTGCCCTGCGCCATTTCGTCGTGGCCGGCGTCGGCATCGCGCACCTGCCGCGGGTGGCGGTGCGCGACGATTTGGCCACAGGTCGCCTGGTCGAGCTGTTGCCGGGCTGGAATCCGCGCTGCGGTATCGTCCATGCGATCTTCCCGTCGCGTCGCGGCCTGTTGCCTTCGGTGCGTTCGCTGATCGATCACCTGGCTGAAGAGTTCTCTTCCAGCGATATGGCCTGAGCAGGCGCTCGGGCAAGCCTGATTGGCTGTCCGTGCTGGCCTCTTCGCGGGCAAGCCCGCTCCCACAGGTACAGCGTCCCTGTTTGAGTTACGCCCCCCCTGTGGGAGCGGGCTTGCCCGCGAAGAGGCCAGCACCGACGACTCAGATCACCAGCACACCTTTACAAGACAGTTCAGCGTGCCTGCCTCACAGTGCCCGATCATCCACACCGGAGCACCCATGTCTTTCGCATCATCCAGGCCCGCCCGCGCCCTGCTCGTCATGGTCATCCTCGGCCCCGCCCTGAGCCACGCGGACGAACCGGGCTGGTCGCTGCTCAGCCGCAATTACCTGCTGCACAACGACTACCGCAGCCCGTCGGCCAGCGGCCAGAGCTATCGCCAGGAATGGGCCCAGGGGTTCATCGGCGAAGTGCGCTCAGGCTTTACTCCAGGCCCGCTTGGCCTGGGCGTCGATGCCCACGGGTTTGTCGGCCTCAAGCTCGACGGCGGCCGCGGCCATGCCGGCACCGGCCTGCTGCCGCGTGACAGCGATGGGCGGGCTGAGTCCGCCTATTCCAGCGCTGGTGCCGCCCTCAAGCTACGCCTTGGCAAGACGCTGCTGCGCTACGGCGAGATGACCGTCGAAACACCGGTGTTCGATACCGGCGACAAACGTCTGCATCCCGAATACGCCAGCGGATGGCTGCTGGAAAACAGCGATCTGCCCGACTGGCATCTGCAAGCCGGGCGCTTCACCGCGTTCAACAATCAGGACAACAGCTCCAGCCATGATGATTTCAGCGGCTATGGCGCAACCACCCAAGGGCACGCCATCAGCCTGGCGGGGGCCAGCTACGCGCCCAGCGGGCCGTTTGGCGGCGCTCTGTATGCAGCACAATTGCAGGACACTTGGCGTCAGGCCTACCTCAACCTGAACCTGGCCGAGGGCAACTGGCGCCTGGATGGCAACCTCTACCACAGCCGCGACACTGGCCAAGCCAGCGCCGGGCCGATCGATACGCTCGCCTACAGCCTGGCGGCCAAATACCGCTTCGGGCCCCAAGCGCTGACCTTGGCCTATCAACGGATCGAAGGCGACACGCCGTTCGACTTCGTCGGTGGCGACTCGATCTACCTGGCCAACTCGATCAAGTACGCCGACTTCAACGGCCCCAACGAACGCTCCTGGCAGTTGCGCTACGACCTCGACCTGGCCACCCTCGGCATCCCTGGCCTGAGCCTGATGGGTCGCTACGTCAGCGGTCGCGGCATCGATGGTACGCATGCCCCGGCTGGCGGCGCCTACCTTGGCCAGCAAGGCAAAGGCGGCCGTCACTGGGAGCGTGACCTGGACCTCAAGTACGTGGTGCAGAGTGGCACCGCCAAAGACCTCAGCCTGTCGCTGTCACATGTCAGCCATCGGGCCAACAGCGCCCAAGCCGGGGATGACATCGACCGCCTGTACCTGATCATCGAATACCCGCTCAAGGGTGGTTTCTGAGTCGCCCCTGACAGCACAAAAAAACGGGGGCCATAGTGGCCCCCGATTTCAGATCAGAACGCGAAACACGAACAACCCAACGCACCCCAGAAGCCCTGGAAGTCATTGACCGGCACGCTCGACTGCCGCGCCTTCTCATGACTATGCGCATGCACCCCACAAGGCCCGCTGCATTGGTGCACTGCCGCCACCAGCGAGGGTGTGCCGACGCGCCAGTGCCCTGGAACCTTGGCCACCGGCGACCATTCAGGCAGTACCGGCACCTGCGGTGGACCGAGGCGATCGAATTCGCCCGCCGCGTACACTACCTTGCCGTCGACGAGGGTTAGCACCGACTCGATGCCCTTGATCGCTTCTTCCTCGACGCTGAAGAAGTCCAGCGACAGTGCCGCCAAGTCGGCCAGCTGGCCTACCTTGATCTGGCCCTTCTTGCCCTGCTCGCTGGAGAACCAGGCGCTGCCCTGGGTAAACAGCTGCAGCGCGGTATCGCGATCCAGGCCTTGCGGGTACAGCTCCATTCCACCCACGGTCTTGCCGCTGACCAGCCAGTACAGCGAAGTCCACGGGTTGTAGCTGGAGACTCGGGTAGCGTCGGTACCGGCGCCCACTGGCACGCCCATCTCGAGCATGCGCTTGATTGGCGGGGTCTGTTCGGCGGCCTTGGCACCGTAGCGATCAACGAAGTACTCACCCTGGAAGGCCATGCGGTCCTGGATGGCGATACCACCGCCCAGGGCGCGTACGCGCTCGATGTTCTGCGGGGTGATGGTTTCGGCGTGGTCGAAGAACCACGGCAGGCCGTTGAATGGAATGTCGCGGTTGACCTTCTCGAACACATCGAGCATGCGTGTGATCGATTCGTTGTAGGTGGCGTGCAGGCGGAACGGCCAGCGCTGCTCGACCAGATGGCGCACCACCGGCTCCAGCTCTTCTTCCATGGTCTGCGGCAAATCCGGACGCGGTTCGAGGAAGTCTTCGAAGTCGGCGGCGGAGAACACCAGCATCTCGCCGGCGCCGTTGTGGCGCAGGAAGTCGGTGCCACTGTGCAGCTTGACGCTGGAGGTCCACTTGCGGAAGTCGTCCAACTCTTCCTTGGGCTTCTGGGTGAACAAGTTGTAGGCGATGCGCACAGTCAGTTGGTTGTTGTCGGCCAGCTCCTGGATCACCGAGTAGTCGTCGGGGAAATTCTGGTAGCCGCCGCCGGCGTCGATGGCACTGGTCAGGCCCAGGCGGTTCAGCTCACGCATAAACTGGCGGGTGGAGTTGACCTGATACTCCAGCGGCAGCTTCGGCCCTTTGGCCAGGGTGGCGTAGAGAATCATTGCGTTGGGACGAGCGATCAGCATGCCGGTCGGATTGCCGAACTTGTCACGCTGAATCTCGCCGCCTGGCGGGTTCGGCGTGCTCTTGTCATAGCCGACCGCCTTGAGCGCGGCGCGGTTGAGCAGCGCTCGGTCATACAGGTGCAGCAGGAACACCGGGGTGTCGGGCGCGGCCTGGTTGATTTCTTCGAGGGTCGGCATGCGCTTTTCGGCGAACTGGAATTCGTTCCAGCCACCGACCACGCGCACCCACTGCGGAGTCGGCGTACGCGCCGCCTGGTCCTTGAGCATGCGCAGGGCATCGGCCACCGACGGCACGCCTTCCCAGCGCAATTCCAGGTTGTAGTTCAGGCCACCGCGGATCAGGTGCAGGTGCGAGTCGTTCAAGCCTGGGATGACCGTGCGCTGCTTGAGATCGATGATCTGCGTGGCGGCGCTCTTGTAGGCCATGGCCTCGGCGTCGCTGCCGACTGCGAGGAAGCGGCCGTCCTTGATGGCAACGGCACTGGCGGTGGGCTTCTCGCGGTCGACCGTGTGCAGTTTGCCGTTGAACAGAATGAGATCGGCGGTCATGGGGGCTCCTTGGGTGGATGCATGGGCGGCACCGGCTGAACCGGCAAAGGGCAGCGCGGACCAAAGCGCACCGGCAGCACCGAGCACGGTGCTGGTGGCGAGGAACTGGCGACGGCTCTTGTCGTTGGGGTCCTGACTCATAAGGGTCTCCGTCTGAAGGCGGCATCGGCAGGCGCGACTGCGGAGCATGCCGCTTCATGCCTGGTGACGATTGGATGGATGTGCTGCGTTGAGGCCTTGAGGCTAGCAACGAAGTGCGTGGGGTGCCGGCTGTGCCGGTGGCAGTTGCGGCCTCTTCGCGTATCGATCGGCGAAGGGCCGCAAGACCGAGGCTTAGCGGGACACGAATGCCAGCAGGTCTTCGTTCAACTGCTGCGCATGAGTGACCGCAAAGCCATGCGGCGCACCGCTGTACACTTTCAACTCAGCCCCACCAATGAGCTCGGCAGCGCGCTTGCCGGTGGTTTCGAACGGCACGATCTGGTCGCCATCGCCATGGATCACCAGGGTCGGCACGTCGATTTTGCTCATATCAGGACGGAAATCGGTTTGCGAAAACGCCGTGACACAGTCCAGGGTGGCTTTCAACGACGCCATCAGGGCGATGTTCAACGTCTGCGTTTGCACCCCCTGGGACACCGTCTGGCCCTGGTTCAGCCCATAGAAGGGCGTGGCGAAATCGGCGATGAACTGCGCCCGATCCGCGCGCAGCCCCGCCTGGATGCCGTCGAACACCGACCCGTCGACGCCATCAGGATTGCTCGGGGACTTGCCGAAGATCGGCGTTACCGCGCCCAGCAATACCAGCCCGGCTACCCGCTGGCTGCCGTGGCGAGCGATGTAGCGGCTGACATCGCCACCGCCCATGGAGAAACCGACCAAGGTCACTTCGCGCAGGTCGAGGTGTTCGATCAACTGGGCGATATCGTCGGCGAAGGTGTCGTAGTCATAACCGGTCCACGGCTGGTCGGAGCGGCCAAAACCACGACGGTCGAAAGCGATGGCGCGGTAGCCACGGCTCGCCAGGAACTCCATCTGCGAGTCCCACATGTCGGCGTCCAGGGGCCAGCCGTGGCTGAACAGCACGGGCTTGCCACTGCCCCAGTCCTTGTAATAGATCGAGGTGCCATCGCGGGTCACGAGCGTGCTCATATCGGTAATCTCCTGAAAATGGGTAGGTAGTTGAACGAGGCAGTCAGCAAAACTCAGCCGCGCAGCCAGTTGGCACAGCGGCGGGTCACCCACGGCATGATGTAGAACACCACCGGCAAGATGACGAACAGGTTGACGATCAGGTTGCCCGCCACTGGCCCGCCCAGGTGCGGGAAGCGGGCGAAAAACGGCGCCAGCAACTGCGGGATGACCATGGTCATTGGGCAGATCACCAGGTAGGTCAGCAGTGCCTGCTTCCAGCGCGGCGGCTGCGCGGCGTTGCTACTCGGCGGGGTGAACCAGAACTCCGGATCCTCATGCACCTGGGTGTGGTCGCCGTCTTCGAGCAACGGCAGCACTTCACTGACCAGCGCCTGGCGCTCGGCTGAGTTGACCCAGGCCTGCAACAGCCCCGCATCGGCAAAGCGCACCACGGTGGTGAAGTGCCGGCCACCGTCGTCTGGGCGAATCACGTTGACGTCCAGATGGCCAGGTTGCAGGCGGGCTGCGGAGACCGCGCGCTTGAGCCAGGCCTCATAGCGGCTCAGTGATTCGGCGCGGGCCTTGTGCTGGATGACCAGGGTCACCACGTTGCGGTTGTCTTGGGTTGCAGTGTTCATCGGCGTTCCCTGGAGATGAGCGGGCCAAGGCCCACTGTGCGGCAGTGGGCAGGCGCTGGATTGGATCAATGTGCTGTGGGCGGATGATTTACTTGGCGGCAGTCAGCGCGTTGTAGCTGGTCATCAGGTTGCGGTAGTCCGGGATGTGGTTGGAGCACAGCGCAGCCAGGCCTTCGATGTCGTTGCGCCAGTCGCGGTGCAGCTCGCAGGCCACCCCGAACCAAGTCATCAGCTGGGCGCCAGCACGGCTCATGCGGTCGTGGGCGGCGTCGCGGGTCATCTCGTTGAAGGTGCCGGAGGCATCGGTCACCACGAACACTTCGAACTCTTCTTCCAGGGCCGCCAGCGCTGGGAAGGCCACGCACACTTCAGTCACCACACCGGCGATGATCAGCTGCTTCTTGCCAGTGGCCTTGACTGCCTTGACGAAGTCTTCGTTGTCCCAGGCGTTGATCTGGCCTGGGCGGGCGATGTACGGCGCATCTGGGAACAGCGCTTTCAGCTCCGGCACCAGCGGGCCGTTGGGGCCTTGCTCGAAGCTGGTGGTGAGGATGGTCGGCAGGTTGAAGAACTTGGCCAAGTCAGCCAGGGCCAGCACGTTGTTCTTGAAGCGGTCTGGCTCGATGTCACGTACCAGCGACAGCAGGCCAGCTTGGTGGTCGACCAGCAGTACGGCGGCGTCGTCTTTGTTCAGGCGGTTGTATTTGAAGTGGGCCATGGTCGTGCTCCTAAAGGGGATTTTGATGTTCAGTGAGTTGGGTGTTTCGCGTTGATGGGGAAAGATTAAAACCAAGACCTTTGGCGCACTAGATAGCGAAATTTGCCTTTAGCGTTCTGTTTTGTGAACGATAGAATTTAGCCCCATAGATACATTTCCTAACCTCGCCCGCGATCTCCCCTTGGCTTGGCTACATCCAAATCTTCAAGCCGCGTAGGACGTTTCTCTATCTGCCCACACCGGGAAAAATTGCCTCGCCGAGCTGCTAGGTTGCGGACTTTCTGCGTAAGGAAGGCGGGCATCATGAGTCAACGGCTTAACATCTTTGGCAAGGGTCAGGGCCTGGACGGCGACCTCACCAGCACCGGCGCTCGCTGCATCGCCAGCCGCGCGCGGGGGCAGGTTCATGCCATTGCCTGGCTACTCGAAGGGGACAAAACCACGCCCTGTCCTCGGTGCGGCATCGAGGGCACGATCATCCGTGGCGAATCACGTTGGCGGCAGGACGACATTCCCACTGCCGTAGATGGCTCACTGGTGCAGTGCGGCTGTCCTTTAGGCAGCAACTATGTGGTAGCGCCCCTTCATCAGCGGCCCGCACCCAAGAGCGCCATCGCCACTCAGACCTATGCACCCTCATTCAGCTCTACGCCGCGCGCCTCTGCTCAACATGCTTTCAACACCTTTGCCCGGGACACCTCTCCCGCGCCAGGCCTTGAGCCAGGTTTTCACATTGTTCAGTACAGCCAGTCGTTCGATCAGTTACTGGACCGGCTGGCCATTCACGACAGACTGCTGATCAAGCATCTGCAGCGTCTCAATCCAAACTTTGCGCAGGGTTTCAAAGCCGGCGAGATCTTCGTCATTGGCGACCCCAACAACGGCCATATGTGCACCCGCGAGGAACTGCACCTGATGGAAGCGGCGGACCTGGCGCGCGATAGCCTGGCCAGCTTGAGCGACGGCGAAGCCGATTTCATGATGCGCCATCAGGCCGAGATCGCTGGGTTGTTGAGCGATGTGAGCCTGGCGATGGGAGTAAGCCAAGCGATGATGGCCAAGTCGCTTGAAGAATTGAAAAATACGCTGAACTACATAGAGAAACTTCACCAACAGCAGTTCTCCAAGCACGGTCATCTGCGAAGCCCAGAGTTTTTTGCGGAACGCAAAAAACTCTTCAAACAGTTGGATGTAAAACTGAGGATGAGTTTTCTCAACAAGACGATGGATTTAGGGAGTCATCACGGATTACGTCGAGATCTTGGTATTTCGAGCAAAAGCCTTGTGCATCACTGGTCCAAAGCAGGTGGACCGAGTCAGATACCAGGGTATACAACGCATCTGGATAAGCTGGCACGTATCTCAAAATACCTTGAGCGCGGAGGTCAAATCGGAATTGTGATTGGCGCAGGCGCTTCTCTATTAAAGGTGCAGGAGGTCTGCAGAGCCGGGGAAACTGCAGCGTGTCGAAAAGTCAGGTTTACGGAAGCTGGCAGTTTTGCTGGAGGGCTAGGAATGGGTGCCTATGCTGGTGCCTTGGCCGGCGATCTAACCACTGTTGCCTGCTTCGGTCTCGGCCCGATCAGCGCTACTGTGTGCGGGATAGTTTTGGTGGGTGCCGGATCTCTGACTGGCGGCTACATAGGCATGTCAGGAGGAGAGTCCATCGGTGAATTTATTTATGAGGTAACCGAGCCATGAGCACATGGCCAACTCATTGGAAACTCGTATTTCTCCTCACCCCGTGGATCTTACTTTACGTGGGTTTAGCAATCACGGCGGGATTAGCCTGGAGCAAAAAGCTAGAGACCATGCTCAATGCTCTACCCAGCAGTGAATGGCTGAAACTTCAGGTGCCGATTTGGCGGTGCTTCGGTCTAAGGGGAAGATACATTCTAACGGCAATGATAGCGGGGTTACTCACCTGGCCGGTAAAACAACTGCATATTCGCAAAGGTAAGTTAAACAATGAGGATGTTGATAACTTCCCCAGAAACCTTAAATTTCAATTATTAACAGGCAAATACCTTACCTATCTAGGGGGAACGCTTTGCATTATTACAACATGCGTATACAGGATAAGTAAGGAGGGCTAAATATAGCTTTGCCATGCCAAAGTCGCGTGAGCATCCCTGCTCCCACAATGGGCTGGGTTAGTACCGCGACAAGGCAGGCATCGGCCCCGCACCATGATCAGTACGATCCCCTATTGCTTGTCCACCCCACCTGCTCTTTACTAGCCAAAGCCCTCCCCCGCTCCGAGACCGTCATGCTGGCTTTCATCCAGTCATACCCGCTGTTGCTCGGCACTTGCCTGATCTTCCTCGACCTGCTGCTGTGGCAGTTGATCCCGCTCCAGCGCCAGCCCTGGCGCATCGCTACGCGGCTGGTGATCTTCCTGCTGTTCAGCTGGGTATTGCTGGCCGCCGGCATGAGCCCACTGCAACCGCCGCCGTGGGCCGATGATGTCTCGCGCAATTTGATGGCGACGGTACTGGCGATTGGCTGGTGGCTGTTCGGTGCACGCACGGTCACGGTGGTGTTCGGCCTGCTGCTGGTGGCGCGCGGCAGTCATGGCGGGCGCTTGCTGCAGGATGTGCTGGGGGCGTTGATCTTCCTGGTGGCGGTGGTGGCGGCAGCGGCGTATGTCATGCAACTGCCGGTCAAGGGCCTGCTGGCGACCTCGGGGGTGATGGCCATCGTTATCGGCCTGGCGTTGCAGAGCACCCTGAGCGATGTGTTTTCCGGGATCGTGCTGAACACCACCCGGCCCTATCAGATCGGCGACTCGATCTCGATCGATGGCACTGAGGGCAAGGTGATCGATATCGATTGGCGGGCCACGCGCATGATCACCGGCAGCGGCAGCCTGGCGGTGATCCCTAACTCGGTGGCAGCCAAGGCCAAGTTGCTCAACCACAGCCGACCTGCCGACCGCAACGGTGTGTCGATCAGTGTGGTGGTGCCGGCCAAAGTCCGCCCCAAGCGGGTCTTCGACGCCTTGGAAAAGGCCCTGCAAGGGACGTCGGCGCTATTGGACAACCCCGCCCCCAAGGTCACGGTGAAAGCCTCGACGCTTGAGTCAGTGGAATACGAAGCCAGCGGGTTCATCGCCGATATGGCGCGCAAGACCGAAGTGCGCAACCAGCTGTTCGACCTCGCTCACCGTCATCTGGAAGCCACTGGGGTGATGTGGAACGTCGACCTGGCCGTGGCGCCGCGCAGTCGTCAGCGCGAGTTGCTCGACGAGGTGCGGGTCTTCCGCTCGTTGAGCAGTGAGGAGCGCGATGCGCTGAGCCAGCGCATGACGGCCATGGAGTACCTGGCCGATCAGGTGATCCTGGGCGTGGGTGAGCGTTCCGAGCATGTGTTGGTGATTGGCAGCGGCGTGGTCTCGGCCTCGGTGCGCGATGGCGAACGGCTGATCGAGGCTGGGCGCATGGGGCCAGGTGAGGTGCTGGCGATCGAAGGGTTGGTCGATGACGAAGACTCAGCGGTGGAGTTCCGCACGCTGACCGGTTGCGTGCTGTACCGCATCGACAAGGAGCAGGTCCGCAGTTGCCTGGTCGAGCGCGGCGAGGTGCAGTCGGCGCTGACCAAACTGCAGCGCTTCCGTCGACAGAGTCGGGAGTCATTGCTGATGCAAAAGCCTGCGGTGGTGAAAAAAGGTGGCTTCCTGAGTTGGCTGCACAAGTGATTGTGTGTCAGTCCTGGCCTCTTCGCGGGCAAGCCCGCTCCCACATGGAACGCACAGACCTTAACTATTGTGGAGGGCCTCTAGGGGACGGCAATCACTGTTGATGCATCAGCAGACGGTGAAGAACAAAGGCGGTTTCCTGAGTTGGCTGCACAGTTGAGTGTGCCAACGGGTTATCAGGCGTGGGAGCGGGCTTGCCCCGCGATAGCGGCAGGGATTGCCCAGATGGCGCCTGTTCTGCCGCCATCGCGGGGCAAGCCCGCTCCCACGAGCTGCTCCCACGACCCACTACTGGGACGCAACAGACCTCGCCTTAGAGCACCACCCGCAGGCACTGCCCCGCGTGGTACAGCGAGAAGCCCGACTCGTAGAAAGCCGTGCGCAACGACGGCGCGCTGACCGCCTTCATCGGCGAGAACGGCACCGGCAAACTGTCCGGGTCGTCTTTGAGCAGGAACTCGGCAAACGCCCGTCCGATCACCGTTCCGGTGGTGTTGCCACGGCCGTTGTAGCCCGTCACCGCCACCAGTCCTGGGGCCGGTTCGAACAGGCGCATCAGGTGGTCCGGGGTGAAGTCGATGCAGCCCGTCCAGTGCATCTCCCACTCGACCTTGCCCAGCTCCGGGTAGTAGTGGCTCTGGATGCGATCGGCCCAACTACGCACGAACCAGGCTGGCTTGTTATCGACCCGGCCGAGGCTGCCAAGCAGCAGCCGGCCCTGGTCGTCACGACGAATGCTGCTGAGCACGGTGCGGGTGTCCCACGAGCCCTGGCCATGCGGCAGCACCTTGTCGGCAGCCGCACCCTGCAAGGGCGTCGAGGCGACCTGGTAGTAGTAACCACGGAAGAAGTGCTTCTGCAGATTGCTCCAGTCGCCTTCGGTGTAGGCGCCGGTGGAAATCACCACCTTGTCGGCGCGTACCGAGCCGCGCGCGGTCTTCACCCGCCAGCCATCACCCTCGCGCTCCAGGCCTTCGACCGAGGACTGCTGGAACACCTTGCCGCCCAGACGCGCCACGGCGCCAGCCAGGCCTTGGGTGTAGCCCATGGGGTTGATGGTGCCGGCGCGGCGGTCGAGCAGCGCGGCGGAGATCTTGTCGGTACCGCAGTATTCCTGGCATTGCGCGCCGGTCAGCAACTCGACATCGGCGCCACGCCGGGTCCATTGCTGGTGGCGAGCCTCAAGGTCGGCGATGCCGGTGGCGTTGTGCGCCATGTGCAGAGTGCCTTGGTGCTGGGCCTGGCAGTCGATGCCAAGCCGCTCGATCATGGCGAACACTTCGCCAGGCGCATCGCCCAAAGCCTTGTTCAGGCGGCTACCCTGCTTGTGGCCCAAGGTGGCCTCGACGTCATCGGGGCGGATCCAGGTGCCGGCGTTGACCAGGCCGACGTTGCGCCCCGAGCCACCGTGGCCGATCTTCCAGGCCTCAAGCAAGATCACCGACTTGCCCTGTTCGAGCAGATGGATCGCGGCGGACAGGCCTGTGATGCCGCCACCGATCACACAGACATCAGCCTGGTGTTCACCGGCCAGGGCCTGGCTGGCGACGGTAGGCTTGGTGACGAATTCCCACAAACATTCTTGACGCAATTGGGGCATGACCGGCTCCAGCATATTGTTCTTATTGCGGGTCGGGCCGCGTAGGCCCTATCGCGGGTCAAGTCGCGGCGGTGCGCCGCTGCGACTTTTCCCGCGAACGGGGGCGATGGCCCCCGCCTACGATCATCAGTCGAACACAATCCCTTGCGCCAGCGGCAGCTCACGCGAGTAGTTGACGGTGTTGGTCTGGCGACGCATGTAGCCTTTCCAGGCATCCGAACCGGACTCACGACCGCCGCCAGTCTCTTTCTCGCCACCGAATGCGCCGCCAATCTCTGCGCCGCTGGTGCCGATGTTGACGTTGGCGATACCGCAGTCACTGCCCGAGGCACTCTGGAAGCGCTCGGCTTCGCGGATGTCGGTGGTGAAGATGCACGAAGACAAGCCTTGTGGCACTTCGTTGTTCAGGCGCAGCGCCTCTTCGAAATCGTCATAGGCCAGCACGTAGAGGATCGGCGCGAAGGTTTCGTGACGGACCACATCACTCTGCCCTGGCATCTCGGCGATGGCCGGCGAGACGTAGTAGGCATTGGGGTACTCGGAGGCCAGCTGACGCTCACCGCCAAACACCTGGCCGCCCTCGTCGCGGGCCTTGGCCAGCGCTCCTTGCATGGCATCGAACGACTGCTTGTCGATCAGCGGGCCCACTAGGTTGTTCTCGCGTGGATCACCGATGCGCACTTTGCCGTAGGCGGCTTTGACGCGGGCCACCACTTCGTCCTTGATCGAGCGATGGACGATCAGCCGGCGCAGGGTGGTGCAGCGCTGGCCGGCAGTGCCGACAGCGGAGAACAGGATGCCGCGCACGGCCAGGTCCAGATCGGCGCTCGGCGCGAGGATCATCGCGTTGTTGCCACCGAGTTCAAGAATGCTGCGGCCAAAACGTGCAGCCACCCGTGGGCCGACTTCACGGCCCATGCGGGTGCTGCCGGTGGCGCTGACCAGTGGGACACGCACGTCATCGACCAGTGCTTCGCCGGCTTCGCGGCCGCCAATGACCAGCTGGGCCAAACCTTCAGGGGCATCGCCAAAGGCTTTCAGGGCTTTGTCGAACAGCGCCTGGCACGCCAGGGCGGTCAGCGGGGTCTTCTCCGAAGGTTTCCACACCACGGCGTTACCGGCGACCAGCGCCAGCGCGGTGTTCCATGCCCAGACCGCGACCGGGAAGTTGAAGGCGCTGATCACGCCGACCACGCCCAGCGGGTGCCAGGATTCACGCATGTGGTGGCCAGGGCGCTCGGAGGCGATGGTCAGGCCGTACAGCTGGCGCGACAGGCCTACGGCGAAGTCGCAGATGTCGATCATTTCCTGTACTTCACCCAGGCCTTCCTGAGTGATCTTGCCGGCTTCGACCGAGACCAGCTCACCGAGGTCGGCCTTGTGTTCGCGCAGCACTTCACCGAACAGACGCACCAACTCACCGCGACGCGGGGCCGGCACACTGCGCCAGGCTTCAAAGGCAGCATGGGCCTGGTCGATGCGCGCAGTGGTCTCGGCCTTGCCGAGCAGCTTCACCGTAGCGATCTGGCTACCATCGATCGGGGTGTGAACAGGGTAGTCGCCCTGGGTGTAAGCCTGGGCAGCGACGCCTAGACGCTCGAGCAATGCAGCAACCATTGTGCTTCTCCTACATCGGGTGAAGGGTGGTAAAGGTGATGTGGATCAGTATTAATCCGATCACAGCGGTGCAACAAACGACCTTTATTCCGCATATCATTCCCTCAGCTCATGATCCCTTGCCATAGAGACTGCTATGTCCAAACGTCTGGTGCCGTCGATGACGGCCCTGCAGTGCTTCGAAGCCGCAGCCCGTCACTTAAGCTTCACCCGCGCCGCAGAAGAACTGCACCTGACCCAGAGCGCGGTCAGCAAGCAAGTCGCGCAGCTCGAAGAGATGCTGCGCAATCACCTGTTCCTGCGTATTCGTCGGCGCCTGCAACTGACGCCGGCCGGCAGCCTGTACCTGGCCGAGGTGAACAAGATCCTCAACCAGGTCGACATGTCCAGCCGCTACATCCTGACCTATGGCGAGCAGACCGAGATATTGAAGGTAGCCACTCAGCCGAGTTTTGGCGTGCGCTGGTTGATTCCGCACCTCAAGGGTTTCGGTAAACGCCACCCGAACATCCACCTGGATATCCGCAACGAGATGGAGCCGTTCTCACTGCTGCAAGGCTCTGCCGATGTGGTGTTCTTCTTTGGCCAAGGCACCTGGCCGGGTGCAACGTGCGTGGAGCTGTTCCGTGAAGAGGTGGTGCCGGTGTGCGCGCCAGAGCTGCTACAGGGGCGCGAGTTGACCGATGCGGCGCAGGTGGCGGAGTTGGTGCTGATGCAGAGTGCGTCGCGGCCAGAAGCATGGCATGAGTGGTTCCTGGAACAGGGGCTGCATACCGATAACAGTTACCACGGGCCGCGCTTCGATACGTTCTATATGGCCTTGAGTGCTGCGCAGGCAGGCTGTGGGGTGGCGTTAGTGCCGCGCTATCTGGTGGAAAAGGAGCTGGGCGATGGCAGCCTGGTGATTGCCTGGAATCATGCGATGCGTAGCCATGGCGCGCATTACCTGGCGTTTGCCGAGCACGCGGCAGAGGTGCCGAAAGTCAGGGCGCTTGTGGAATGGACCCGAGAGCAATTAACGGGTTGAACGGATGTGGGCAGCCATATTGCAATCGCGGGGCAAGCCCTACGCTTTATCACGTGGGAGCGGGCTTGCCCCGCGATAGGCCCTCAAGGTCAATCAAAAAGGGAATGACACCTCTACTTTTTTTCGCTTGTGGCCCATGTGCATTCCCCGCTTTCATGTAACGGTCCCATTCACCATCAGGAAGCTTGCGATGCCCGCCCATGATTTCGTCAGCCCAGACAGCATCCGCGCGCAGTTCTCTGCCGCCATGTCGCTCATGTACAAACAGGAAGTGCCCCTCTACGGCACGCTGCTGGAGCTGGTAAGCGAGATCAACCAGCAGGTCATGCAGCAGCAGCCGCAGGTCGCCGAGGCCCTGCGCTGGACCGGTGAAATCGAGCGGCTCGACCAGGAACGCCATGGCGCCATCCGCGTCGGCACTGCTGCCGAGCTGGCAACCATTGCCCGTCTGTTCGCAGTCATGGGCATGCAACCGGTCGGCTACTACGACCTAAGCTCGGCGGGTGTACCGGTGCACTCCACTGCATTCCGCGCGGTGCACGAGCAGTCGCTGCATGTCAGCCCGTTCCGGGTGTTCACCTCGCTGCTGCGCCTGGAGCTGATCGACAACCCGCAACTGCGCGCCCTGGCCGAGAGCATTTTGGCCAAGCGACAGATCTTCACCCCGCGTGCACTGGAGCTGATCGCCCAGTGCGAACGCGATGGTGGCTTGAGTGCAACTGACGCCGAGGCTTTCGTCAGCGAAGCGCTGCACACCTTCCGCTGGCACCAGGACGCGACCGTCACCGCCGAGCAGTACCAGCAACTGCACGACCAGCATCGCCTGATCGCCGACGTGGTGGCGTTCAAAGGCCCGCACATCAACCACCTGACCCCGCGCACCCTGGACATCGATGCGATCCAGGTTGGCATGCCGGCCAAGGGTATTCCGCCCAAGGCGGTGGTCGAAGGCCCGCCCACCCGCCGTCACCCGATCCTGCTGCGCCAGACCAGCTTCAAGGCGCTGCAAGAGAAGGTTGCGTTCAGCGATCAACAGGGTAGCGAGGGCAGCCACACCGCACGTTTCGGCGAGATCGAACAGCGCGGTGCAGCATTGACCCCAAAAGGCCGCCAGCTCTACGACAAGCTGCTCGATGCCACCCGCGCAGCGCTGGGTGGCGTGCCTGCCGAAGCCAATGCCGAACGCTACCGCGCATTGCTGGCACAGACCTTTGCAGCCTTCCCCGATGACCTGACGCAGATGCGTGAGCAGGGCTTGGCGTATTTCCGCTATTTCGCCACCGAGAAGGGCTTGGCCGCACGCGATCAGGCCGAGCGACCGAGCGACCTGCAAGGGCTGATCGATGCCGGGCATGTGCATTTCGAGGCGTTGGTGTACGAAGACTTCCTGCCGGTGAGTGCGGCGGGGATTTTCCAGTCCAACCTGGGCGACGATGCGCAGGCGGAGTACGGCAGCAATGCCAACCGCGAGGCCTTCGAAGCGGCGCTGGGGTTGCAGGTGCAGGATGAATTGGCGCTGTATGCGCAGAGTGAGCAGCGCTCGTTGCAAGCGTGTGCGCAGGCGTTGAACCTGGGCTCGTTGTAAGCCCAAGGACCGCTATCCCGGGGCAAGCCCGCTCCCACGCAAATTGTGGGAGCGGGCTTGCCCCGCGATAGTGTCAGGTCAATCAACCACCAACCCGAAACCGATCGACTTCCTGGCGCAGCTGCGCCGCCAACCCTTCCAACTCCCGCGCAGTGGTGGCCAGCTCATTGGCCACGTCACGCTGCTCACTGTTGGCCTGGGCGATGCTCTGCAGATTGCGGCTCAGTACGTTCGCCGTACTGCTCTGCTCCTGGGTCGCGGTACTGATCGCGGCAAACTGCTCGCCCGCGCTGCGGCTCTGTTCATCGATACGCGCCAGGGCGTCAGCCACCTTGTCATTGCGCTCCAGGCCTTCCTGCATCAGGCGGTTGCCCTGCTCCAGGGTGCTGATGGCATGCCCGGTCTGCTGCTGAATGCTGCCAATCATCGCGGAAATTTCATCGGTCGCCGAGCGAGTACGCGCAGCCAGGCCACGCACTTCATCGGCAACTACGGCAAAGCCACGGCCCTGCTCGCCCGCGCGGGCGGCTTCGATGGCGGCGTTGAGCGCGAGCAGGTTGGTCTGTTCGGCGATGGCGGTGATCACACCAACGATGCCGCCAATTTCCTGCGAGCGCGCTCCCAGGGTGTCCATCACCTCGGCAGTGCCACCCAAGGCATCGGCAATCTGGCGCAGCGAGGCCGACGCTTCGTCCATCGCCGAGCGCCCCACCCTGGTGTGCTGGACGTTGTCGCGGGCCATGCGCTCGGTACCGGCCATGTTGTCGGCGATGTTCATCGAGGTAGCGCTGAACTCTTCCACCGCGCCAGCCATGCTGGTGATCTCGCCCGACTGCTGCTCCATGCCCTCACAGGCGCCGGAGGACAATCCGGCCAGCGAACGCGCGCGGCCACTGACTTGCTCGGAAGCGCTGCGGATGTGCTCGACCATGGTCGATAGCGCATCACCCATCTGGTTGAAGCTGCGCGCCAACTGGCCGATCTCGTCATGGCTGCTGACGGCCAGGCGCGCACTCAAGTTACCCGCGCCCAAGGCTTCGGCCTGGCGCACCAGGTCACCCAACGGGCGCAGCTTGCGCCGCAGCAGGAACAACGTCGCGGCCACTGCCAACAGCATGGCCAGCAGGCTGCCGATGGCCAGGCGCAGGCCGACACTCCAGGTGACGTCGCGGATTTCTGCTTCAGGCATGCTCGCCACCACAGTCCATGGGCCTTCGGCAAACGGCATCGCAACGCTGAACACTTGCTCTTTGCCACTGGCCCAGAAGCTGCCGCTGCCCGGCTGCGCCGCCAGTGCCTTCACTGCGTGTGCAGCGCTGTCGGGGTCGCGTACATCGGCCGGCTGGACCAACCATTTACCCTGCTCGTCGAGCAGCGCCAGCGAGCCGGTGTGGCCAATGCGAAAACGCTTGAGATTGGCCAACTGGGCGTTCTGTGCGTCGGTGTAGTCGAAGCCGACGAACAGCACGGCGATAACCCGCCCGCCGCCATCGCGCACCGGCACGTAGCGGGTCATGTAGTTGCGTTCGAACAGCAGCGCCCGGCCGACGTAGGTCTGCCCGGCCATCAGCTTGGCATACGCCGGGTGCTGGCGGTCGAGCTGGGTGCCGATGGCGCGGCTGCCGTCCTGTTTGGTCAGCGAGGTGCTGATGCGAATGAAGTCGTCGCCGCTGCGCACGAACAGCGTCGCGACCCCAGCGGTCATCTGCTGGAATTCGTCGACTTGCCGGAAGTCGTTGTTCAGCAGGTGCTCGCCCAGGTACAGGGCCGGGGTAGCCTGGCCTGCGACGTTGACGGTTTCTCCTGCGTGCAGCGCAAGGCCAGACGCGAAGCGGCGCTCGAACAGGCCGCTCAGGCGCTGGGTGTTGTCCTTGAGCGAACCGTGGAAGGTATCGAGCTGGTCAGCCAGCAGCCGCGCTTCGCTGGCCAGGTGCTCCTGGCGGGTGGCGAGGTTGGCGCTGTCCAGCGAACGCAGGGCGAACAAGGTACTGCCGGTGATGACCAACGCCAGCACGATGGCGAGGGCGATACCGAGTTGCGAGGCAATCCGGGCACGGGGTTCAGACATGAGGAAGCTCCTGGCAAGAGGCCGGGATCATCCTGATCACGCTGACCGCCCACTTCGATCTACGGGGAAACGCATCCTCTAGCGGGACGCTGGTGCCACTGAATCGGCGTCGCGGGCGAATACTTGAGTGTCGGACCGGGAGATTCGCAAACGTTTTCGACGCAGTAGGGCTCGCTCCCAGGCGTTTTGTCAGGCGCCCGCCGATAGGATCTGCACATCCGGCAGATCCATAGCCGCTGCCTCTTCCTGCAAAAACCCACTGAGCCGGCGCAAGCGCTCGCCACCCGGTCGGGTCCGTGGCCACACCAGGTAGTAATCCATGCCGCTGGCCACTGCCGTCGGCCACGGCAGGCTTAGCCGCCCCTGCGCCACATCCTCGGCCACCATCAGCAAATCGCCCATGGAGATGCCGTAGCCACGCGCCGCGGCAATCATCCCCAGCTCCAGGGTATCGAACACCTGCCCGCCCTTGAGCGAGACCTTGTCGCTCAGCCCCATGCGCGCCAGCCAGCTGCGCCAGTCGCGTTTGTCCGGGGTTGGGTGGAGCAGCTCGATACCGGCCAGGCGCCGCTCATCCCACGGCCCCTCCTTGAGCAGCTCTGGCGCGCCGACAGGGATCAGCAGCTCCGAGAACAGCCGGCGCACTTCCCAGTCCGCAGGGAAGACGCCGTCACTGAGCAGCACCGCGCAATCGAATGGCTCCTGATTGAAGTCCACATGATCGACATCCATCCAGGCACTGGTCAGTTGCACCTCGTTACCCGGCTGCAGGTGGCGAAAGCGGCTCAGCCGTGCCAGTAACCAGCGCATGGTCAAGGTCGAGGGGGCTTTCATGCGCAGAATGTCATCTTCGCCGCGCAAGGTGTCGCAGGCTCGCTCCAAGGCGGCAAAGCCATCGCGCACCCCCGGCAACAGCACCCGCGCAGCCTCGGTCAGTTGCAGGCTACGGCCGCTGCGCACGAACAAGCGACAGGCGAAGTGCTCCTCAAGGGTCCGGATATGCCGGCTGACTGCACTCTGGGTGATCGACAACTCTTCGCCCGCACGGGTGAATGAGCTGTGCCTGGCTGCGGCCTCAAATGCGCGTAGCGCATACAACGGAGGAAGCTGACGGGACATTTCGCACCTATGATCTGGGGGCATGCAAGTGGTCTTGGAAATCATACATGCATGAGTAGAACTCATGCCAACGATCGCATTTATCCTTTTGTGCAAAGTTGACCAAAGCCTCAGAATCCTCGCCCTGCCCCACCCCTAAGGAAAAAGGACCCTACCCATGCATGTCGCGCCCACCACTGAACTCAAGGCTTTGCTGCGCCTGGCCGGGCCGCTGATCGCCTCGCAGTTGGCGCACATGCTGATGGTGCTCACCGACACCCTGATGATGGCCCGCATCAGCCCGCAGGCCCTCGCCGGTGGCGGCCTGGGTGCGGCGAGCTATTCGTTCGTGTCGATTTTCTGCCTGGGGGTGATCGCCGCAGTCGGCACCCTGGTGGCGATTCGCAAGGGCGCAGGCGACATTGCCGGCGCCACGCGCCTGGCCCAAGCCGGTATCTGGCTGGCCTGGGGCCTGGCGTTGGGCGCAGCGCTGGTGCTGTGGAACCTGGGGCCGGTGTTGCTGATGTTTGGCCAGCAGCCGGCCAACGTCGATGCCGCCATGCAGTTTCTCACCCTGCTGCCGCTGGCCCTGCCCAGCTACCTGACATTCATGGCCCTGCGCGGCTTTACCAGCGCCTTGGGCCGCTCGACCCCGGTGATGGTCATCAGCCTGGTCGGCACGGTGCTCAACTACCTGTTCAACCATGCCTTGATCGAGGGCATGTTCGGCCTGCCCAAGCTCGGTTTGATGGGCATCGGCATGGTGACCGCCCTGGTTTCGCTGGGCATGGCCATCGCCCTGGCCTTGTATATCCGCTGGCACTCGTTCTATGCCGCCTACCCGCTGCGCAAGGGCCTGTCGCGGCCGTCGTTGCCAGCACTGCGCGAGCTGTGGCGCCTGGGCCTGCCGATTGGTGGCACGTACATGGTCGAGGTCGGCTTGTTCGCTTTCGCCGCGTTGTGCATGGGCGTGCTGGGCAGTACCGAGCTGGCCGCGCACCAGATTGCCCTGCAGATCGTGTCTACCGCGTTCATGGTGCCGACCGGTTTGTCCTATGCGGTGACCATGCGTGTGGGGCTGTACTTCGGCGCCGGTAATCTGCTTGCCGCGCGCAGTGCCGGGCGGGTGGGCATCGGCTTTGGCGCACTGCTGATGTTCGGCTTTGCTGCGCTGTTCTGGCTGTTGCCGCAAGAGCTGGTGGGGCTGTTCATCAACCGTGATGATCCAGCGTTTGCCGGGATCTTCCAGCTGGCGGTGAGCCTGGTGATGGTGGCGGCCTGGTTTGAATTGTTCGATGGCGTGCAGACCATCGCCATGGGTTCGATTCGCGGGCTGAAAGACGCCAAGACCACGTTCCTGATTGGCCTGTGCTGTTACTGGCTGGTAGGTGCGCCGGCGGCCTGGCTGTTTGCCTTCAATCTGAGCGGCGGGGCGGTAGGGATCTGGTGGGGGCTGGCGTTGGGGCTGGCCTGTGCTTCGGTGGCGCTGACGTTTGGTTTCGAGTGGCGGATGAAGCGGTTGATGCGCAAGGCTGGGATTGGCGGTAAGGCGGCGGTTTCGGCTTGATCTTGAGGCCCTCATCGCGGGGCAAGCCCGCTCCCACGTAATGCTCCTACACGTGAGTGCGGGTTTGCGTGGGAGCGGGCTTGCCCCGCGATGAGGCCCGATCAGACAGCACAGATACCCGCTGCTGGCGTGCGTGTCAGATACTCGATCAACTCTCCCACCGGCAACGGCCTGCTGACCAGGAACCCTTGCACCTGATCGCAACCAAAACCGCGCAGTAACGCCATCTGCTCCTCACTCTCGACCCCTTCGGCCACGACCTCCAGGTTGAGGTTATGCGCCAGGTTGATCATCGCGTGCACCAACTTGCGGTTCTCCTCGCGCATTTCCATGCCACCGACAAAGCTGCGATCGACCTTGAGCAGGGTGATCGGCAAGCTGTTGAGGTGGACGAACGAAGAGAACCCAGTGCCGAAGTCATCCAGCGAGAAGCGCACGCCAAGCCGGCCCAGCGCATCCATGGTCTGGCGCACCAGCTCATTGCGGCGCATCACCGCCGTTTCGGTCAGCTCGAACTCCAACCAGCGCGCATCGACGCCATGCTCGATGATCAGCCGGCTCAGGGTCGCCAGCAGCTGGCTGTCCTGGAACTGGCGGAAGCTCAGGTTGACTGCCATGTGCAGTGGTTGCAGGCCGTGTTCGCGCAGCGCCTGCATGTCACGCAGGGCACGCGAGATGACCCAGTAACCCAACGGCACGATCAGCCCGCTCTGTTCGGCCAACGGCACGAACTCGCTGGGTGCCAGCAAACCGCGCTCCGGGTGATTCCAGCGCACCAGCGCCTCAAGGCCAACGATACGGCCATCGGCAAGATTGAGTCGCGGCTGGTAATGCAGCTCCAGCTCATCGCGGCGCAAGGCGCGGCGCAGCTCGCCCTCAAGGTCGGCAAGGCTGCGGGCGTTGCGGTTGATCCGCTCGTTGAACACATGGAAGGTGCAGCCTTGGCTGCTCTTGGCCTGGCGCATGGCGATGTGCGCGTGCCACATCAGCGGGTCGGCGCCCCCTTGGGCGCGGGCGTGGGCCAGGCCCAGGCTACAGCCAACCAGCAGGCTTTCTCCATCGATCCAATACGGCTCGGCGAGGGCTTCGACGATGCGTTCGGCGACCCACTCGGCGCGATTGGCATCGCGGCGGGTGTCGATCAACAGGGCAAACTCGTCGCTACCCAGGCGGGCCAGCTGGTCGCCGGCATCCAGCTGATGCTTGAGGCGGGTAACCACTTGCAGGATCAGCCGATCGCCGCCCTGGTGGCCCAAGGCGTCGTTGACGTGGCGGAAGTTGTCCAGATCGAGATGACCGAGGGCCACGCCGCGGCCGTCGTTCTCGGCCAGGCGGGTAGTCAACAGGGCCTGAAAGCCCTGGCGGTTGGCGATACCGGTCAGTGGGTCTTGCTCGGCCAGGCGCTGCAAGGTGGCCACCAATACGCCCCGTTCACGCACATGGCGCAGCGAGCGGCGTAGGGTGTCGCAGGTCAACTGGGCCTGCACCAACCAGTCGCTGACCCCGGCGGGGGGCGCCTCGGGCTCATGCTCCAGCAACAGGATGGTCGGTAGGTCGCAGCGGCCAGGGCTGGGCAGCAAGGCCGGGGTGGCCAGCACCACAGCCTGGCGGTCGTGGGCAAACAGGCTGTCGACGGCCTCCCAGTTCGGTGCGGTCAACAGTACCGCGCTGCCCGCCAGTGGCTTCAAGCAGTCGCGCAAACAGGCGGCCCATTCCGGCTCATCGGCCAACAGCAGCAAACGCAAGGGTTCGACAGGCGTGGACAAGCTGGCTCCTTAGGGCTTGGTCGGTAGTACGGTGAACGCGAAGTATCCTACCTCATGATTGAAAATGATTTTCACTTTAATACATACCCTTCCATGGCCTGCGGTCCGACGTATTTTGTCGTGCATCCTGCGCGAAAGTTGGCTGAGCGGCAAATCCGATTTGCGTGCTCCTCATCGCGGGACAAGCCCGCACCCAGCGGTATCTCACTGGCGGTGTAAGGGAGGACTTGCCCCGCGATGAGGCCACAAAAGTCTGACTCTGGCGTCAGACGGTCGCGCCATAAGCACCACTTGCCTGTTAGAATGCGCGGCTATTTTCTGGCGACCCCCGGTTTCTAGCATGTCCCGACTCAATCCCCGGCAACAGGAAGCCTGTGACTACGTCGGCGGCCCTCTTTTGGTGCTCGCCGGTGCAGGCTCCGGCAAGACCAGCGTGATCACGCGCAAGATCGCCCACCTGATCCAGAACTGCGGCATCCGCGCCCAGTACATCGTCGCGATGACCTTTACCAACAAGGCCGCGCGCGAGATGAAGGAGCGGGTCGGCACCCTGCTGCGCGCCGGAGAAGGCCGTGGGCTGACGGTGTGCACCTTCCACAACTTGGGCCTGAACATCATCCGCAAGGAGCATCAGCACCTTGGCTATAAGCCGGGGTTCTCGATCTTCGACGAGACCGACATCAAGGCGTTGCTGTCGGACATCATGCAAAAGGAATACTCCGGCGACGACGGCATCGACGAGATCAAGAACATGATCGGTGCCTGGAAAAACGACCTGATCATGCCCGCCGAGGCCCTGGAGAACGCGCGCAACCCGCGTGAGCAGACCGCCGCCATCGTCTACACCCACTACCAGCGCACGCTCAAGGCGTTCAACGCGGTGGACTTCGACGACCTGATCCTGCTGCCGGTCAAGCTGTTCCAGGAAAACCCCGAGGTACTCGAGCGCTGGCAGAACAAGGTGCGCTACCTGCTGGTCGACGAATACCAGGACACCAACGCCAGCCAGTACCTGCTGGTGAAGATGCTGATCGGCATGCGCAACCAGTTCACCGTGGTGGGCGACGATGACCAGTCGATCTACGCCTGGCGTGGCGCCCGTCCAGAAAACCTGATGCTGCTCAAGGATGACTACCCGTCCTTGAAAGTGGTGATGCTCGAGCAGAACTACCGCTCCACCAGCCGCATCCTGCGCTGCGCCAACGTGCTGATCGCCAACAACCCGCATGCGTTCGAGAAACAGCTGTGGAGCGAGATGGGCCACGGCGACGAGATCCGCGTGATCCGCTGCAAGAACGAAGAGGCCGAGGCCGAGCGGGTGGCCATGGAAATCCTCACCTTGCACCTGCGCACCGACCGCCCCTACAGCGACTTCGCCATCCTTTACCGGGGCAACTACCAGGCCAAGCTAATCGAGTTGAAGCTGCAGCACCACCAGGTGCCGTATCGCCTGTCGGGCGGTAACAGCTTCTTCGGCCGCCAGGAGGTCAAGGACCTGATGGCCTACCTGCGCCTGTTGGTCAACCCGGATGACGACAACGCCTACCTGCGGGTAATCAACGTACCACGCCGGGAAATCGGCTCGACCACCCTGGAAAAGCTCGGCAACTACTCCACCGAGCGTGGCGTGTCGATGTACGCCGCCAGCGATGAGATGGGCCTGGGCGAGCACCTCGATGCGCGCTATACCGAGCGCTTGCAGCGTTTCAAGCATTGGCTCGATGGGGTCCGCCAAAAGGTGGCACTGGACGACCCGATCGCCGCGCTGCACGAAATGGTCCGCGACATCGACTACGAGAACTGGATCCGCCAGAACACCGCCAGCGACAAAGCCGCGGATTTTCGTATCAGCAACGTCTGGTTCCTCATCGATGCGCTGAAGAACACCCTCGAGAAAGACGAAGAGGGTGACATGACCATCGAAGACGCCATCGGCAAGCTGGTGCTGCGTGACATGCTCGAGCGCCAGCAGGAAGAAGAAGAGAACGCCGAAGGCGTGCAGATGATGACCTTGCACGCCTCCAAGGGCCTGGAATTTCCCTACGTGTTCATCATGGGCATGGAAGAAGAGATCCTCCCGCACCGCTCCAGCATCGAGGCCGACACCATCGAAGAGGAGCGGCGCCTGGCTTACGTGGGCATCACCCGCGCGCGCCAGACCCTGGCCTTCACCTTCGCCGCCAAGCGCAAGCAATACGGCGAAATCATCGACTGCACGCCCAGCCGGTTCCTCGACGAACTGCCGCCGGACGATCTGTCGTGGGAAGGCCTGGATGATGCGCCGGTGGAAGTCAAAGCCGCGCGTGGCAACAACGCATTGGCCGATATACGGGCCATGCTCAAGCGCTAATCACCTTTAAACTTTGCCACAGCACATCGCCGTGGCCATTTTTGCTACATCGAGGAATACACCAGTGGAAGCACTGCAGCAGAAGATTCGCGAAGAAGGCATCGTGCTTTCCGACCAGGTTCTCAAAGTCGACGCGTTTCTCAACCACCAGATCGACCCTGCGCTGATGCAGCTGATCGGTGACGAATTCGCCCGTCTGTATGCAGACAGCGGCGTGACCAAGATCGTCACCATAGAAGCCTCGGGCATCGCCCCGGCGGTGATGACGGGTCTGAAGCTGGGTGTGCCGGTGATCTTCGCCCGCAAGCACCAGTCGCTGACCCTGACCGAGAACCTGCTGACCGCCTCGGTGTATTCCTTCACCAAGCAGACCGAGAACACCGTGGCGATCTCGCCGCGTCACCTCAACAGCAGCGACCGCGTGCTGGTGATCGACGACTTCCTGGCCAACGGCAAGGCATCGCAAGCGCTGATCTCGATCATCAAGCAGGCGGGCGCTACCGTTGCCGGTCTGGGCATCGTCATCGAGAAGTCGTTCCAGGGTGGGCGTGCCGAGCTCGATAGCCAGGGCTATCGCGTTGAGTCGCTGGCTCGGGTGAAATCGCTGGAAGGCGGCGTGGTTAGCTTCATCGAGTAATTCGACTGCCGCGCAGGCATGGTGAGAGCCTCATCGAGTGACTCGACTGACATCGCGGGCCTCGTGGGAGCCTCATCGAGTGACTCGACTGGCCTCGCGGGCATCGTGGGAGCCTCATCGAGTGACTCGACTGGCCTCGCGGGCATCGTGGGAGCGGGCTTGCCCCGCGATAGCATAAGCAGGAGCGCCTTCGCTGTCTGCTATGACGCTATCGCGGGGCAAGCCCGCTCCCACGCTACGCCCTAGTGGCTAGCAGCTCGCCTACCTCAGCGAGTCGCCTGCAATCCGGCCAGCAACAACCGCTGGTACAGCTCCTCCTTCAGCCCCTGCGGCTGCTCCAGCCCCATCCGCGCCAGCTGCGTCGGATAGGCCTCAGGCGCCGGCGCATCCAGTGCCGCCTTGCCCAACTGCAACACCTCGCTCAGCTTGAACTTGCTCTTGAGCCAGTTCAGCGCCCTTAGCAAATCCCTCTCTTCGGCGGTGAAATCACTGCCCAACGGATACTCCGGGAACAACCGCGGATGATGCTCGCGCAGCGCCTCCAGCCGCTCAGGTGTGTTGTCCCTGAAGCGCTCGTCCAACTCGAAATCCTTGGCCAGCTTGCCCGCCGCCTTGGCCTGCTCCATCAATTCAGCCTGAAAGCGTGAATCGCTGATCGCCAGCAAGCGCGCGATTACCTCGCTGTCAGTCTGCCCGCGCAGGTCAGCAATGCCGTACTCAGTCACCACGATGTCGCGCAGATGGCGGGGAATGGTGCAGTGGCCATAGGTCCAGAACAGGTTCGAGGTCACCTCGCCGCCCGCCTCGCGCCAGCTCCTGAGCAGCAGAATCGAACGCCCGCCTTCCAGCGCATGGCCCTGGGCAACGAAGTTGTACTGACCGCCGACGCCGCTGAGCACGCGACCATCTTCCAACTGATCGGCCACCCCGGCGCCTAGCAGGGTCATGCCGAACACCGTGTTGATGAAGCGTGCATCGCGGCGCTGACGGCGCTTGAGCTCTTCCTGGCCGTACAGTTCGTTGATAAAGCTGATGGCGGTCATCGCGTATTGCTTGCGCTGCTCCAGCGGCATCTCGCGCAGGCGCTGGTAGAACGCGCGCGGGCCGAGGAAAAATCCGCCATGCACCAGTACCCCGTGCTCATCGGCAGGCCTGCGCACCACCCCAGCTTCGGCCAACGCCAGGAGGCCGTTGACGAACATTTCGCTGCAGCCATACAGGCCTTGGGCGAAGGCATCCAGGCCGCCTTCGCTGTCGATCAGTGGCTGCCAGGGGCCGACGTCCAGCTCGTTGAGCAAGGCGCGATAGCCCTGGTTGTCGCCCTGACGCGCCAGCAAGGCTGCCGCCACGGCGTCGCCCATGGCGCCGATGCCGATCTGCAGGGTGCCGCCGTCGCGCACCAGGGTGCTGGCATGCAAGCCGATGCAATGGTCTTGGGTCGCGACCGGCATGTTCGGAGTGGAGAACAGCCGCCGCTGCTCCGGCTCGTCGATCAACAGGTCGAACGCCTCTCGCCCCAGCTGCGCAGCACCCGGCATGTAGGGCAACTCGCTGTGCACTTGGCCGAGGATCAGGATGGTTTCGCCGGCGGCACGTCGCTTGGCGATCATGGGTAGCAGGTCGAGGGTGATGTCCGGGTTGCAGGCCAGGCTCAGCTGATCAGGATACTCCGGCGTTGCGGCCACCAACTGCGCCACCAGGTTGAGGCCCTTGGCGTTAATGTCGCGGGCGGCATGGCTGTAGTTGCTGCTGACGTAGTCCTGCTGGGCCATGGCGCTGTGCAGCAGGCTGCCGGGCTGCATGAAGAACTGCTCGACGCGGATGTTCGCTGGCAGTTGGTCATTGCGCAGGTCGGCGAGGTAGTCGAGCTCTTGGTAGTCGGCGAACACCCGTTCGATGAAGGGTTCGAGGAAGCGCCGTTGCAGGCCGTCGCCCAGCGGTGGGCGGCCCAGGGTCAGCGCGGTGTAGATGGTCAGGCGCCGCTCAGGCAGCGCGCGGATTCTGGCGTAGAGCGCGTTGACGAAGGCATTGGGCTTACCCAGGCCCAGGGGCAGGCCCATGTGGATATGCGCCGGCAGGTGAGCGAGGACATGCTCGACCGCCTGGTCGATGGAACAGCTGTGGGCCATCTGTGCCTCCTGTGACATCCGTGCATTCAGGGGTTGGACCGTGGGCAGCCTGCAATTGCTGCATAGGCCTATTCGCGGGCAAGCCCGCTACCACAGGGTGAGCGATGATCCCTGTGGGAGCGGGCTTGCCCGCGAAAAGGACAGCACCAATTCAAGCCCGCAAACACAAAGCCCGCCAAACGGCGGGCTGTGCAAATTCAGTTAAGCCTCAAAGGCCAGACATCTTCTTGATCGCAGCCTTGAGCTCTTCATCCGAGCAATCGGCACAGGTGCCTTTCGGCGGCATGGCGTTGATGCCGGTGATCGCCTTGGCCAGGATGCCATCCAAGCCGCCCTGGTGATCGGCGCGCTCTTTCCACGCGGCGGTATCGCCAATCTTCGGCGCATTCAGCAGGCCGGTGCCATGGCAGGCGTTGCAGTGCTTGGCGATAACTTCATCGGGCGTCTTCGCCCCACCGCCGCTGGCAGCGGTCGCCACTTCCATGCCTTTGCACTCCTGGCCCTGGACACACACCTGGCCGACCGGCTCCAGGCGCTTGGCAAGTTCATCGTTGGTCGCTGCGTGTGCATTGAGTGCCCAGAGGGCGAAAACGGCTGCTGGTACGGCCAGCATCTTCTTGATTTGGTTCACGCGTACACCCTCATGGTGGCTAATCACGCCCGCAGCCACGAATTGCGGGCGTTGAAAAGTATAGCGGGATCCCAAGAGCCGTGAAACGACCACACACTGGAAAGGGGTATTGGCGAAGCAATACGCTGCGCTGGATCAAAAGTTCGACGGCGTGGCAGCGCTGATCAGCCGGGCAGGCTCGTTGAAGGGGTTGCGAAATCGATGCGGGCGGGTGCTTTCGAAGTAGTAGCTGTCGCCGGCTTCGAGCAGGAAGGTCTCGGTGCCGACCACCAGCTCCAGGCGGCCTTCGAGCAAAATGCCGGTCTCTTCGCCATCGTGGGTCAACATCTCTTCGCCGGTGTCGGCACCCGGTGGATAAACCTCGTTGAGGAAGGCAATCGCCCGATTGGGGTGCGACTTGCCGACCAGCTTCATGGTCACCGCACCGTCGGAGATATCGATCAGCTCGTGTGCTTTGTAGACGATCTGCGTGGGACTCTCCGACGCCAGTTCGACCGAAAAGAACTCGACCATGGACATGGGAATGCCGCTGAGCACCTTGCGCAGGGAGCTGATCGACGGGCTCACGCTGTTCTTCTCGATCATCGAGATGGTGCTGTTGGTTACCCCCGCGCGCTTGGCGAGTTCACGCTGGGACAGGCCCTTGAGCTTGCGGATGGCTTGCAGTCGTTCGCCGACGTCCAAAGCTGGAGCCTCCTGAAACGGTCGAGATGGGGTCGAATGTGAACGATATCATGGCAATGCCGTTCAGTATTTACAACACTCGAGGCCCCAGCCTGTCCGCTTCAGCGCCTTATTCGCCGATATAGTCCAGCGGCACGCGTTTGAGGTTGCAGAAGATCTGGTAGGGGATGGTGCCCGCAGCCATCGCCACATCGCTGGCCAGTACCTGCTTGCCCCACAGCTCGACCGGGCTGCCCAGGGTCGCTTCGGGGATGTCGGTGAGGTCGACGCAGAGCATGTCCATCGACACTCGGCCGATCAACTGGGTGCGCTTGCCGGCGACCATTACCGGCGTACCGGTAGGCGCCAAACGCGGATAGCCATCGGCATACCCCATGGCCACCACGCCGACGCGGGTCGGGCGCGGACTGACGAACTTGGCGCCGTAGCCCACCGGCTCGCCAGCCGGCAGCTCGCGCACGCTGATGATCCGCGATTGCAGGGTCATCACCGGTTGCAGGCGTGCGGCCTCAGCCTGGGCGACTTCGAACGGGGTAGCACCGTACAGCATGATGCCGGGGCGCACCCAGTCGCTCGGCACGTGCGGCCAGCCCAGCACTGCCGGGGAGTTGCGCAGGCTGCACTCGGCGCTCAGGCCCTGGCGAGCAGCTTCGAATACCGCCACCTGTTGCGCAGTCGAGTCGACATCCAGTTCGTCGGCGCGGGCGAAGTGGCTCATCAGCACAATGCGCGCGACCTTGCCGCTGGCCAGCAGGCGCTGGTAAGCGTCGTGGTAATCCTTCGGATGAACGCCAACCCGGTGCATACCGGTATCGAGCTTGAGCCAGATCTTCAGCGGCTTGCTGACCGGGGTCTGCTCGATCGCTTCCAGCTGCCACAGCGAGTGCACCACGCACCACAGGTCATGCTCGCTGATCAGGGCCAGTTCGCTGGCCTCGAAGAAGCCTTCGAGCAATAGCACCGGGGCCTTGATGCCTGCCGCACGTAGCTCCAGGGCTTCCTCGATGCAGGCCACGGCAAAGCCATCAGCCTCGGCCTCAAGCGCCAGGGCACAACGTACCGCGCCATGACCATAGGCATCGGCCTTGATCACGGCAAGGGCCTTGGCGCCGGATAACTCACGGGCCAGACGGTAGTTGTGACGCAGGGCTTGAAGATCGATCAGGGCACGGGCGGGACGCATGGCGGCAGCCTTTTGGCAGTTCTGGTTTGAATAAATCCCCGGCACGGCAGACGGGGGTAGGTGCCACCGCGCCGGGGTGAGGGAACGGGTTACGGCAGTGCGGCGACTACCGACAGCTCAACGAGGATTTCCGGCTCGCACAGCTTGGCTTCGACCGTGGCACGGGCTGGGGCGACGCCTTCTGGCAGCCACTGGTCCCACACTGCGTTCATGCCGGCGAAGTGCGCATCGATGTCCTTCAGGTAGATGGTCACCGACAGCAGGCGAGTCTTGTCGGTGCCCGCCTGATCCAGCAGCTTCTCGATGCTGGCCAGGGTTTCGCGGGTCTGCTGTTCGATGCCGGCGCTCATGTCGTCAGCCACTTGGCCCGCCAGGTAAACGGTGCCGTTGTGGGTGACGATCTGGCTCATGCGCTCATTGGTGAGCTGGCGCTGGATTGCCATGCTTGGCGATCTCCTTGTTGTTGCCGTAACGGGAAATATCGAGGCCTTCGGCACTGATTTGCGGCTTGCGCCGGGCAATCAGATCGGCCAGCAAACGGCCGGAGCCGCAGGCCATGGTCCAGCCCAAGGTGCCGTGACCGGTGTTGAGGAACAGGTTACGGAACGGCGTGGCACCCACGATCGGCGTGCCGTCCGGAGTCGCCGGACGCAGGCCGGTCCAGAAGCTGGCCTGGCTCAGGTCGCCGCCGCGAGGATAAAGGTCGTTGACGATCATCTCCAGCGTTTCGCGTCGACGCGGGTTCAGCGACAGGTCAAAACCGGCGATTTCAGCCATGCCGCCGACGCGGATACGGTTGTCGAAACGGGTGATGGCGACCTTGTAGGTTTCGTCGAGAATGGTCGAGGTCGGGGCCATCGCCGGGTCGGTGATCGGCACGGTCAGCGAGTAGCCTTTGAGCGGGTAGACCGGCGCCTTGATGCCCAGCGGCTTGAGCATCTGCGGCGAGTAGCTGCCCAGCGCCAGCACATAGCGGTCGGCGGTTTCCAGCTTGCCATCGATCCACACACCGTTGATCCGGTCGCCAGCGAAGTCCAGGCGCTGGATGTCCTGGCCGAAGCGGAACTCCACACCCAGCTTGATCGCCATCTCAGCCAGCTTGGTGGTGAACAGCTGGCAGTCGCCGGTCTGGTCATTAGGCAGGCGCAAGGCGCCAGCGAGGATATCCTTCACCCCAGCCAGGGCCGGTTCAACGCGGGCGATGCCGTCGCGGTCGAGCAGCTCATAAGGCACGCCGGACTGTTCCAGCACGGCGATGTCTTTAGCCGCAGCGTCTACCTGGGCCTGGGTACGGAACAGCTGGGTGGTGCCCAGCGCGCGGTTTTCATAACTCAGGCCGGTTTCGGCGCGCAGCTCGTCGAGGCAGTCACGGCTGTACTCGGACAAACGCACCATGCGCTCCTTGTTCACCGCATAACGGCTGGCGGTGCAGTTGCGCAGCATCTGCGCCATCCACAGGTACTGATCGACGTCGCCAGTCAGCTTGATGGCCAGCGGGGCGTGGCGTTCAAGCAGCCACTTGATGGCCTTGAGCGGCACGCCTGGGGCAGCCCAGGGCGAGGCATAGCCGGGCGAGATCTGGCCGGCGTTGGCAAAGCTGGTTTCCATGGCCACCGCTGGCTGGCGGTCGACCACCGTGACTTCGAAACCTTGCCGGGCCAGATAGTAGGCACTGGCGGTTCCGATTACACCGCTACCAAGTACCAGAACTCGCATCGTTTATCCCTCGCACGCGGCGCACCGCAGTCTTTTGTTGATATGGCATGGATGCGCGCAGTATAAGAAGGACAGGCCAGTGCATTTCACTATATAAAAGCCTATATTTGGCGACAATTCTTGGCAAAGTGGCCTTTTACGGAGGGGCATCCCCTATGAGAACCCAGCATCAGAGCAAGCGTGAACTGGACAAGATCGACCGCAACATCCTGCGGATCCTGCAGAATGACGGGCGTATTTCCTTCACCGAACTGGGCGAAAAAGTAGGGCTTTCCACGACCCCTTGCACCGAGCGCGTGCGCCGGCTGGAGCGCGAAGGGATCATCATGGGCTACAACGCCCGGCTCAATCCGCAGCACCTCAAAGGCAGCCTGCTGGTGTTCGTCGAAATCAGCCTGGACTACAAGTCGGGCGACACCTTCGAGGAGTTCCGCCGCGCCGTGCTCAAGCTGCCGCATGTACTCGAATGCCATTTGGTTTCGGGCGACTTCGACTACCTGGTGAAGGCACGGATTTCCGAGATGGCCTCGTACCGCAAGCTGCTGGGCGACATCCTGCTCAAGCTGCCGCATGTGCGCGAGTCGAAGAGCTATATCGTCATGGAAGAAGTCAAAGAGAGCCTGTGCCTGCCGATTCCCGACTGAGGCTGCTCAGACCAGTACCTGGCGCGTACTGGCGATGAACTGGTGGACCAACTGCTCGGCCTGCGGGTCGATGGGCTGCTGCGGCCCACGCCCACGTGGGCAGGCCATGCGCGGGGTGGTGCCGAACAGGCGGCAGATCATTGGCCGATCTTCGTAGACCGTGCAGCCTTGCGGGCCTAGATGCACGCAGTCCAGGCGCTCGAGGGCGGCGTCCTGCTCGGCCTGGGACTTGCGCGGTAGCTGGGCCATTTCTTCTGCTGAAGTGGTGACCGGACCGCAGCAGTCGTGGCAGCCGGGCTCGCATTCGAAGGAAGGAATGAGCTCGCGCAGGAAGTGGATCTTGTGGCGATTGCAGGACATGGCGGCGCTAGGATCAAGAGAATGTGCTCAATTATAGGCCCATTCGCGGGGCAAGCCCGCACCTAGCGTATACCCAGGTAGCCTACACCTGTGGTCACGTGGGAGCGGGCTTGCCCCGCGATAGCGCCGGTTGCCGCACCACCCACCCCAGCTTATCCTCGCATCCCTCAACAAACACCCAGGGCCGAGCCAATGATCCACAGCGCGCAGCACGCCGCCTCCTATTACGCCGCCAGCAGCGCCCCGCAGCCTGACTACCCGGCCTTGGAAGGCGAGCACAGCGCAGACGTGTGCATCGTCGGCGGCGGCTACTCGGGCCTGAACACCGCCATCGAACTGGCCGAGCGCGGCCTCTCGGTGATCCTCCTCGAAGCGCATAAGATCGGCTGGGGCGCCAGCGGTCGCAATGGCGGGCAACTGATCCGCGGCGTTGGCCATGGCGTCGAGCAGTTCCTGCCGGTCATCGGCGAGCAAGGCGTGCGCAGCCTGAAACTGATGGGCCTGGAAGCAGTGGACATCGTGCGCCAGCGGGTCGAACGCCACGCGATCGACTGCGACCTGACCTGGGGCTACTGCGACCTGGCCAACAAGCCGGGCGAGCTGCAAGGTTTCGCCGAAGACGCCGAAGAGCTGCGCAGCCTGGGCTATGCCCATGAGCTAAAACTGGTGCCGGCTGAACAGATCCATACCGTGGTGGGTTCCGAACGCTATGTCGGCGGTCTGATCGACATGGGCTCGGGCCATCTGCATCCGCTCAACCTGGCGTTGGGTGAGGCGGCCGTGGCCAGCCAGTTGGGCGTGAAGCTGCATGAGCAGTCGGCGGTGACCCGCATCGACTACGGGCCGCAGGTGCAAGTGCACACCGCCAGCGGCCGGGTTCGCGCCAACACCCTGGTGCTGTGCTGCAACGCCTATCACAACGATCTGAACCGCGAGCTAGGGGGCAAGGTGTTGCCCGCTGGCAGCTACATCATCGCCACCGAGCCCCTGGGTGAGGAACGCGCGCGCTCGTTGCTGCCGCAGAATATGGCGGTGTGCGATCAGCGGGTGGCGCTGGACTACTATCGGCTTTCGGCCGACCAGCGTCTGTTGTTTGGCGGCGCTTGCCATTATTCCGGGCGAGATCCCAAGGACATCGCCGCCTATATGCGGCCAAAGATGCTCAAGGTGTTCCCGCAGCTGACGGATGTGCGAATCGACTTTCAGTGGGGCGGGATGATCGGCATCGGCGCCAACCGCCTGCCGCAGATCGGCCGCCTGGCCAGCCAGGCGAATGTCTATTACGCCCAGGCCTACTCCGGGCATGGGCTGAATGCCACGCACTTGGCTGGGCGCTTGCTGGGTGAGGCGATCAGTGGCCAGCAGAGCGGGCGTTTCGATCTATTTGCGCAGGTGCCGCACGTGACCTTCCCGGGGGGCAGGCATCTGCGTTCGCCATTGTTGGCGCTGGGGATGCTTTGGCATCGGTTGAAAGAGTTGGTTTGATCCTGGGGCTTTGTTGCCAGAGCCATTTTTGGGGCTGCTTTGCAGCCCATCGCAGGCAAGCCAGCTCCTACAGGGACCGCGCCAGCCTGTAGGAGCTGGCTTGCCTGCGATGGGCCGCAAAGCGGCCCAAGAATCCCAACCGTTAATCAATCCTTCCAGAACGGCTTGCGCCCTTCAGTGCGCGCCTGCTCCCAGGTCAACCCAACATCGCGCAGCTGCGCCTGATCAAGCTGCAACAGCGCCTTGCGGGTATTCCAGCGATGCAGCATCAAGCCCAGTCGCCCAAGCCCAGCCGGGGCACTGTAGACCCGCTGCTGCTGCCCCCCTTCAAGCTCTTTGCCCAACAGTTGCAAGCGCACATCGCTCAAGCCACCCATCGCTGCTTCCTCCCGATCAGCTCATACCGTGCAGAAAGCATGCGCGTGCGCAAGCATGACAATACAGACCCAATACAGGCTTATTATTCCCATACAGAATTAGCTGAATAACCGCTGAATGCTGTATTTTTCAGCGATCTGTACTGGTCGTTCAGAATCCTGAGCGCAGGAGTATGCCGTGACCCTTTACCTGAACCTCGCCGAGCTACTTGGCGCCCGTATCGAGCAGGGCCTGTACCGTCCTGGCCAACGCTTGCCATCGGTACGCTCGTTGAGCCTGGAACACGGCGTGAGCCTGAGCACCGTACAGCAGGCCTATCGCATGCTCGAAGACAACGGCCTGGTCGCGCCACGGCCCAAATCTGGCTATTTCGTCACTGACCACCGCAGCCTCCCTGCCCTGCCCGCCATCAGCCGGCCGGCGCAGCGGCCTGTGGATATCTCGCAGTGGGAACAGGTACTGGAGCTGGTACGCAGCACCCCGCAAGCAGACGTGATCCAGCTCGGCCGTGGCATGCCCGACGTCAACAGCCCGACCCTCAAGCCGCTGCTGCGCAGCCTTGCGCAGATCAGCCGGCGGCAGGACATGCCCGGCCTGTATTACGACAACATCCACGGCAATCTCGCCCTGCGCGAGCAGATCGCCCGGCTGATGCTCGATTCCGGCTGCCGGGTGAGCCCTGCCGATCTGGTGGTGACCACCGGTTGCCACGAGGCGTTGTCGACCAGCATCCGCGCGGTCTGCGAGACCGGCGATATCGTCGCGGTGGACTCGCCCAGCTTTCACGGCGCCATGCAGACGCTCAAGGGCCTGGGCATGAAGGCGTTGGAGATCCCCACCGACCCGATCACCGGGATCAGCCTGGAGGCGCTGGAACTGGCCCTGGAACAGTGGCCGATCAAGCTCATCCAGATCACGCCCAGCTGTAACAACCCAATGGGCTACATCATGCCCGAAGCGCGCAAGAAGGCCTTGCTGACCCTGGCCCAGCGCTATGATGTGGCAATCCTCGAAGACGATGTGTATGGCGACCTGGCCTACACCTACCCGCGCCCACGCACGGTCAAGTCGTTCGATGAAGATGGCCGGGTGCTGCTGTGCAGCTCCTTCTCCAAGACCTTGGCGCCAGGCCTGCGCATCGGCTGGGTCGCGCCCGGGCGCTACCTGGAGCGGGTGCTGCACATGAAGTACATCAGCACCGGCAGCACCTCAGCCCAGCCACAGCTGGCCATCGCCGACTTCATCGAGGCGGGCCACTATCACCCGCATGTGCGGCGCATGCGCAGCCAGTACCAGCGCGGCCGCGAGCAGATGATCGATTGGGTTACCCGCTACTTCCCGCCTGGCACCCGCGCCAGCCGGCCGCAGGGCGGCTTCATGCTGTGGGTCGAATTGCCGGAAAGTTTCGATACGCTGCGGCTGAACCGCGCTTTACTGGAGCAAGGGGTGCAGATAGCAGTGGGCAGTATCTTCTCGGCCTCAGGCAAGTACCGGCACTGCCTGCGGATGAATTACGCCGCGCGGCCCACCCCGCAAATCGAGGCAGCGGTGCGCAAGGTGGGTGAAACCGCCCTTCGTCTACTGGTCGAAGAACACAGCCCAGCGTAACTTTGCGCCGCCCTCCATGGTCCATAGCTCATAGGCCTTTGCTGTACAGGACGACCCTTACTTGAGACTCCAGCGAGCTCTGCCTCTCTTGCTGGCGCTAACGCTCGGCCTTGCCGGGTGCGCCAGCGTCGGAACCCCGCGTGAAGTCAGCCAGGCGCTGCCGGCCAACGACTCGGCCTTCGGCCGCTCGGTGCTGCGCCAGGCGGCGCCTTATGAAGGCCGCTCGGGTTTTCGCCTGCTGCCCAACAGCAACGAGGCCTTCCGCGCGCGGGCCGAGCTGATTCGCAACGCCCAGGCCAGCATCGACCTGCAGTACTACATCGTCCATGACGGCCTGAGCACGCGGGCGCTGGTCCACGAACTGCTGCGTGCCGCCGACCGCGGCGTGCGCGTGCGCATCCTGCTCGACGACACCACCAGCGACGGCCTCGATACCCTGATGGGCACCCTCGCCGCCCACCCGAACATCCATATCCGCGTATTCAACCCACTGCACCTGGGGCGCAGTACCGGCGTCACCCGCGCCATGGGCCGGCTGTTCAACCTGTCGCGCCAGCACCGACGCATGCACAACAAGCTGTTCCTGGTCGACAACAGCATGGCCATCGTCGGCGGGCGCAACCTGGGCGATGAGTATTTCGACGCCGAGCCCAATCTCAATTTCACCGACATCGACCTGCTCGGCGTCGGCCCAGTGGCCGAGCAGCTTGGGCACAGTTTCGACCAATACTGGAACAGCGCCCTGAGCCGGCCTATCGGCGATTTTCTCTGGCGCGAGCCGGATGCCGACGACCTGCGCGCCAGCCGCCATCGCCTGGAAGTGTCCTTGGCCGAAGCGCGGATCAAGCGCAAGGCGCTGTATGACCGACTGATGGCCTACCAGTCCCAGCCGCGCCTGGATGTCTGGCGCAATGAGCTGATCTGGGCGCACAGCCAGGCCCTGTGGGATGCGCCGAGCAAGGTCCTGGCCCAGGACGAGCCCGATCCGCAGCTGCTGATGAGCCAGCAACTGGCGCCGGACCTGAACAATGTCGATCACGAGCTGATTCTGGTGTCGGCATATTTCGTTCCCGGTGAGGATGGATTGCTGTACCTGACCAGCCATGCCGACGCGGGCATTTCAGTCAAATTGCTGACCAACTCGCTGGAAGCCACTGACGTGCCGGCCGTGCATGGCGGCTATGCGCCCTACCGCCGCGCCTTGCTGGAGCATGGTGTGCAGCTGTATGAGCTGCGCCGCCAGCCGGGCGATCCCAGTGCCAGTCGTGGCATCAACTTCCATGGCAGTTCGGATTCCAGCCTGCACAGCAAGGCGATCGTGTTCGATCGGCGCAAGACCTTTATCGGCTCGTTCAACTTCGACCCGCGGTCAGTGCTGTGGAATACCGAGGTCGGGGTGTTGGTCGACAGCCCGGAGCTGGCCGAGTACACCCGCGACCTGGCGGTGCAGGGCATGGCACCAGCGCTCAGTTACCAGCCGACGCTGGTGGCTGGCAAGTTGGTGTGGGTAACCGAGGACAATGGCAAACGGCACATGCTCACCACTGAGCCGGGCGGCATGTGGCGCAGGTTCAATGCCTGGATCAGCAAAGCCGTGGGGCTGGAGAAAATGCTCTAGGGCCAATCGCGGGGCAAGCCCGCTGCCACGCTTGCCAGTACCTAAACATTTGGCGTGGGAGCGGGCTTGCCCCGCGATAGCATCGGCTCAGACCGACGCCGGCTCAAAGGCGCCCCGCCGCCGCGTCAATAGCACCAACCCAGCAGCCCCGACCGCCATCAACAGCGGCAACGCATGGCCACTGATCCACTGGCTCCCCGCCCCCGCCAACAGCGGCCCGAGCAAGCAACCGATGCCCCATAGCTGCGCCACATGCGCATTGGCCCGCACCAGCGCATCATCTCGATAACGCTCGCCGATCAAAATCAGCGATAGCGTAAACAAGCCCCCGGCACTGGCGCCGAACAGCACCCACACCGGCCAGATCAGCGCAGTATCCAGCAGCAGCGGAATCGCCAGGCTGGAGACCAGCAAGGTCAGCGCACAACCACTGAACAGCGTCTGTCGCGACATCTTGTCGGCCAAGGCGCCGATCGGCAGCTGCAACACCGCATCCCCCACCACCACGGTGCTGACCATGAACAGCGCCACTTCCGCCGTGAACCCCTGTTGCAGGCAGTACACCGGCAGCAAGGTCAGGATCATCGCCTCGAAGGCGGCGAACAGAGCAATGGCCCAGGCGATCACCGGCAGGCGTCGGCAGAAGGCGAACAGGTCCCTGAAGGTGACGCTGTAGGCTTCGGTGGTCGGCGCGCCGCCACGCCCCAATAGCACCAGCGGCGCCACGATCAACAGGGCGGTCGCCGCCCAGAAACCGAAGTCATCATCCGAACCCAGAAAGCCCAGTACCAGCGGCCCGGCCAGCTGGCTCAAGGCGTAGCTGCTGCCATACAGCGCTACCAGCCGGCCACGCCACTGCTCGACGACCAACTGATTGATCCAGCTTTCACCGAGGATGAACACCACGGTCAGCGACATGCCGATCAGCAAGCGCAGGGCCAGCCACAGTGGATAGCTTGGCAACAGCGCTAGCAGCCCGATCGACAGCGCCCCGCCCCACAGGCACAGGCGCATGGCCGCAGGCACCCCGACCCAACCGGCCAGGCGGCTGGCCAGGCTGGCACCGAGCAGCACACCAATAGCGGGCATCGCCGCCATCACGCCGATGGCAAACCCGCCGTAGCCCCAGCCTTCCAGGCGCAGGGACACCAGCGGCATGCTCACGCCGAGCGCAAGCCCGACGCTGAGCACCGACGCCAGTACGGCAAAGTAGGTTCCCCAACGCATGACAGCCTCCTAGGCAAAATTTGTGAATCGCAGAGACGACACAGCCGGGACGGCATAGCGCCGGCCCGGCTGGTTCAGGATCGATCGCGGGGCAAACCCGCTACCACGTCAACCCGGGCATTACGCTGGCTGCGTGGGAGCGGGCTGGCCCCGCGATGTCTACCTGGGATTACAGCTTGATCCAGGTCGCCTTCAGCTCGGTGTACTTCTCCAGCGCATGCAGCGACTTGTCACGGCCGTTGCCCGACTGCTTGAAGCCGCCGAACGGTGCGGTCATGTCGCCGCCGTCGTACTGGTTGACCCAGACGCTACCGGCGCGCACGGCACGGGCAGTTTTGTGCGCCTTGGAGATGTCGGCAGTCCAGATACCTGCGGCCAGGCCGTACGGCGTGTCGTTGGCGATGGCCACGGCTTCTTCGGCGGTGTCGAAGGTAATCACCGACAGCACTGGGCCAAAGATCTCTTCCTGGGCGATCTTCATGGCATTGGTCACGCCGTCGAAGATGGTCGGCTCGACGTAGGTGCCGCCAGTCTCTTCGAGGATGCGCTTGCCACCGGCCAGCAGCTTGGCGCCGTCCTGATGACCTGCGTCGATGTACGACAGCACGGTGTTCATCTGCTGGGTATCGACCAGCGCACCCACGGTGGTCGCCGGATCCAGTGGGTTGCCTGGCTTCCAGGCTTTCAGCGCCTCGACTACCAGCGGCAGGAACTTGTCTTTGATCGAGCGCTCGACCAGCAGGCGCGAACCTGCGGTGCAGACTTCGCCCTGGTTGAAGGCGATGGCGCTGGCAGCGGCTTCGGCAGCGGCCTGCAGGTCAGGCGCGTCGGCGAAGACGATGTTCGGGCTCTTGCCGCCAGCTTCCAGCCAGATGCGCTTCATGTTCGATTCGCCAGCGTAGATCATCAGTTGCTTGGCGATCTTGGTCGAACCGGTGAATACCAGGGTGTCGACATCCATATGCTGGGCCAGGGCCTTGCCGACGGTGTGGCCGTAGCCTGGCAGCACGTTGAGCACGCCAGCCGGGATGCCGGCTTCGATCGCCAGTTGGGCGATACGGATGGCGGTCAGTGGCGATTTTTCGGACGGCTTGAGCACCACCGAGTTACCGGTGGCCAAGGCTGGGCCGAGTTTCCAGCAGGCCATCAGCAGCGGGAAGTTCCACGGCACGATGGCGCCAACCACACCCACGGGCTCGCGGGTCACCAGGCCGAGCTGGTCGTGCGGAGTCGGCGCGACCTCGTCGTAGACCTTGTCGATGGCTTCGGCATTCCAGTGCAGGGCTTGCGCCGCGCCTGGTACGTCGATGCTTGAGGAGTCGCCAATCGGCTTGCCCATGTCCAGGGTTTCCAGCAGCGCCAGCTCTTCTACGTTCTTACGCAGCAGCTCGGCGAAGCGGATCAGTTTGGCTTTACGCTTGGCCGGAGCCAGGCGCGACCAAACGCCGGAATCAAAGGTGGCGCGGGCGTTTTCCACAGCGCGGTTGGCGTCGGCCAGGTCGCAGCTGGCGACCTTGGCTAGGAAGCGTCCGTCCACCGGGCTCAGGCAGTCGAAGGTTTCAGCGGATGCGGCGTCGGTGTACTCACCGTTGATGAAGGCGCGGCCTTCGATCTTCAATTGCTGGGCACGCTGTTCCCAGTCCGCACGAGTCAGGGTGGTCATACGAAACTCCTCCTCTTGTTAAGGTGCAACGCCGCACTGGAGACTCACGGGCGCTGTCAGAAATTCTGGCCGGGCGACAAGCGCACACTGGCACCCGTCACCCTAAACCAGCCAGTGTAAACTATCAATATATTTGACACGGAAGGCTCAAAAGCCTACTGATGTGCATTTTATTAAACAACAAGAGGGGAGAACCATGACTATCACCGGCATTATCGACTTCGCCCAAGTGCTGACCGAGGCAGAACGCTATCGCCCGGCGGCGGAGAAAATCCTCAAGGGTGAGCCAGACCAGGCTGTCTACAACCACTACTCCAGCCCCTGCGGCCAGTTCGCCGCGGGCGTGTGGGAAGGCGAGGTCGGTCAGTGGACCGTCAACTACACCGAACATGAGTACTGCGAGATCGTGCAGGGCGTTTCGGTGCTGCGTGATGAGGCCGGGGGCGCCAAGACCCTGCGTGCCGGTGATCGGTTCGTTATCCCGGCTGGCTTCAAAGGCACCTGGGAAGTGCTGGAGCCGTGCCGCAAGATCTACGTGATGTTCGAGCAGAAATAACAGCCGAGCTCGCTATCACGATCGGCGTGGGAGCGGGCTTGCCCCGCGATGAATTTCCCAGGCATAAAAAAACCCGCTTCCGTGAGGAGGCGGGTTTTTTCAGGTTGCCGATCAATTACTTGATCTTGGCTTCCTTGTAGGTCACGTGCTTACGGACGACCGGATCGTATTTCTTGATCTCGATCTTGTCCGGGGTGGTGCGCTTGTTCTTGTCGGTGGTGTAGAAGTGGCCAGTGCCAGCACTCGATACCAGACGGATCAATTCACGCATGATGCTCTCCCTTAAACCTTGGCGCCGGCACGGCGGATGTCAACCAGAACGGCATCGATGCCGCGCTTGTCGATGATACGCATGCCCTTGGCGGAAACGCGCAGACGCACGAAACGCTTCTCGGATTCAACCCAGAAACGGTGGTGCTGCAGGTTTGGCAGGAAACGACGACGGGTTTTGTTGTTTGCGTGGGAAATGTTATTCCCAGTTACCGGACCCTTACCGGTAACTTGACAGACTCTCGACATGCCTCAGCCCTCTAAAACCACATGCCCAACCCGGCATGGGTTGGCCGCTTAATCTCTCAGTCTATGGCGCCAGGCGCCGTGTTTCCGGGGGTCTTATCGACCGTATCCGCTTTCGCGACAGAGCGAGCCCCTAGAAAAGAGCGCTGCTTTATACCAGAAAGACTCGGCTGCAACAACAGAAGATGCGTTTCTGCAGTCGGCCAAGTGAGTGCGGCCAGCATAGCGACAAGGCCGGCGGGCTGTCGACCGCTCGTCGCAGGGTTTGTAAAAAAGGGTGTGGCCATTTACCAACGCTCGCACTAGGGTAGAACGTTTCCAGACTGCACTGGCAGATGGGCCACTGATCTCGCCAAGGAGCTTCGATGCGTGCCGCCGCGCTTTCCCTGCTGTTCTCTTCCAGCCTTTTGTTCGTCGGCCTCGCCCAGGCGGCGCCACTCGCTGTCTGCACCGAGGCCAGCCCGGAAGGCTTCGACGTGGTGCAGTACAACTCGCTGACCACCACCAACGCCTCGGCCGACGTGCTGATGAACCGCCTGGTGGAGTTCGACCCCGGCCAAGGCAAGGTCGTGCCTAGCCTGGCCGAAAGCTGGACGGTCTCGGCCGACGGCCTGATCTACGACTTCAAGCTGCGTAGCGCGGTGAAGTTCCACACCACGCCCTACTTCAAGCCCACCCGCGAGCTGGATGCCGACGACGTGCTGTTCAGCTTCCAGCGCATGCTCTACCCGGCCCATGCCTGGCACAAGACTGCGTCCGGCGGCTATCCGCACGCCCAGTCGCTGCAGCTGGGCAGCCTGATCAAGTCGATCGATGCCCCAGAGCCGCACACCGTGCGCTTCACCCTGACCCACGCCGACGCCACCTTCCTGGCCACCCTGAGCATGGGCTTCGCCTCGATCTATTCCGCCGAATACGCCGACAAGCTGCTCAAGGCCGGCACCCCGGAGAAGCTCAACAGCCAGCCGATCGGCACCGGCCCGTTCGTCTTCCAGCGCTTCCAGAAGGACGCCGTGGTGCGCTATCGCGCCAATGCCGACTACTTTGCTGGCAAGCCTGCGGTCGATCCACTGATCTATGCGATCACCCCGGACGCCAACGTGCGCCTGCAAAAGCTCAAGCGGGGCGAGTGCCAGATGGCCCTGTCGCCCAAGCCACTGGACATTGCCGAGGCCGGCAAGGATGGCAACCTCGAGGTCGCCACCACGCCTGCCTTCATGACGGCTTTCGTCGCCATCAACAGCCAGCACCCACCGCTGGACAAGCCTGAAGTGCGCCAGGCGATCAACCTCGCCTTCGACAAAACCAGCTACCTCAAGGCCGTGTTCGAAGACACCGCTATTGCGGCCAATGGCCCCTACCCGCCCAATACCTGGAGCTACGCCAAGGACCTGCCGGGTTATCCGATAGACCTGAAAAAAGCCAAGGCCCTGCTGACCAAGGCTGGCCTGGCAGATGGCTTCAGCACCACGATCTGGACCCGCCCTTCCGGCAGCCTGCTCAACCCTAACCCAAGCCTGGGCGCGCAGATGCTGCAGGCCGACCTGGCCAAGGTGGGCATCAAGGCCGAGATCAAGGTGATCGAATGGGGCGAACTGATCCGCCGCGCCAAGGCCGGCGAGCATGACCTGCTGTTCATGGGCTGGGCCGGTGACAACGGTGACCCGGACAACTTCCTCAGCCCACAGTTTTCCTGCGCGGCGGTCAAGTCCGGGACCAACTTTGCGCGGTTCTGCGACAGCCGCCTGGATCAGCTGATCAGTGCCGGCCGCACTACCAATGACCAAAGCGTGCGCAGCCGGCTGTACCAGCAGGCACAGGCGCTGATCCAGCAGCAGGCGCTGTGGTTGCCACTGGCCCACCCCACTGCCGCCACATTGCTGCGCCAGGGGGTCGAGGGGTATCAGGTGAATCCGTTTGGGCGGCTGGATTTCAGCAAGGTTTCGGTGACTCGCTGAGGCTCGGGGTCATAGCCATATCGACCAGCGTGGGAGCGGGCTTGCCCCGCGATAGCGTCTCAAGCTCTGACGCTATCGCGGGGCAAGCCCGCTCCTACGAGAGCTGAATCAGCCCGCTATCCACCCTTGCTCGACCATCGACAACGGCTCGCCATCGCCGACGATGACATGATCGAGCACCCGCACATCGATCATCGCCAACCCGCGCTTGAGCGACAGGGTCATGTGCACGTCATCCTGGCTCGGCTCGCAGTTGCCCGAAGGGTGGTTGTGACACAGGATCAACGCCGCTGCGTTGTGCAGCAGCGAGCGCCGCACCACCTCGCGGGGATAGATGCTGGCGCGGTCGATGGTGCCGCGAAACAGGATCTCAAAGGCCAATGGCCGGTGTTTGGAGTCGAGAAACAGGCAGCCGAACACCTCGCTGGGCTCATGGCGCAACATCGATTTCAGATAACGGCGCACGGCTCGAGGGCTTTCCAATGCAGGCGCTCGCTCAATGGTCTCATCCAGATAGCGACGACCGATTTCGAGTAAAGCTTGCAATTGTGCGTACTTCACAGGGCCTACCCCAGGCTCGCTGAGAACCGCGCTGCGCTCAGCCTCAAGAAACTGCCTTAGCCCGCCAAACCGGCGCAACAGCCCCCTCGCCAAGTCAACCACATTGCGCCCCGCGACCCCCGAACCCAGCAGCACGGCAAGCAGCTCGGCATCCGACAGCACGGCCGCGCCGCGCTGTAACAGTTTTTCTCTCGGCCGCTCGTCGGCTGGCCATTCCCTGATGTTCATCCCTGCTCCTTGCCTCATACTGCGGCGCGTTCAAGCCCTGTGTTAATCTATTTCGCCTCGTTAAATGCGACGTTCTGCCGCAGGCAGTTTTCATGCGTCGCCGCCCGCTCTCACTGGAAAAAGGCAAGCCTATGCAGCGGCTGTATCGCAAGCGCATCGTTCTCGGCGTGGGTGGCGGCATCGCCGCCTACAAGAGCGCCGAGCTGATTCGCCGACTCCTGGAACACGGCGCGCAGGTGCGCGTCGTCATGACCCGCGGGGGCGCCGAGTTCATCACTCCACTGACCCTGCAGGCCCTGTCCGGCCATCCGGTGCACATGGATTTGCTCGACCCCGCCGCCGAAGCGGCGATGGGGCATATCGAACTGGCCAAATGGGCCGACCTGGTGCTGATCGCCCCAGCCACTGCCGACCTGATGGCGCGCATGGCCCAAGGCATGGCCGATGACCTGCTGACCACCCTGGTGCTGGCCACCGACGCCACCGTGGCCGTAGCCCCGGCGATGAACCAGGCAATGTGGCGCGACCCGGCCACCCAGGCCAACCTTGAACTGCTGCAGAGCCGCGGCATCCAGGTGTTCGGCCCGGCCTCTGGCAGCCAGGCCTGTGGCGACGTGGGCCTGGGGCGCATGCTCGAAGCTAGCGACCTGGCCTGGTGCGCGGCAGAAAGCTTCAAGCGCCAGGCGCTGACCGGCAAACACGTGCTGATCACTGCCGGCCCGACCCAGGAAAACATCGATCCGGTGCGCTATATCACCAATCATAGCTCCGGCAAGATGGGCTTTGCCCTGGCCGAAGCGGCCGCAGAAGCGGGGGCTAGGGTGACCCTCGTCACGGGGCCTGTGCACCTGCAGACCCCGGATCGGGTCAACCGGATCGACGTGGTCAGCGCACGGGACATGCTCGCGGCCTGCGAAGCAGCGATGCCATGCGACCTGTTCATCGCCTCGGCGGCGGTCGCGGACTACCGTCCGGAAGTGGTCGCCGCGCAAAAACTCAAGAAGGATCCTACGACCGGCGACGGCATGCTGCTGCAGATGGTGCGTAATCCGGATATCCTTGCGACCATTGCTGGCCGGGCCGACCGTCCGTTCAGCGTCGGCTTTGCCGCCGAGACCGAACACTTGCTCGATTACGCCACGCGCAAGCTCAAGGACAAGAACCTCGACCTGATCGTCGCCAATGATGTGGCCAACCCCAGCATCGGCTTCAACAGCGAGGAGAACGCCTTGACCGTGATCGATCGCCAGCAGCACCAGACCCTCTTCGCGCAGACCAGCAAGGGCAAGATCGCCCGCCAGCTGGTTGCCTTCATCGCCGAACGACTCAATCAGGTTCAATAAGTTACATGCACGCTCTTCAAGCCAAGATCCTCGACCCGCGCATTGGCGCCGAATTCCCCCTGCCGCAGTACGCCACCCCTGGCTCTGCTGGCCTGGACCTGCGCGCCATGCTCCAGCAAGACACCGTGCTTGAGCCCGGCCAGACCCTGCTGATCCCAACCGGCCTGTCGATCTACATCGGCGACCCGGGCCTGGCGGCGATGATCCTGCCGCGCTCGGGCCTGGGCCATAAGCACGGCATCGTGCTGGGCAATCTGGTCGGCTTGATCGACTCGGATTACCAGGGCGAGCTGATGGTGTCGTGCTGGAACCGCGGCAACACGCCGTTCACCATCGCCATTGGCGAGCGCATCGCGCAGCTGGTGCTGGTGCCTGTGGTGCAAGCGCATTTCGACATCGTCGAGGCCTTCGACGAGAGCCAGCGCGGCGCCGGTGGCTTTGGCCACTCCGGCAGCCACTGAGCCGATAGCACCGCGTTGACGCCAAGGATGGCGAACTCTCTGGCGAAAGAGCCGTCCAAGCGTTCAGTTTGCGTCTACCCACAAGCCTTTGAAGATTGGAGCTCCCAGAGATGAATGACATGGCCCAGCGGGTACCCGCACTGCCCGAAAGCATCTTCCGCGCCTACGACATTCGTGGCGTGGTCGGCAAAACCCTGCATGCCGAAACCGCCTACTGGATCGGCCGCGCCATCGGTGCGCAGACCCTGGCCCAGGGCGAACCGAACATCTCGGTTGGCCGCGACGGTCGACTGTCCGGGCCGATGCTGGTCGAGCAACTGATCCAGGGCCTGGTCGACGCCGGTTGCCAGGTCAGCGACGTCGGCCTGGTGCCGACTCCGGCGCTGTACTACGCCGCCAACGTGCTGGCGGGCAAGTCCGGTGTCATGCTCACCGGCAGCCACAACCCCTCCGACTACAACGGCTTCAAGATCGTCATTGCCGGCGACACCTTGGCCAATGAGCAGATCCAGGCCCTGCTGACTCGTCTGAAGACCAACGACTTGAGCCGTGGCGAAGGCCGTGTGGAAAAGGTCGAGATCCTCGGCCGCTACTTCGACCAGGTCACCGCCGACATCCAGCTTAAGAAAAAGCTCAAGGTAGTGGTCGACTGCGGTAACGGCGCAGCTGGGGTGATCGCCCCGCAGCTGATCGAAGCCCTGGGCTGCGAGGTGATCCCGCTGTTCTGCGAGGTCGACGGCAACTTCCCCAACCACCACCCGGACCCGGGCAAGCCGGAAAACCTCGAAGACCTGATCGCCAAGGTCAAGGAAGTCGGCGCCGATATCGGCCTGGCCTTCGACGGTGACGGCGACCGCGTGGGTGTGGTGACCAACACGGGCAACATCGTCTACCCCGACCGCCTGCTGATGCTGTTTGCCCAAGACGTCCTGGAGCGCAACCCAGGCGCCGAGATCATCTTCGACGTCAAATGCACCCGCCGCCTGACCCCGCTGATCGAACAGCACGGCGGTCGCGCGCTAATGTGGAAGACCGGTCACTCGTTGATCAAGAAGAAGATGAAACTCACCGGTTCCTTGCTCGCAGGCGAGATGAGCGGGCACATCTTCATCAAGGAGCGCTGGTACGGGTTTGACGATGGTATCTACAGTGCCGCGCGCTTGCTGGAGATCCTCAGCAAGGCCGGGCAAGACGCCGAAAGCCTGTTCGCGGCGTTCCCGAACGACATTTCCACGCCGGAAATCAATATTGATGTGACCGACGAGGGTAAATTCAGCATCATTGATGCACTGCAACGCGACGCTGACTGGGGCGACGCCAACCTGACCACCATCGATGGTGTGCGGGTCGACTACGCCCACGGCTGGGGCCTGGTACGCGCTTCCAACACAACGCCTGTGCTGGTGCTGCGCTTCGAGGCCGACAGCGACGCCGAATTGCAACGTATCAAGGATGTTTTCCGCGCCCAGTTGCTGCGGGTTGCCCCTGAGCTGCAACTGCCGTTCTGACCGACTATCTGTTCCTTACAGGAGCCCTGCATGACCCTCGATCGCGATGCCGCTTCCCATGTAGCCGAGGTTTTGTCCGAAGCGCTGCCCTACATTCGCCGCTTCGTCGGCAAGACCTTGGTGATCAAGTACGGCGGCAACGCGATGGAGAGCGAAGAGCTCAAAACCGGTTTTGCCCGCGACATCGTGTTGATGAAAGCAGTTGGCATCAACCCGGTGGTGGTGCACGGCGGCGGCCCGCAGATCGGTGATCTGCTCAAGCGCCTGTCGATCGAGAGCCACTTCATCGACGGCATGCGCGTCACCGACTCGGCGACCATGGACGTGGTCGAGATGGTCCTCGGTGGCCAGGTCAACAAGGACATCGTCAACCTGATCAACCGCCACGGCGGCAGCGCCATCGGCCTGACCGGCAAGGACGCGGAGCTGATCCGCGCCAAGAAGCTCACCGTGTCGCGCCAGACGCCCGAGATGACCACTCCGGAAATCATCGACATCGGCCACGTCGGCGAAGTCGTTGGGGTCAACACCGATCTGTTGAACATGCTGGTCAAGGGCGACTTCATTCCGGTGATCGCGCCAATCGGCGTGGGTGCCAACGGTGAGTCGTACAACATCAACGCCGACCTGGTGGCCGGTAAGGTGGCGGAGGCGCTGAAGGCTGAGAAGCTGATGCTGCTGACCAACATCGCAGGCCTGATGGACAAGAAAGGCGAGGTACTGACCGGCCTGAATACCGAGCAGGTCAACGAGCTGATCGCCGACGGCACCATCTACGGCGGCATGCTGCCGAAGATCAAATGCGCCCTGGATGCGGTGCAAGGTGGCGTACAGAGCTCGCACATCATCGACGGTCGCGTGCCGAACGCGGTACTGCTGGAGATCTTCACCGATAGCGGCGTGGGCACCCTGATCACCAATCGCAAGCGTCACTACTGATAGCCCAGGGCCGCTTTGCGGCCCATCGCGGGGCAAGCCCGCTCCCACGCAGGCGCAGCAGCACTAGGGTTGGCGTGGGAGCGGGCATGCCCCGCGATGAGGCCGGCACAGGCAAAAAAAAGGCGACCTGCTGAGGTCGCCTTTTCATTTCAGGACGGTCAGATCCCGTACTGCGCCCGATACGCTTCAACAGCAGGCAGATGCTGCTTGAGCTGCGGATCATCGGCCAGGAACTCCAGCACCTGGGTCAGCGAAACGATGCTGACCACCGGAATACCGAAGTCACGCTCCACTTCCTGGATCGCCGACAGCTCGCCATTGCCGCGCTCTTCGCGGTTGAGCGCGATCAGCACGCCAGCGGCCTTGGCCTGCTGGGCGTTGATGATCTGCATGACCTCGCGGATAGCGGTACCGGCAGTGATCACGTCATCGATGATCAACACTTCACCGGCCAAAGGCGCGCCTACCAGGCTGCCACCTTCGCCGTGATCCTTGGCTTCTTTACGGTTGAAGCACCACGGCACGTCGAGCTGATGCTGGTCAGCCAGGGCCACGGCGGTGGTGGCCGCCAGTGGAATGCCCTTGTAGGCTGGGCCAAACAGCACGTCGAACGGGATCTTGCTGTCGACGATGGCCGCCGCGTAGCAACGCCCCAGCTCAGCCAGGGCGGAACCTGTGTTGAACAGGCCGGCGTTGAAGAAGTACGGGCTGGTACGCCCCGATTTCAGGGTGAATTCACCGAAGCGCAAAACGCCCCGATCGATGGCAAAACGAATGAAGTCGCGCTGATACGGCTGCATGAAGAGTCCCAGACACCACGGATTTAGCTAAATGAGTTGAGCTCGGGTATCATACACGCACGAGATTTTTGGGGCCATTTATGCGGATCATCAGTGTGAACGTAAATGGCATTCAGGCTGCCGCCGAGCGTGGATTGCTCAGCTGGCTACAAGCCCAGAATGCCGACGTCATCTGCCTTCAGGATACCCGCGCCTCGGCCTTTGAACTCGACGACCCAGCTTTCCAGCTCGATGGCTATTTCCTTTATGCCTGCGATGCGGAGGTGCCTGCCCAAGGTGGCGTGGCGCTCTATTCGCGGATGCAGCCCAAGGCAGTCATCACCGGCCTGGGCTTCGAGACAGCCGACCGCTACGGACGTTACCTGCAAGCAGACTTCGACAAAGTCAGTATTGCCAGCCTGTTGCTGCCTTCGGGCATGAACGGCGACGAAGACTTGAACCAGAAATTCAAGTTGATGGACGATTTCGGCAAGTACCTGGACAAGCAGCGCCGCAAGCGCCGCGAGTACATCTACTGCGGGTCGTTCTACGTTGCGCAGCAGAAGCTCGACATCAAGAACTGGCGCGACAGCCAGCAATCGCCAGGCTTCCTGCCGCCCGAGCGCGCGTGGATGGACTCGATTGTCGGCGACATGGGCTATGTCGATGCCCTGCGCGAAGTCAGCCGTGAAGGCGACCAGTACAGCTGGTGGCCGGATAACGAGCAGGCCGAAATGCTCAACCTGGGTTACCGGTTCGACTACCAGATCCTCACCCCAGGCCTGCGCCGCTTCGTGCGCAACGCCCGCCTGCCGCGCCAGCCGCGGTTCTCCCAGCATGCGCCGCTGATCGTCGATTACGACTGGACGCTGACCATCTGATACACGTTGGGGCCGCTTCGCGCCCCATCGCAGGCAAGCCAGCGCCTACATGAATCGTGTTGATCTGTAGGAACTGGCTTGCCTGTGATGGGGCGCGAAGCGGCCCCAACTCGTTCTACTTGATCGGCCGCCAGATGAAGGGATAGCGATACGCCTGCCCTTCATTAGCCTTGACCCCCGCCAGAATGATCAGGATCAGCACCGCCACCGCCAGAATGGCGAACAGCACCAGACCAATCAGCACGAACGTCAGCAGGAAGCAGATAAACCCGGCAATGGTCACGCTGATCTGAAAATTCAGCGCTTCCTTGCCCTGGGCATCGATGAACGGATCAAGCTCGCGCTTCCAGATCCACATCACCAACGGCCCCAGCAAATGGCCAAGGGGCACTGCCAGGCCGAGCAGTGCCGAGAGGTGACAGAACATCGCCCATTGGCGGATCTCGGAATTGGGCAGATTGACCGGTACATTCGGATCACTCATGTTCCGCACCTCCTTGGCATTGCGCTCAGTCGGCCAGTGCGGCGTTCTGCAGTTCGTAGATTTCGTTCATGCCCTTCTGCGCCAGCGCCAGCATGGCGTTGAAGTCTTCAGGCTGGAACGGTGCGCCTTCAGCGGTGCCCTGCACTTCAATGAAACCACCGGCGCTGGTCATGACCACGTTCAGGTCGGTCTCGGCAGCGGAGTCTTCCAGGTAGTCCAGGTCGAGCACTGCTTCGCCTTGGTACATGCCGACCGATACGGCAGCGATCATGTGCTTGAGCGGGTCACCGCCCTTGAGGCCGCCGCGCTTCTTGATCACGCGCAGGGCATCGACCAGGGCGACCATGGCACCGGTGATCGAAGCTGTGCGGGTGCCGCCATCGGCCTGGATCACGTCGCAGTCGACGTACAGGGTGACCTCACCGAGCTTTTTCATGTCCAGCGCAGCGCGCAGGGCACGACCGATCAGGCGCTGGATTTCCAGGGTGCGACCACCCTGCTTGCCACGGCTGGCTTCACGCTGGTTACGCTCACCGGTCGAACGCGGCAGCATGCCGTATTCGGCGGTCAGCCAACCTTGGCCCTGGCCTTTGAGGAAGCGGGGAACACCATTCTCGACGCTGACCGTGCAGATGACTTTGGTGTCACCGAACTCGACCAGTACCGACCCCTCGGCGTGCTTGGTGTAGTTGCGGGTAATGCGGATCGAGCGGAGCTGATCGGCGGCGCGACCACTTGGACGTTTCATCTGGGATACCTGTACTGGGACTTGAATCTGCCGAGCATTATAGAGCCCGTAGCCCGGCAGGGACATGCCTATTGTCGCGCCCCGGGCAGCCTGTCGCCTTTTCCCACTTGCCGCGTAGGCTGTCGATAGGATGGGTGGATTGGGCGCCCGGGCCGCACTGCGCTACAATCCTGCGCCTTGCAGCCGAAAGGCTTCCCTGTTTCCCATCTTTTGCGAGGTACTCCCCCATGGTGCACAGCATGACCGCTTTTGCTCGCGTCGAGCGCGCCGGCAGCCAAGGCACTCTGGCGTGGGAGCTGCGCTCGGTCAATCATCGTTACCTGGAACCGCACCTGCGCCTGCCAGAAGCCCTGCGCGACCTCGAAGGCGCGGTGCGCGAAGGCTTGCGCCAAGGTTTGTCGCGCGGCAAGGTGGAATGCACCCTGCGCCTGAGTGAAGAGAGCACCGGCAAACCCTTGCAGGTCGATCGCGAGCGCGCCGCGCAGCTGGTTGCCGCTGCCGAAACCATCGCCAGCCTGATCAAGCAGCCGGCAGCGCTCAACCCGCTGGAAGTACTGGCCTGGCCTGGCGTGCTGGTGGGTGATGCCAGCGATCCGCAGGCGCTCAACGCCGAAGCCATCGCCCTGTTCGACGAAGCCCTCAAGGAGCTCAAGGCCGGTCGCCAACGCGAAGGCCAGGAACTGGCCCGACTGATCAACGAACGTCTGGACGGCATGGCGACCGAGGTCACCACCTTGCGCGCCCAGGTGCCACAGATGCTCGCTGCACAGCGGCAGAAAATCCTCGACCGCTTCCACGACATGCAGGCCGAGCTCGACCCACAGCGCCTGGAGCAGGAGATGGTGCTGCTGGCGCAGAAGAGCGATGTTGCCGAAGAGCTGGATCGGCTCAATACCCACATCACCGAAGTGCGCCGGGTGCTGAAGTCCGGCGGCGCTGCGGGCCGGCGCCTGGACTTCCTGATGCAGGAACTCAATCGCGAAGCCAACACCCTCGGCTCCAAGGCCTTCGACCCGCGCAGTACGCAGGCGGCGGTCAACCTGAAGGTGTTGATCGAACAGATGCGTGAACAAGTACAGAACATCGAGTAAGGCCACCCCTACCATGAATCACAGCAGCGGCACCCTTTATATCGTCTCGGCGCCCTCCGGCGCTGGCAAGACCAGCCTGGTTACAGCATTGACCCAGGTCGACAAGAACATCCGCGTCTCGGTTTCGCACACTACCCGTGCCAAGCGTGAGGGCGAGGAGCACGGGGTGAACTACCACTTCGTGGCGCATGAAGAGTTCCAGGCGCTGATCGCCAAGGGTGACTTCCTTGAGCATGCCGAGGTGTTCGGCAACTTCTACGGAACGTCGCGCAGCGCATTGCAGCAGACCCTGGATCAAGGCATCGACCTGATCCTGGAGATCGATTGGCAAGGTGCGCAGCAGGTTCGCGAGCTGATGCCGCAGGCACTGTCGATCTTCATTCTGCCGCCAAGCCAGGAGGCGCTGCGTGAGCGCCTGACCGGGCGCGGGCAGGATAGCGAGGAGATCATCGAGGGGCGCATGAAGGAAGCGGTCAGCGAGATGGAGCACTACGGCGAATACGAGTACGTCATCATCAATGACGATTTCGCGACTGCGCTTGAAGACATCAAAGCAGTATTCCGCTCGAACCGTCTGCTGCTGGATAAACAGAAACAGCGCCATGGGGCGCTGCTCAAGCAATTGGTTGGCTAAAAAACATCGCGGGGCAAGCCCGCTCCCACGCCAGCCCCGACCTTTCGCGGGCTACGTGAGAGCGGGCTTGCCCCGCGATAGCTTTATTCCTGAATCTGCAGGGTAGCCTGCTGCTGCAAGGTAGCCCCAAGGAAGAACGCCGGCAGCCGTAGCCGCGACAGCATCATCAGGCAAATCCCCAGCAGCGAGATGATCGCCGCGATCACGAACACCAGCCCCAAGCCCCCTACATGCGAGCCGCTGCCAAAGTCTGGCGAAGCGCTGTCGATTGCCGTGCGCACGAAGATCACCGACAAAATCACACCACCGAGCAACGGGCACACGCCGCGCATGAAGAAGTGGCGCAGGCTGTCGAACAGGCTGTGGCGGAAGTACCAGACGCAGGCAAACGCCGTCAGCGAATAGTAGAAGCAGATCATCATGCCCAAGGCAGTGATGGTGTCGGCCAGTACGTTTTCGCTCAGGGTCCGCATGGTCACGTAGAACAGCGCCGCAGCGATACCAGCGCAGATCGTGGCGTACTGGGGCGTCTGCGACCGTGGGCAAACCTTGGCGAAACGCTGTGGCACAGCGCCGTAGTAACCCATCGCCAACAAGGTCCGCGCAGGCGAAACGAAGGTCGACTGCAAGGAGGCGGCGGTACTGGCCAATACCGCAATCGACATCAGGATCGCCAGCGGCCCCATCACTGGACCGGCCAGGTGGGCGAACACGTTTTCTTGAATGCGCGGGTTACCCAGGCCCAAGCCGACGTCACTGATACCGGCAAACTGCAAGGTGGCAATCGCAGTGAACAGGTACAAGGCGAGGATCAGCAGCACGGTCCAGGTTGCCGCTTTGCCCGGCACCTCATCGCTACCGACCGACTCTTCGCTGACCGTCAGGCACACGTCCCAACCCCAGAAAATGAAGATCGACAGCGACAGGCCTGCGGCAAATGCCGAGAACGATTCGACGCCAAACGGGTTGAACCAGGCGAAATCGAACTCAAGCGGCGGCGGCGCGGCGGTTTCACCGAACGCGGCAAAGCCAAAGCCGATCAACACCAGCAGTTGCAGGGCCACCAGGCCGTACTGCACGGTCATGGTCGTGCCCATGCCCCGGCAGCAGATCCACACTGCCAGGGCGATGAACACGCAACAGGTGCTGATATTGACCAATAAATTATCAGCCAACGCCGCCAACGACTGGTCGCCGGTAATCTGGCCAAGGAACAAATAGAAGAAGTCGACGGCAACCCCGGCCAGGTTGGACAGTACGATGGTGGTAGCCACCACCAAGCCCCAGCCGCCGATCCAGCCGATCATCGGGCCAAAGGCACGTGCCGACCAGGTAAAGGATGTGCCGCTGTCCGGCTCTGCCGCGTTCAGCTCGCGGTAGCCGAGGGCAACCAGCAGCATCGGCAGGAAGCCAACGATGAATACGGCGGGAAGGTGGGCACCCACCTCGCGTACGGTAGGGCCGAGGGCTCCGGTGAGGGTGTAGACCGGGGCAATGGTGGAGATGCCCAGCACCACGCTGGCCAACAGGCCCAAACGGCCCTTGGCCAAGCCTTTGCTGACGCGCGTGCCGCTGTTGCCTGCATCGGTCGCCACATCGGGTGGGCGGCCGGATTCAGTGTAATTGCTCATGAGTATTCGCCGTCGATATTGGTATTGTTTTCACAGACCGTCCGAAGAGGGTCCGCTTTCACTCATTGAAAGCTGCTGCGTGGGGGCGAGTCATCCGAGACCTTCGGGTGACGTCAGAATGCCTTCTGGCGCGAACCCTCCCGTACAGCGTGGGCGATGCAGGCCTCGCGAAACGCCTGGAATAGACGCAGCGAGACCGGGTTTTCGGCGAAACGCCATTCCGGGTGCCATTGCACGCCGAGCACAAAGCCCGGCGCGTCCAGCATGGACACCGCTTCGATCAGGCCATCCGGTGCCTTAGCCTCGACGCGCAGGCCTGGAGCCAAGCGGTCGATCCCCTGGCTGTGCAGCGAGTTGACCTCAAACTGCTCAGCCAGACCAAAGCGCTCGAACATCCCGCCCGCTTCGATGCGGACAGCATGACGAGGGCCGTATTGCACCGCCAAGGGTGCGTCCTCAGGTTCGCGGTGGTCCAGGTAGCCCGGCAGCTCCTGCACCCGCTGGTGCAAGCTGCCGCCAAGGGCGACGTTCAATTCCTGGAAACCACGGCAGATGCACAGCACCGGCACGCCAGCGGCAATCGCCGCCTGCAGCAACGGCAAGGTCAGTCGGTCACGCGCCTGGTCATGCCGGGTGCCCTCGGCGCTGGGGGCGCCATTGTAATGATGCGGCTCGACATTTGAAGGCGAACCGGTAAAAACAATGCCGTCGAGAATGGCCAGCAACGCCTGTGGGTCGCTGGCGACATCGCGGGCCGGGAGAATCAGCGGGGTCCCGGCAAAGCCGGCCGCCTCCACATACTTGTCGCCTACCGTGTGCGACGAGTTCTTCCCCACCTGCTGGCGGCAGGCGCTGACACCGATCAGAGGGACCGCATTTGCGCTCATGGGCTTACACCGTGTGCAGGTACCAGTTGTACTCGAGGTCGGAGATCGACACTTCGAACTCGGCCAGCTCGCTTTCCTTGCAGGCGACGAAGATATCGATGTAGTCCGGGCTGATGTATTGGTTGAGGATCTCGCTGTCATCCAGCGCACGCAGGGCGTCACGCAGGTTGTTCGGCAGGCTCTGCTCCAACTGCTCGTACGAGTTGCCTTCGATTGGCTCCCCCGGTTCGAGCTTGTTGACCAGGCCGTGATGGATGCCGGCAAGGATGGCCGCCATCATCAGGTAGGGGTTGGCATCGGCACCCGCCACGCGGTGTTCGATGCGCACGGCGTCGCTGCTGCCGGTCGGCACGCGCACGGCCACGGTACGGTTGTCCAGGCCCCAGCTCGGCGCGTTGGGGACGTAGAACTGGGCGCCGAAGCGGCGGTAGGAGTTAATGTTCGGGCAGAGGAAGGCCATCGACGCTGGCATGGTTTCCAGCACCCCGGCGACCGCATGGCGCAGTTGCTCGCTTTCGAGCGGGTCGTCACTGGTGAAGATGTTCTTGCCGGTCTTCTTGTCGAGCAGCGAGATGTGTACGTGCAGGCCGTTGCCCGCCTGGCCCGGGTAGGGCTTGGCCATGAAGGTGGTGTCCATCTCATGGTCGTAGGCAACGTTCTTGATCAGGCGCTTGAGCAGGATCGCGTAGTCGCAGGCCTTCATCGCATCGGCGACGTGGTGCAGGTTGACCTCGAACTGTGCCGGGGCGCTTTCCTTGACGATGGCATCCGCTGGAATGCCCTGCTCCTTGGCGGCTTCAAGCATGTCTTGCAGGCAGTCGGCGTATTCGTCGAGGTCGTCGATCAGGTACACCTGGGTCGACTGCGGGCGCTTGCCGGAGATGGGCGAGCGCGGCGGCTGCGGGCGACCGTTGAGGTTGTCTTGATCGATCAGGTAGAACTCCAGCTCGAACGCCGCGCAGATGTCCAGGCCCAGGTCATCGAACTTGCTCACCACCTGACGCAGTACTTCACGCGGATCAGCGAAGAACGGCTCGCCCTCGAGCTCGTGCATGGTCATCAGCAACTGCGCGGTAGGGCGCTTTTGCCAGGGTTCGTCGCACAGGGTGCCAGGGATCGGGTAGCAGATCCGGTCAGCATCGCCGATGTCCAGGCCAAGGCCGGTGCTCTCCACGGTCGAGCCGTTGATGTCCAGGGCGAACAACGAGGCCGGCAGATTGATGCCTTTCTCGTAGACCTTGTGCAGGCTGGCGCGCTCGATGCGCTTGCCACGCACCACGCCATTCATGTCGGAGATCAGCAGATCAACGTATTGGGTGTCTGGATGAGCCTGGAGGAAGTCTTTCATCTCGCTGGAAGAACTGGCGCACGGGGTGACCGACGTCATGGCTGTACATCCTTTGATGTGGAGCGGCGATGTGGGGAGATACGGCTGGCGCCTCACGGGCGACGATGGTTGCTGCTGTTGTTCTTTTCACTGTCCCATCGTGGGGATTTATCGACCCGACCGAGTGCATTGATTCGGGCGGGCCGTTTCACTATAAAATGGCCCCAACGCAACAGACATTGGCAATTCGGCAAGCAGAGCGTGCACCAATGCAATATCAAATCTCCCACGCCGACCTTTCCCTGGTCCTGGCCCTGGAGCGGGGGCGGTCGCTGGCCAAGGCCGCCGAGCTACTCAAGGTCGACGTTTCGACGGTGTTCCGCTCGATTCGCCGACTGGAATCGGCGCTAGGCACCGCGCTGTTCGTCAAAAGCCGCAAGGGCTACCTGCCCACCGACACTGCCCAAGCCCTGGCCGAGCAGGCCGAGCGCGCCGAACTTGCGCTGGAGGCAGCGCGGATTGCCCTGACCAGCGGTGAACAAGTGGTCAGCGGCACGGTGCGCCTGACCTGCACCGAGGCGGTGCTGCACAGCCTGTTGCTGCCGGCGCTGGCGACCTTCATGCCCAACTACCCGGCGCTGTCGCTGGAGTTGGGCACCTCGAATACCTTCGCCAACCTCAGCCGACGCGACGCCGACATCGCCCTGCGCCTGACCAATACGCCGCCCGAGCATCTGGTTGGCCGCTGCCTGGGTTCGACCTCGTACGTCATCTGCGGGCACCCCAGCCTGCGCGAGCGCCTGGCCGAGTCGGCCAACAGCGTGCCGTGGATCGCCCCGGACGACTCGATGCAAGACCACCCCACCGTGGTCTGGCGCAACCAGCAGTACCCCGACTTGATCCCGCGCTACCAGTGCAGCGGCATGTCGACCATTGCCCAGCTGGTCAGCACCGGCCTGGGCGTGGCGGCGCTGCCGGACTACATGGTGCATGGCATGGCCGACGTCGAGGCGCTGAGTGCGCCACTGCCGGGTTGCGACACCCAGCTGTGGCTGCTGACCCGCCCTGATTGCCGTGCCCTGCGTTCGGTGCAGACACTGTTCGAGGAGCTGACGCCGCATCTGCGCGGTGCGTTGTTGCGTTAGGGTGCTATCGCCTGTTGTGTTCTGGCCCGTGAAGCCGTTATCGTCAGAGGCATACAAGGCGTCTGCACCGGCCCTTTCGCGGGCAAGCCCGCTCCCACAGGGTTTTGCAGTACCGAGGAAGGACAAAACAGCCCTTCCCTATTGGCTGGTGATTTTTTAAACTACACAGTCCGCCTGCCCATTCTGGGCTGTACGCCTACCGCATTGCTACTGAGGAAGACCATGGCCCGCGTAACTGTTGAAGACTGCCTGGAACACGTGGATAACCGCTTTGAGCTGGTCATGCTCTCCACCAAGCGCGCCCGTCAGCTGGCCACCGGTGGTAAAGAGCCACGCGTTGCATGGGAAAACGACAAGCCGACCGTAGTCGCCCTGCGCGAAATCGCCGAAGGCATCGTCACCAATGAATTCATCGCAGCCGAAGAGATCGTCACCGAGGATCCGGTGTTCGCCGCGTTCGAGGACGAGTCCAACGAGGCTGTCTGATTGATGCCCGGTCGACGTCGTGCGGCAACAGGACCTCTTCCTCGGCAGGAGGTAAACCCATGCCGAGCATAGACACCCTCGCCGAACGGCTGTCGACCTACCTCGGTCCGGAGCAGGTCAACCTGGTCCGCCGAGCCTACTTCTACGCCGAACAGGCGCACGATGGGCAGCGCCGCCGCAGTGGCGAACCCTACGTGACTCATCCGCTGGCAGTCGCCGGCATCCTCGCCGACATGCACATGGATCATCAAAGCCTGATGGCGGCCATGCTGCACGACGTGATCGAAGACACCGGCATCGCCAAGGAAGCCCTCAGCCAGCAGTTTGGCGAGACGGTTGCCGAACTGGTCGATGGGGTCAGCAAACTGACCCAGATGAACTTCGAGACCAAGGCCGAGGCGCAGGCGGAAAACTTCCAGAAGATGGCCATGGCCATGGCCCGCGATATCCGCGTGATCCTGGTCAAGCTGGCCGACCGCCTGCACAACATGCGCACCCTGGAAGTGCTGTCGGGCGAAAAACGCCGACGCATCGCCAAGGAAACCCTCGAGATCTACGCCCCGATCGCCAACCGCTTGGGCATGCACACCGTGCGCGTAGAGTTCGAGGACCTGGGCTTCAAGGCCATGCACCCGATGCGCTCGTCGCGCATCCACCAGGCGGTCAAGCGCGCCCGCGGCAACCGCAAAGAGATCGTCGCCAAGATCGAACAATCGCTGGCCAACTGCCTGGCCACCGATGGTATCGAAGGCGAAGTCAGCGGCCGCCAGAAGCACCTCTATGGCATCTACAAGAAGATGCGCGGCAAGCGCCGCGCCTTCAACGAGATCATGGATGTGTACGCGTTTCGCATCATCGTCGACAAGGTCGATACCTGCTACCGCGTGCTCGGCGCCGTGCACAACCTTTACAAGCCGCTGCCTGGACGTTTCAAGGATTACATCGCGATCCCCAAGGCCAACGGCTACCAGTCGTTGCACACCACGCTGTTCGGCATGCATGGCGTGCCCATCGAGATCCAGATTCGCACCCGCGAAATGGAAGAGATGGCCAACAACGGCATCGCCGCGCACTGGCTGTACAAGTCCAACGACGATGAGCAGCCAAAAGGCAGCCATGCCCGCGCCCGTCAGTGGGTCAAGGGCATCCTCGAGTTGCAGCAGCGCGCTGGCAACTCGCTGGAGTTCATCGAGAGCGTGAAGATCGACCTGTTCCCGGACGAGGTCTACGTATTCACGCCCAAAGGGCGGATCATGGAGCTGCCCAAAGGCTCCACTGCCGTCGACTTCGCCTACGCGGTGCATACCGATGTCGGCAACAGCTGCATCGCCTGTCGTATCAACCGCCGCCTGGCGCCGCTGTCCGAGCCGCTGCAAAGCGGCTCGACCGTGGAAATCGTCAGCGCCCCGGGCGCTCGACCCAATCCTGCCTGGCTCAACTTCGTAGTGACCGGCAAGGCGCGCACGCACATCCGCCACGCGCTCAAGCAGCAACGCCGCTCCGAGTCGATCAGCCTTGGCGAGCGCCTGCTGAACAAGGTGCTGACCGGTTTCGACAGCAGCCTGGACAAGATCCCTCACGAACGCATCCAGCCGATCCTTACGGAGTACCGCCTGGAAGTCGTCGAAGACCTGCTCGAAGACATCGGCCTGGGCAACCGCATGGCCTATGTGGTCGCTCGTCGCCTACTGTCTGCCGAAGGCGAGCAGCTGCCAGCGCCGGAAGGCCCGCTGGCGATCCGCGGCACCGAGGGCCTGGTGCTCAGCTACGCCAAGTGCTGCACGCCGATCCCGGGCGACCCGATCGTCGGCCACCTGTCGGCGGGCAAGGGTATGGTCGTGCACCTGGAAGACTGCCGCAACATCAGTGAAATCCGCCATAACCCGGAGAAGTGCCTGCAACTCTCCTGGGCCAAGGACGTCACTGGCGAGTTCAACGTCGAGCTGCGTGTCGAGCTTGAGCATCAGCGCGGCCTGATCGCCCTGCTGGCCAGCAGCGTCAACGCTGCCGACGGCAACATCGAGAAGATCAGCATGGACGAACGCGACGGCCGTATCAGCGTGGTCCAGCTGGTGGTCAGCGTGCACGACCGTGTGCACCTGGCTCGTGTGATCAAGAAGTTGCGCACCCTGTCCGGCGTGGTCCGCATCACCCGCATGCGTGCGTAGTCCGCCAACCGCAAGGAGTCATCATGACCAAGACCGTCATCAACAGCGACAAGGCCCCAGCCGCCATCGGCACCTACTCCCAGGCGATCAAGGCCGGTAACACCGTGTACATGTCTGGCCAGATCCCCCTGGACCCGAAAACCATGGAACTGGTCGAAGGCTTCGAAGCCCAGACCGTGCAGGTGTTCGAGAACCTCAAGTCGGTGGCCGAGGCTGCTGGCGGCTCGTTCAAGGACATCGTCAAGCTGAACATCTTCCTCACCGACCTGAGCCACTTCGCCAAGGTCAACGAGATCATGGGTCGCTACTTCGAGCAGCCCTACCCAGCCCGCGCCGCCATTGGCGTGGCCGCCCTGCCAAAGGGCGCACAGGTAGAGATGGACGCGATCCTGGTCATCGAGTGATGCCCCTGGTGACGGGCGCCCTGCCCGTCACCTTCCCTGCCTCAAGGTTTTTCATCATGCGTAAAGCCCTGCCTCTCGCGCTGGCGGCCCTGCTCCTGGGCGGCTGCGCCAGCCATAAACCCGAAGATTACAACGGCACCTGGATCAACCAGGCCGCCATTGATGCCGCCGCAGAAGGTGGCAGCCTGCGCCATGCCCTCAGAGCGCATGGCCCAGTGTTCGAATGGAAGCTCGACGTTGCCCGCCAGCAGGCCAGCTTCAGCAATGGCTTCGAAGCTGGGGACGGCCAACTAAGCGCTGTGGGGGACGAGTGGGAAGCCAGGTTCGAGCGCAACTACATCGAACGCATCAAGCTGTCCGGGAAGGCGCTACAGGTCACCGACCCGAACGGCAAACAGCAGGATTTTGTAAAGCCCGAGCAACCCGCACCTGCTGATGCCCCTTTAGGCGGCAGCTTCGAGAAGGCCCTCTATAAAGCGTACCTGGGCGGCGAATGGAAGATCGTCGAGGGTCAAGGTAGCGGCGGCGTGGTGCGCTTCGCCGACAACGGCAGCGTGACCGGCCTACCAGGGCCTGATCGTTACGCGCTGTGCCTGGAAGGTGATTGCGCGACCATGGGGGGAGAGAACGATACCCTGTGGCTGGAACGCAATCAGCGTGGCGGTCCGTTCATCTTCAAACGTGAGGGTGACAAGCTGGAGATCTTCCGCGCGGTCAACACTGCATTGCCCGATGAGATTCCGCAGCTGACGCCGGGCCCGCGGCAGTGGGTGCTGGAACGTAGCTGATCACTGCGAGGCCATCGCGGGGCAAGCCCGCTCCTACACCAGATGTATCGCCTTCTGGATCAACGCGAACCTGTAGGAGCGGGCTTGTCCCGCGATAGGGCCGGCAAGCCCACAGAGCAGCTGTATCACTCGCGCCCTTCAAGAATCGCTGCATAGCCCTCTTTATAACTCGGGTACTGCGGCACCCAGCCCAACGCACGCGCCCGTGCATTGCTGCAGCGCTTGCTGCCGGTGCGCCGCACGCGCTGCTCATCCGACCACTCGGTAACCCCCATATAGCCGCGCAGCCAGGCGACCACATCGGCCAGCGGCGCCGGATCGTCATCCACACCGATGTAGCAGTCGTCCAACGCAACCCCGCGCGCATCCGCCTGCAGCAGGTACGCCAGCAAGCTCGCCGCATCCTCAGCATGGATTCGATTGCCATACAGCGGGGGCTGTTCAGCGACGCGATAGCCCTGACGCACCTGGCTAAGCAGCCACTCACGACCCGGACCATAAATACCGGTCAAACGCACCAGGCTGGTCGGGATACCGCTGTGCAGCGCCAATTGCTCTGCCTCAAGCATCACCCTTCCTGAATAGCCTTCAGGCTCGGTCGCAGCGGTTTCATCGATCCACTCGCCATTCTGCTGGGCGAATACGCTGCTACTGGACACGAACAGCAGCCGCCGCGGACGCTGGCCACGCGTTTGCAACCATTCCAGAACATTGCGCAAGCCTTCGACGTAGGCCGCCTGATAGCCCGCCTCGTCATGCTGGCTGGCAGCCACGCAGTACACCAGATAGTCAGGTGACTGCTCAGGCCAGGCAGCGGGAATGCTGCTGTTGGCCAGGTCCGCAGCAACTGGCCTGACGCCTTCAGGCAACTGCTCGACCGACCGGCGCAGGCCGCTGACCTGCCAGCCGCAAGCCAGTAACTGACGGGCTAGACGACCGCCTACATCCCCGCAGCCGACGATCAAAGCAGATAAATCCGACATCTCTAAACTCCATTTCTCAAAGGGTCAGGCTAGCCGGATTACGCGATCAGCGGCTAGACAAAGGTGAAAAAAAGCAACCTTATTACTTTTGTTAACAAGAATTACTTGCAATAATGGCGCCCTATCTGTTCTCGGCCTGCCTCGAGGCCGTGGTGAACGTCAACTCATTTTCTTCATCAGGTCCGGCCAGCATGACTCGTACTCAACCTTCCGCTTCGCCAACCACGTCGCGCGCATGGCGCGCCATTGCCGCGCTGATGTTCAGCCTGGTACTGGCCCCGGTCGCCATGGCCGATGAGCCTGTCGCCCCGGCGGCCAGCACTCCGGCCGCCGCCGCTGCTCCTGCAGACGCCAGCGCAGCTGCCCAGGCCCCTGCCGATGGCGCCGCCACTCAAGCCAGCGTGGCTGATGGCCAGGCCGCAGCAGGCGAGAACGTCGAAGCGCTGGTCGAGGACACCTCGCTGGGTATGGCCCATGACCTGTCCCCTTGGGGCATGTACAAGAACGCCGACATCGTCGTGAAGATCGTCATGATCGGCCTGGCCATCGCCTCGATCATCACCTGGACCATCTGGATCGCCAAGGGCTTCGAGCTGATGGGTGCCAAGCGTCGTCTGCGCGGCGAAGTCGAAGTGCTGAAGAAGGTCGCCAGCCTCAAGGAAGCCAGCGAAGCCTCCAACAAGGAAGGCACCCTGGCCCATACCCTGGTTCACGATGCGCTGGAAGAAATGCGCCTGTCGGCCAACGCCCGCGAGAAAGAAGGCATCAAGGAGCGCGTCAGCTTCCGTCTGGAGCGCCTGGTTGCCGCCAGCGGCCGTAACATGAGCAGCGGCACTGGCGTGCTGGCTACCATCGGCTCCACCGCGCCGTTCGTCGGTCTGTTCGGTACCGTATGGGGCATCATGAACAGCTTCATCGGCATCGCCAAGACCCAGACCACCAACCTGGCGGTGGTTGCTCCCGGTATCGCCGAAGCCCTGCTGGCCACGGCCCTGGGCCTGGTCGCCGCAATCCCGGCGGTCGTCATCTACAACGTCTTCGCCCGCTCCATTGCCGGCTACAAGGCTCAGGTGTCCGATGCTTCGGCACAGGTTCTGCTGCTGGTCAGCCGTGACCTGGACCACCAAGGTGGCGAGCGCGCCGCCCCGCACATGGTGAAAGTGGGGTAAGCCATGGGCCTGCATCTCAACGAAGGTGGCGACGACCTCGCCGAAAACCACGAAATCAACGTCACGCCGTTCATCGACGTGATGTTGGTCCTGCTGATCATCTTCATGGTCGCCGCGCCCCTGGCCACCGTCGACATCAAGGTCGACCTGCCCGCCTCCACCGCCAAGCCGGCGCCGAGGCCGGAGAAACCGGTGTTCGTCAGCGTCAAGGCCGACCAGAAGCTCTACGTCGGCGACGATCAGGTTGCCCAACCCGACCAGCTTGGCCCGATGCTCGACGCCAAGACCAAGGGCGACAAGGAAACCACCATCTTCTTCCAGGCCGACAAAGGCGTGGATTATGGTGACCTGATGGAAGTGATGAACAACATGCGCGCGGCCGGCTACCTCAAAGTCGGTCTGGTAGGTCTCGAGACGGCAGCCAAAAAATGACCAAGACGCGGCACAATCTGGCGCGTTACAGCGGCAGCTTGGCGATCGTGCTGGGTCTCCATGCCGTCGCTGTGCTGCTGACGCTCAATTGGTCGGTGCCCCAAGCCATCGAGCTGCCTCCGGCAGCGATGATGGTCGAACTGGCACCGCTGCCTGAGCCAGCGCCGCCACCACCCCCAAAAGTCGCACCGCAACCACCGGCCCCGGTTGAAGAACCGCCGCTGCCGAAACTGGTAGAAGCGCCTAAACCGAAGATCGCCATCGCCAAGCCGCCCAAGCCCAAGGCCAAGCCACAGCCGCCCAAGCCTGAGAAAAAGCCTGAGCCGCCGAAAGATGAGCCTCCGGTTGACCAAGAGGTTGCCGATACGCCGCCGAGCAATGCGCCACCGCAGAAATCGGCAGCGCCAGCACCGAGCATCGCGTCCAACAGCAACGCCTTGCCGACCTGGCAAAGCGACCTGCTGCGCCACTTGGCGAAGTACAAGCGCTATCCGGAAGACGCTCGCCGTCGCGGTTTGCAGGGCATCAACCGCCTGCGCTTCGTAGTCGATGCCGAAGGTAAGGTCGTGTCCTACTCGCTGGCCGGTGGCTCTGGCAGCGCAGCCCTGGACCGGGCCACCCTGGAGATGATCCGTCGAGCCGGCACTGTGCCTAAGCCGCCGGCAGAATTGCTGAATAATGGCTCGATCGAAGTGGTAGCACCTTTCGTCTACTCGCTGGACAAACGCTGATACTTTGTTTCTGTCACAAAACGGCAAGTCTGATAACGTGCGTCTATCGATTGCACCCGCTATGCTGGGGCCGCAACTTCATGGACGCACGTTATGACCCTCACAGAACTCCGCTATATCGTCACCCTCGCCCAGGAGCAGCACTTCGGTCACGCCGCCGAGCGTTGCCATGTCAGCCAGCCGACCCTGTCCGTCGGTGTCAAGAAGCTTGAGGACGAGCTGGGCGTACTGATCTTCGAGCGCAGCAAGAGCGCGGTGCGCCTGACCCCGGTCGGCGAAAGCATCGTTGCCCAGGCGCAGAAGGTCCTGGAGCAAGCCCAAGGGATTCGCGAACTGGCCCAGGCGGGTAAGAACCAGCTGACCGCTCCGCTGAAAGTCGGTGCTATCTATACCGTTGGCCCGTACTTGTTCCCGCACCTGATTCCGCAGCTGCACCGGGTCGCCCCGCAGATGCCGCTGTACATCGAAGAGAACTTCACCCATGTCCTGCGCGAGAAGCTGCGCAACGGCGAACTGGACGCGGTGATCATCGCCCTGCCGTTCAATGAAGCCGACGTGCTGACCCTGCCGCTGTACGACGAGCCGTTCTGCGCGCTGATGCCGGCCGACCACCCGTGGACCGCGAAAAAGACCATCGACACCGCCATGCTCAATGACAAGAGCCTGCTGCTGCTGGGCGAAGGTCACTGCTTCCGCGACCAGGTCCTGGAAGCCTGCCCGACCCTGAACAAGGGTGGCGAAGGCTCCAAGCACACCACTGTGGAGTCCAGCTCGCTGGAAACCATCCGCCACATGGTCGCCTCCGGCCTGGGCATATCGATCCTGCCGTTGTCGGCGGTACACAGCCACCATTACGCGCCAGGCGTGATCGAAGTACGCCCACTGACCGCCCCGGCGCCGTTCCGCACCGTGGCGATTGCCTGGCGCGCCAGCTTCCCGCGACCGAAAGCGATCGAGATCCTGGCTGACTCGATCCGCCTGTGCTCGGTAGCCAAGCCGGCCGCCGTGGAACAACCGGCCTGACCCATGAGCGAGCTGTCGAAGGTCCCGGTCACCGAACTCAAAGGCGTCGGCGAGGCGATGGCGGAGAAGCTCGCCAAGGTCGGCCTTGAGAACCTGCAGGATGTGCTGTTCCACTTGCCCCTGCGCTACCAGGACCGTACCCGCGTAGTTCCCATCGGCCAGCTAAGGCCTGGCCAGGATGCAGTCATCGAAGGCGTGGTCAGCGGCACCGATGTGACCATGGGCAAGCGCCGCAGCCTGGTGGTGCGCCTGGGTGACGGCACGGGCGTGCTGAGCCTGCGCTTCTACCACTTCAGCAACGCCCAGAAAGAAGGCCTCAAGCGCGGCACGCACCTGCGCTGCTACGGCGAGGCCCGTCCGGGCGCTTCGGGCCTGGAGATCTATCACCCGGAATATCGCGCGCTCAATGGCAGCGAGCCGGCGCCGCCGGTAGAGCAGACCTTGACGCCGATCTACCCGACCACCGAGGGTCTGACCCAGCAACGCCTGCGCCAGCTCTGCCAGCAGAGCCTGACCCTGCTCGGCCCTCGTAGCCTGCCCGACTGGCTGCCGCATGAACTGGCCAACGACTATCACCTGGCACCGCTGGATGATGCCATTCGCTACCTGCACAACCCGCCCGCCGACGCCGACCTCGAAGAGCTCGCCCTGGGCCATCATTGGGCCCAACACCGGCTGGCCTTCGAAGAACTGCTGACCCATCAGCTGTCTCAGCAGCGCCTGCGCGAAAGCCTGCGCGCGTTACGTGCACCGGTCTTGCCCAAGCCCAGCCGCCTGCCCGCGCAGTACCTGGCCAACCTCGGCTTCGCCCCCACCGGAGCCCAGCAACGGGTCGGCAACGAGATCGCCTACGACCTCAGCCAGGGTGAGCCGATGATGCGCCTGGTTCAGGGCGATGTCGGTGCCGGCAAGACCGTGGTTGCCGCCCTTGCCGCCTTGCAGGCCTTGGAAGCCGGGTATCAGGTGGCCCTGATGGCACCGACCGAGATCCTCGCCGAACAGCATTTCATCACCTTCAAGCGCTGGCTGGAGCCGCTGGGCATCGAAGTTGCCTGGCTGGCAGGCAAGCTCAAGGGCAAGGCCCGCGCCAGCGCCCTGGAGCAGATTGCCGGTGGCACACCGATGGTGGTCGGCACCCATGCGCTGTTCCAGGACGAGGTTCAGTTCAAGCACCTGGCCCTGGCGATCATCGACGAACAGCACCGCTTCGGCGTCCAGCAGCGCCTGGCCCTGCGCAAGAAAGGCGTCGCCGGCGAGCTCTGCCCGCACCAGCTGATCATGACCGCCACACCGATCCCGCGAACCCTGGCGATGAGCGCCTACGCCGACCTGGACACCTCGATCCTCGACGAGCTGCCGCCCGGTCGAACGCCGGTCAATACCGTGCTGGTCGCCGACAGCCGCCGCTTCGAAGTGGTTGAGCGGGTCCGCGCCGCCTGCGCTGAAGGCCGACAGGCATACTGGGTGTGCACGCTGATCGAAGAATCCGAAGAGCTCACCTGCCAAGCGGCTGAGAGCACCTACGAAGACCTCGGCAGCGCCTTGGGCGAGCTGCGCGTAGGGCTGATCCACGGCCGTATGAAGCCTGCCGAGAAAGCCGCTGTGATGGCCGAGTTCAAGGCCGGCAACTTGCAGTTGCTGGTGGCGACCACGGTGATCGAGGTGGGCGTGGATGTCCCTAACGCCAGCCTGATGATCATCGAGAACCCTGAACGGCTGGGCCTGGCCCAGCTGCACCAGCTGCGCGGACGGGTCGGCCGAGGCAGTGCGGCCAGCCACTGCGTATTGCTCTATCACCCGCCCCTGTCGCAGATCGGCCGCGAACGTCTGGGCATCATGCGGGAAACCAACGACGGCTTCATCATCGCCGAAAAGGACTTGGAACTGCGCGGCCCCGGCGAGATGCTCGGAACCCGCCAGACCGGCCTGCTACAGTTCAAGGTCGCCGACCTGATGCGCGATGCCGACCTGCTGCCGTCGGTGCGCGACGCCGCCCAGGCGCTGTTGGCGCGCTGGCCGGATCATGTCAGCCCGCTGCTCGACCGTTGGTTGCGCCACGGCCAGCAATATGGCCAGGTGTGACGCAGCTCTCGGAATGGATCCAGTCTGTCGGTCAGGCTGGTTATACTTTGCGTTTAAAGAATTTCTTGGATACAGACCATGACTGAAGTTGCCCTGGACACCGCAACCCTACACGCACCGTCTGTCATCCGGCTGTTGCTCGAAAAACTCGGCGTAGCCTACCGCGAAGTGCCTGAGCACCCGTCGTTGCCCGCCGCCTCACGCGTTCAGGCGGTATTGCTCGACGATGAGATCGGCGCCTTGATGGTGCTGTTCCCGCAGAGCCAGCTGCTGGACCTGAATCGCCTGACCGAGCTGACTGGCCGCAAACTCACCGCCGTTCCGGTTGAGCGGCTCAAGCACATGCTCGACAAGCATCAGCTCAAGACCCTGCCAGCCATCCCGGCATTGACCAGTTCGCCATGCCAGTACGAAAAGAGCCTGCTGGATGCCGAAACCGTGCGGATTCACTCCGGGGAAGCGGGCCTGTTGCTGGAGATCGAACAAAAAGACTTCAAGAGGTTACTCGCCAAAGCCAGCGCCAGCAGCTTTGGCCAGGAGCTCAAAGACATTCGGCCAAACCTCGATCGCCCGGACGATGACCGCCATGAGATCACCCAGGCTGTGGAGAACTTCACCGCCCGGCGGATCCAGAAACGTCTCGAAGAGACCATCGAGATCCCGCCGCTGGCCGACACCGCACAGAAGATCATCAAGCTGCGCGTCGACCCCAATGCCAGCATCGATGACATCACCGGCGTGGTCGAGACCGATCCAGCCCTGGCCGCCCAAGTCGTCAGCTGGGCGGCATCGCCCTACTACGCCTCGCCCGGCAAGATCCGCTCGGTGGAAGACGCCATCGTGCGCGTGCTGGGCTTTGACCTGGTGATCAACCTTGCCCTGGGCCTGGCCCTGGGCAAGACCTTGAGCCTGCCGAAAGACCATCCGCAACAGGCAACCCCGTACTGGCAGCAGTCGATCTACACCGCTGCCGTCATCGAGGGCCTGACCCGCGCCATGCCCCGCGCCGAGCGCCCCGAAAGCGGCCTGACCTACCTGGCCGGCCTGCTGCACAACTTTGGCTACCTGCTGCTGGCGCATGTATTCCCGCCGCACTTCTCGCTGATCTGCCGCCATCTGGAGGTCAATCCGCACCTGTGCCATACCTACGTCGAGCAGCATCTGCTGGGCATCAGCCGTGAGCAGATCGGCGCCTGGTTGATGAAGCTGTGGGATATGCCAGATGAGCTGCGCACCGCCCTGCGTTTCCAGCACGACCCATTCTACGATGGCGAGTTGTCGGCCTATCCGAATCTGGTTTGCCTGGCTACGCGCCTGCTGCGCTCGCGCGGGATTGGCTCGGGGCCGCAGGAGGAGATTCCGGATGCGCTGTTCGAGCGTCTGGGGCTGAGCCGGGACAAGGCTGAAGATGTGGTCAGCAAGGTGCTGGAGGCAGAGGCGCTGTTGCGCGAATTGGCTTCGCAGTTCCAGACGCCGCACTGAGTTGATAATTGGGGCCGCTTGGACGGCCCATACTCTCAGGCCTTGTTCTTTTTCGGCTTCAGGTACTTCATCAAGCCCTGGAACCAGATCACCAGCGCCGGGTTGCCCTTGATCTGGATGCTCTTGTCCTGAATGCCCTGCATGAACGCCAATTGCTTATTGCTCGCCTGCAGGGTGGCAAAGCCATACGCGGCGTCTTTGAAGGCAATGGCAAACGCCGGCTGCGGGTGCTGGCCGCCCTTGCTACTGATCCGCTCGTTACTGACTAGGAAATGCCGAGCGACCTTGCCATCGAGCGTCTGCATCTGGAACACCAGCTCCTTGTCGCGCAATTGCTGCTGGAACGCCGGGTTATTGCGACTGGCCCGAGCCATCAGCAGCCCCATGGCCCAGAGAAGAAAACGAAACTTCATCGACGCGCCTCGATTGAAAAATGACTGAGTCGCGCAGTTTATCCTTATCCCGACCTGTTTATGCAAGTTCGCCACAGTTACCGCGTGTAAAGCACAACGGGCGCCACTTGGGCGCCCGTTCGGATCACAGTTGAAGCATTAACCAGTGATTACTTTTTCTTTGCGGATTTGGCCGCAGCAGCAGGCGGATTCACGCTGTCTTTCAGGTTCTTGCCAGGTTTGAAGGCAACAGTGTTGCTGGCTTTGATCTTGACCGGCTGGCCGGTCTGCGGGTTCTTGCCGGTGCGGGCACCACGATGACGCTTCTCGAAAGTGCCAAAGCCGACCAAGGTGACGGTGTCCTTGTCGAGGGCACCCGTGATGCTGTCTAGGATCGCATTCAGCACCTGATTGGCCTTTTCCTTGGTCAAATCGGTCTTTTCTGCGATGACGGCGGCGAGTTCTGGTTTACGCATAGTGAAGCCTCTTGGACGGGAATTCTTGTTGTTATTGCCGTGCTGCTTGGCAAAGCAGCGCTCAAGGCGCCGCAGGCTCTAAACTGCGGCAGACGCGACTGAGAATGGCACGCCGATAGGGACCGCGCCAGTGTCTGGGCGGCCAATGTGCCTTCAACAACAAGGTAAACCCGACAGAACGCCCGCCGTTTACGCCATGAGTGGCGGTAACTGCCGATTTAGCGCCAGCTTTTCCATCACGGCCGTGCCGGTCAAGGCGTAGCCCAAGAGGTTGCCCTGCGCATCGCGGCACAGCACTTTGAGATCAGCGCCCTGCCCTTCGACCTGCCAGTTACCCTCACGGCCTTGTGGTGGTGGCGAGACTACCAACGGGCAAACCGGGGTCTTCACGGTGACCGGCATTGGCCCATAGGCGACTGCCGTAGGTTTGCCGGACAGGGTTTGCGCTAGAGCACGCGCACAGGTCATCAATGGCATCACGTACAACAGGTTGATCCCCGCGACTTCGGCGCAGTCTCCCAAGGCGAAGATGTTGGCGTGTGAAGTGCGCAGCTCGCGATCCACCACCACCCCGCGATTGACCTGCAACCCGGCAGCGGCGGCCAGGTCGGTGCGTGGACGCAGGCCGATGGCCGAGACCACCAGATCGCAAGCAATTACACCGCCGTCCGACAGGTGCGCCTCCAGGCCATCAGCCACACGCTGCAAACGAGTCAATACCGGGCCCAAGTGCAAACGCACACCCAAGCGCTCAAGGCCAGCCTGGACCGCGCCAGCGGCCGCCGGGTGCAGCAAGGTCGGCATCACCTGCTCGCAGGGTGCGACCAGGTCGACCTGAAATCCGCCCAGGCTCATGTCATTGGCGAACTCGCAGCCGATCAGGCCAGCGCCCAGGATCAGCACCCGACGCTTGCCTGCGGCCGCGGCGCGAAAGCGCGCATAGTCCTCCAGGTCGTTGATCGGGAACACCCACTCGCCAGCATCGCCTTCGATCGGCACCTGTACGGTCTGCGCGCCCCAGGCCAGGATCAGGTCGCGGTACTCGACCGCTTCCTCACCGATCCACAAACGCTTGTGGCCAGGGTCGATGCCGCTGATGCGGGTGTGGGTGCGGATCTCGGCCTTGAGCTGCTCGGCCATGGCGCCAGGTTCGGCCATGACCAGGCCCTCGGCGTCCTTGTCCTTGGCAAAGCCGGTGGACAACATCGGCTTGGAGTAAGAACGACCGTCGTCGGCAGTGATCAGCAACAGCGGCGTTTCGCCATCGAGCTTGCGAAACTCCCGGGCCAGGTTGTAGCCCGCAAGGCCGGTACCAATGATCACCACAGGGGACGTCATGTCGTGCTTCCTCGTTCGTTGAATAGGGTTGCGATCAGCCGATGGCGATCATTTCGAAGTCCATCTTGCCCACGCCGCAGTCTGGGCACAGCCAATCTTCGGGTACATCTTCCCAGCGCGTGCCTGGAGCGATGCCGTCATCCGGCCAACCTTCGGCTTCGTCGTAGATCAGGCCACAGACAATACATTGCCACTTCTTCATCAATACCTCCTCGTCAGGCTCAGGCTTGGCGCCGCCGCTTTGTAGGGCTATCGCGGGGCAAACTCGCTGCCACGTTGTCCCGAACCACAAGGCAAGCGTGTAGCAGGCTTGCCCGCGACTGCAGATTCTTGGCGTGCGCGGCAGCCAGGGGGCTTTGTACTGGCCCTGCCAGCAGTATGCAAGCAGCACGGGCAAACATGCTAAGCTCGCCGCCTCTCTGGCTGTAACAAGCATACCGACGTGTCGTACGAATCCTCGCAAGCAGCCGCTGTCGCGTGGCTGGCGTATTCACAGCTGGCTGCCGACATCGACCAGCCTACCCTCGACTGGCTCTTCGACGAGGGTTCTCTGACCCGCCGTCTGACCGCCCTGTCCCACGATCACTTCTGCGTCACCCCGCTGTTCGAGGGCTGGCAGCCCCTGCGTGATGATGAATGCCAGGCCCTGAACCTTGAGCCAGGCGCGCAAGGCTGGGTGCGCGAGGTGTACCTGCGCGGCCACGGCCAGCCGTGGGTATTCGCCCGCAGCGTGGCCGCACGCAGCGCCTTGGAGCGTGGTGGCCTGGATCTGGAAACGCTCGGCAGTCGCTCGCTCGGCGAGCTGCTGTTCTGCGACCAGGCGTTCGTGCGCCACCCCCTGCAAGTGTGTACTTATCCACAGGCCTGGCTGCCGCCTGAAACTGCCGAGAACGGCCTGTGGGGCCGGCGCTCGCGCTTTGAGCGCGATGGCCTCGACCTGCTGGTGGCCGAAGTGTTCCTACCGGCGCTGTGGCAAGCGGACAAGGAGGACAACCGCTGATGTACCTGCAACTGCTCAAGTCGCTCAACCGCCTGCACCCACGCGCCTGGGACTTCGTCCAACTGAGCCGCATGGACCGACCCATTGGCATCTACCTGCTGTTATGGCCGACCCTGGCTGCGGTGTGGATCGCCGGCAATGGCTCGCCTAGCGTTGCCAACGTACTGATCTTCGGCCTTGGCGTGGTCCTGATGCGCGCGGCGGGTTGCTGCATCAATGATTTTGCCGATCGCAAGGTCGATGGCCACGTCAAACGCACCGCCGACCGCCCCCTTGCCAGCGGCCGAGTGAAATCGCGAGAGGCGCTGGTGCTGTTCGCGATCCTGGTGGGGGTGAGCTTCCTGCTGGTGCTGTGCACCAATGCGCGCACGGTGTGGCTGTCGTTCGGCGCGGTGGCTTTGGCGTTCTGCTACCCGTTTATGAAACGCTACACCTACTACCCACAGGTGGTGCTGGGCGCGGCGTACTCCTGGGGTATCCCGATGGCCTTCACCGCAGCGGGCGGCGAGCTGCCGGCCAGCGCCTGGCTGTTGTACATCGCCAACCTGCTGTGGACGGTGGGTTACGACACCTATTACGCGATGGTCGATCGTGATGACGACCTCAAGATCGGCGTGAAATCCACCGCCATCCTGTTCGGCGAAGCAGATCGGGCGATCATCCTGACCTTGCAGATGCTGTCGCTGGGCTGCTTGCTGCTGGCGGGTAACCAGTTCGAGCTGGGCGGTTGGTACCACCTGGGGCTGATGGGTGCGGCGTTGTGCTTTGCCTGGGAGTTCTGGTCGACGCGCAAGCTCGATCGCGACTCGTGCTTCAAGGCGTTTCTGCACAATCACTGGGCGGGGTTACTGGTGTTCATTGGGGTGGTGCTGGACTACGCGTTGCGCTGAATCCACAGTCCGCATCTAGGCGTAATGCGTGGGAGCGGGCTTGCCCCGCGATGACGATACCGGGTTCACCGCCGTTATCGGGCAAGCCCGCTCCCACACCGCAAAATCGCCAGAAAACGCGCTTCAGGGTTTGGCTACGTGCCAAACGTCCTTCATGCCATCACCCGTGGTCTCCCCTGCCTTCTTGTCCTTGACGAAGGTATACAGCGGCTTGCCGTCATAGGCCCACTGCATGCTGCCATCGTCGCGGGTGATATGGGTCCACTTGCCTTTGGCCGCCTCATCATCCGGCTTGACCATCAACGGCGGCCAGTTCTTGGCACAATCGCCATTGCACATGGACTTGCCGCCGGCATCCTTGTCGAACGTGTACAGCGTCATGCCGTCATGGTCGACCCACATGCCATCTTTCTCCATGGCATGGTGGGCAGATGCCACGCCCGGCAGTGCCAGCACAGCGAAAAGGGCCATCCAGTTCAGCGTTTTTCGTGTCATTGGATTTCACCGTTTTTGTTCGGGTGTGGGATTTAAAGCCTAGCTCAGTCATCAATACTTGCCGCAACGGCCCACGACATGTCACACGACTGCAATAATTCCGTTATCTAATGCGGGCCAAGACACCGTATCCAGGAGAGGTTTTGAGCATGGTTGGCAGGAACATTCTGATCGTCGACGACGAGGCACCGATTCGCGAGATGATCGCCGTTGCGTTGGAAATGGCCGGCTACGACTGCCTGGAAGCGGAGAATTCGCAACAGGCCCACGCCATCATCGTCGACCGCAAGCCAGACCTGATCCTACTCGACTGGATGCTCCCGGGCACCTCCGGCATCGAGCTGGCCCGCCGCCTCAAGCGCGACGAGCTGACGGGCGACATCCCGATCATCATGCTGACCGCCAAGGGTGAAGAGGACAACAAGATCCAGGGCCTGGAAGTCGGCGCCGACGACTACATCACCAAACCCTTCTCGCCGCGTGAACTGGTGGCTCGGCTCAAGGCCGTGCTGCGCCGCACCGGCCCCAGCGACAGCGAAGCGCCAATCGAAGTCGGCGGCCTGCTGCTCGACCCGATCAGCCACCGGGTGACCATCGATGGCAAGCCGGCCGAGATGGGCCCCACCGAATACCGCCTGCTGCAGTTCTTCATGACCCACCAGGAGCGCGCCTATACCCGTGGCCAGTTGCTCGACCAGGTCTGGGGCGGCAACGTCTATGTCGAGGAGCGCACCGTCGACGTGCACATCCGTCGCCTGCGCAAAGCGCTGGGTGAGGCCTACGAAAATCTGGTACAAACCGTCCGGGGCACCGGCTATCGCTTCTCGACCAAGAGCTGATCGAAGCCCGAGCGCCTAGCTGCACGCCGCTGTACAAGGACCGTCAATTGAACCAGAACTGGCACGCGACCCTGATTCGTCACCTGCTGCTGTTGATCACCGTCTGCCTGATCGGCGGGTTGATCAGCGGCTATTACGGCTGGAGCCTGGCCCTTGGCCTGGCGCTCTACCTGGGTTGGACCCTCAAGCAATTGCTGCGCCTGCACGACTGGCTGCGCAACCATCAACCCGACGAAGCACCACCCGACGGCTACGGCTTGTGGGGTGAAGTGTTCGACAGCATCTATCACCTGCAACGGCGCGACCAACGTGTGCGCGGCCGGCTGCAGGCCGTGATCGACCGGGTCCAGGAGTCCACCGCCGCGTTGCGCGATGCGGTGATCATGCTCGACAGCGATGGCAACCTGGAATGGTGGAACCGCGCAGCCGAGACCCTGCTGGGCTTCAAGACCCCGCAGGACGGCGGCCAGCAGGTGACCAACCTGGTCCGTCACCCGCGCTTCAAGGAATACTTCGAAGCGGAGAACTACCTCGAACCGCTGGAAATCCCCTCGCCGATCAACGACCGCATGCGGGTCCAGCTGCATATCACCCGGTATGGCAACAACGAGCATCTGATGCTGGTACGCGATGTCACGCGCATCCATCAGCTCGAACAGATGCGCAAAGACTTCGTCGCCAACGTCTCCCATGAGTTGCGCACGCCACTGACGGTGATCACCGGCTACCTGGAGACGCTGCTGGACAACGTCGAAGACGTCAACCCGCGTTGGAGCCGGGCGCTGCAGCAGATGAGCCAGCAAGGCTCACGCATGCAGACCCTGCTCAACGACCTGCTGCTGTTGGCCAAGCTCGAAGCCACCGACTACCCCTCGGACAACCAGCCAGTGGCGGTGGATGCCCTGCTCAACGCGATCAAGAGCGATGCACAGGCATTGTCCGGGCCGCGTAACCAGCGGATCAGCCTGGAGGCGGCGCCCGGGGTTCATCTCAAGGGCAGCGAGTCGGAGCTGCGTAGCGCGTTTTCCAACCTGGTGTTCAATGCGGTCAAGTACACCCAGGATGAAGGCCACATCCGTATTCGTTGGTGGGCGGACGAGCAAGGCGCGCATCTGTCGGTACAAGACTCGGGGATGGGCATCGATGCCAAGCATTTGCCGCGCCTGACCGAGCGTTTCTACCGGGTCGACTCGAGCCGCAACTCCAACACTGGCGGCACCGGGCTGGGCTTGGCGATCGTCAAGCATGTGCTGTTGCGCCATCGTGGCCGGTTGGAGATCAGCAGTGTACTGGGGCATGGCAGTACCTTTACCTGCCACTTTGCGCCGGGACAGCTGGTGTCCAACAAAGCATAAGCGCCAAGCATCGCTGGGGCCGCTACGCGGTCCATCCCAGCGCTTCGGCGCCCCGACCAGCCAGCTCCACCGCAGCATACCCTTTGCTTTTGCGGCCTCAGCCGCTACATTGGCTGTCCTGTGCCAGCCTCTGCTGGCACTTGTTTTTCATCCTTTTCGAAGACGGACCCCGTAAAACCCCATCATGGACCCTTCCCCTGGTATCAGCTTCACCTCTCTGTTTGCCGACTTCGGCATGATTCTTTTTGCGCTGTTCCTGGTCTTGCTCAACGGCTTTTTCGTTGCCGCCGAGTTCGCCATGGTCAAGCTGCGCTCCACCCGCGTCGAGTCGATCGCCGAACTGCATGGCTGGCGTGGCAGCATCCTGCGCAAGGTGCACAACCAACTGGATGCCTACCTGTCGGCCTGCCAGCTGGGTATCACCCTGGCCTCGCTGGGCTTGGGCTGGGTCGGTGAACCTGCGTTCGCCCACTTGCTCGAACCGCTGCTGGCCTACCTTGGCGTCGATACGCCAGAGTTGATCAAGGGCATTTCGTTCTTCGTCGCCTTCTTCGTCATCTCCTACCTGCATATCGTGGTCGGCGAGCTGGCGCCCAAGTCGTGGGCGATCCGCAAACCCGAGCTGCTATCGCTGTGGACTGCAGTGCCGCTGTACGTGTTCTACTGGGCGATGTACCCGGCCATCTACCTGCTCAACGCCAGCGCCAACACCATCTTGCGCATTGCTGGCCAGGGCGAGCCTGGGCCGCACCATGAGCATCACTACAGCCGCGAAGAGCTCAAGCTGATCCTGCACTCCAGCCGCGGCCAGGACCCTAGCGACCAAGGCATGCGCGTGCTGGCCTCGGCCGTGGAGATGGGCGAGCTGGAAGTGGTCGACTGGGCCAACTCCCGCGAAGACATGATCAGCCTCGATGCCAAGGCGCCGCTGAAGGAAATCCTGGCGATGTTCCGCCGGCACAAGTTCAGCCGTTACCCGGTGTACGACGCCGAGCGTGAGGAGTTCACCGGCCTCTTGCACATCAAGGACCTGTTGCTGGAGCTGGCCGACCTGGACCACATCCCCGGCACCATCGACCTGGAAGACTTGTGCCGGCCGCTGGAGCGTGTGTCCCGCCACATGCCGCTGTCGCAGCTGCTGGAGCAGTTCCGCAAGGGCGGTGCACACTTCGTGCTGGTCGAGGAAGCCGATGGCAAGGTGATCGGTTACCTGACCATGGAGGACGTACTGGAAGTGCTGGTTGGCGACATTCAGGACGAGCACCGCAAGACCGAGCGCGGCATCCTCGCTTACCAGCCAGGCAAATTGCTGGTGCGTGGTGATACACCGCTGTTCAAGGTCGAGCGTTTGCTCGGCGTGGACCTTGACCACATCGAGGCGGAGACCCTGGCAGGCTTGGTGTACGAGACGCTCAAGCGGGTGCCTGAGGAAGAAGAACTGCTCGAGGTCGAAGGGCTGCGGATCATCATCAAGAAGATGAAAGGGCCGAAGATCGTGCTGGCCAAGGTGCTCAAGCTCGACTGACCCGTTGGGGCCGCTTTTTTGCGGCCCATCGCAGCGGTTCGGCGCCCCGACAAGCCAGCTCCTACAGGCAGCCCAGATACCTCGCTGCCTTGCACCAAATGGGGCTGTAAAGCGGCCCCCCATTCTCAGGGGTTACCGGCAGTGAAATTCGGTAGCCCGCCAAGCGGCCGGTCGAACTGATACGGAATCGACTCCAGCGACAACCCGACATTACGCTGCACGACAAAATGCAGGTGCGGCCCGCTGCTGTTACCGGTATTGCCCGACTTGGCCAGGACCTCGCCCTGCCCCACCCGCTGACCTTCCCCCACCAGCACCGATCCGCGCATCAGGTGCAGGTACACCCCCATGGTGCCGTCCGGGTGCAGGATGCGCACAAAATTGCCGGAAGGATGGGTGCCGCGGCCGCTCTGGCTGTTCTCAATCTTCACCACCACCCCGCCACGCGCCGCGACGATAGGCGTACCTTCAGGCATGGCAATGTCCATGGCGTAGCGGCCTTTGGCGCCAAAATGGCTGTAGCGACCGTTCGGCCCTTGGGTCAGACGGAATGGCCCACCCCGCCAGGGGAACGGGTAGCGAAACGCCTGGGGGCGCTGCACCGGGTCGCCCATGGCATAGTTCAACTTGCTCTGATAGCCCAGCTTCGCGCCTGGCCGCACCTTCACCACGCTTAGCACCTGGGTCGAGCGCGGCGGTAGCACGCGCCGGACAATACGCGGTGCATTGCCGCCAAGGGCATTGCTCAGGCGCAGCAGTCGTAACTCGACCTCAACAGGTGCGAATAGCTCGTTACGCGCCGAAAACCGAACGCCTCCTGCGAAGGCCTCAGTGTTTAGGCGTACCTGGCCTTCCAAACGTTCGACCATCGGTTCGCGGAAAATCAGAGGTTTGGCGCCCGCGCTCGGCCGCTCGGAATAGGACACCACTCCGAATTCGTCAGTGGTCTTGTAGATGGTCATGCCCAGGCTCGACGCTGAGGCCAGGAGCAAGGCACAAAACAGCAGCAGGCGGCTGGGCATGATAGTGGCTTTTTGACAGGTTAGATCTGTCGAAGCCTAGCAGCCCAGTACCGGGGTGTAGGTGCAGTTGGTCGCCTGGATCAGGCAGTGCGCGCCTCATCGCGGGGCAAGCTCGCTGCCACGAGCTGGGCTTGCCCCGCGATGAGTCCTGAACCGGCGCTCAAGCGCCCGGGGTGAAGTGCTTCTGGGTAGTCCCGCGGGCAATCAGCCGCGACAGGTAGTCGAGCTTCTGCGCATCCTGGTCGACGAACTTGAACGTCAGCTGCAACCAGTCGCTCTCTGGCTTGGGCTCCAGCGCTGCTACGGCATGCAGATAGCCGTTGAGCCGCGCCACCTCGGCGTTCTCACCCTGCTCCAGGTCCAGCACCGCGCCTTCCAACACTTGTGGCAGATTGGCGCTACGACGCACGACCAGCAGCGCCTCCTTGAGGCTCAACGCCTTGATCACGCATTGCTGGGTGCCGCTGGACAAACGCAACTGGCCTTGGCCGCGCCCGCTCTGCGCAGCGGCAGCCGCCGTACGCGGTGTCGGGGCATTGATCAGCGGTTTGGCAGCTGCTGGAGCCGGCGCTGGCGCGACTTTGGCCGCTTCAGGCCGTCCACCGGTCAGGGCGCTGAGCGAATCGTTGGCGAACGCCGAATTGACCCGCGCCGGCCCACCTGCCAGCAGGCTGTCCAGCTTGCCGATCTTGCTCAGCGACTTCTTCACCTTGGTCAGCAGCTGCTCGTTGGTGAACGGTTTGCCGACGAAGTCGGAAACGCCGGCCTGAATCGCCTGAATAACGTTTTCCTTGTCACCGCGGCTGGTCACCATGATGAACTGCAGGGCTTTCATTTCAGGCTGCTGGCGGCACCAGGTGAGCAGTTCGAGGCCAGACATCTCCGGCATCTCCCAGTCGCACAGGACCAGGTCGTAGGTTTCCTTGCTCAGCATCGCCATGGCCTTGCGACCGTTGACCGCGTCTTCGATGACCATGCCGGGGAAGGCATTGCGCAGGCACTTCTTTACCAGGTCACGGATGAACGGCGCGTCATCCACAACCAGCACATTGACTTTACTCATCAACACTCCTCTTGATCCCGACTAGCATACCGCTGACTGATGGCCATTTGCCAAACCACTGGTCACGCCGGGAGTTCTCACATTGTTCGCGGGTGCCTGCTGGCTGCTCGACCGCAAACGAAAACGCCCGGCACAGGCCGGGCGTTCATGCTCGGGAGCAATCCTATTTATCGTCCGATTCAGCCGGAACATTAGCGATTTCAACCTCGACCCCGGCGTTGCCTTCGACTTCCGCCTTCATCCGCTTGAGGCCCAGGTGGCGCACGTCAGTGCCGCGCACCAGGTAGATCACCAGCTCGGCGATGTTGCGTGCGTGGTCGCCGATCCGCTCCAGCGAACGCAGGGCCCAGATCACGCTGAGGACACGCGAGATCGAACGCGGGTCTTCCATCATGTAGGTGACCAGCTCGCGCAGGGCAGTCTTGTATTCGCGGTCGATGGTCTTGTCGTACTGGGCCACCGACAGGGCCAGCTCGGCATCGAAGCGGGCGAACGCGTCCAGCGCGTCACGGACCATGTTGCGCACCTGATCGCCAATGTGGCGCACCTCGACGTAGCCGCGCGGCGACTCGCCTTCCTCGCACAGCTGGATGGCGCGACGGGCGATCTTGGTCGACTCGTCACCGATGCGTTCCAGGTCGATCACCGACTTGGAGATGCTGATGATCAAGCGCAGGTCGGACGCCGCAGGCTGGCGACGAGCGAGGATGCGCACGCATTCCTCGTCGATGTTGCGCTCCATCTGGTTGATCTGTTCATCGACTTCACGCACCTGCTGAGCCAGGCCAGAGTCGGCTTCGATCAGCGCAGTGACGGCGTCGTTGACCTGCTTCTCGACCAGCCCACCCATCGCCAGGAGGTGGCTGCGAACCTCTTCAAGCTCGGCGTTGAACTGCTGGGAGATGTGATGGGTAAGGCTTTCTTTGTTGATCATGCGTTCGCTCCGCGAGCTGCAAGCTTCAAGTGTGTTCGTGTGGGAGCGGGCTTGCCCGCAAAGCAGGCGCCTACGGCGCATGGCATGGGCTTCGCCCTTGTTCGCGGGCCAGCCCGCTCCCACAGGGTCCGAGTCGTTCCTGCGGCCTCTAGCCGTAACGACCGGTGATGTAGTCTTCGGTCTGTTTCTTCGCCGGGTTGGTGAACAGCGTATCGGTATCACCGAACTCGATCAGTTTGCCCATGTACATGAACGCGGTGTAGTCCGAGACACGCGCCGCCTGTTGCATGTTGTGGGTAACGATGACGATGGTGTACTTGGATTTCAATTCGTAGATCAGCTCTTCGACCTTCAAGGTCGAGATCGGGTCGAGTGCCGAGCACGGCTCATCGAGCAGCAGCACTTCAGGCTCGACGGCAATGGTACGGGCGATGACCAAACGTTGCTGCTGACCACCGGACAGGCCCAGCGCCGACTCGTGCAGGCGGTCCTTGACCTCATCCCACAGGGCCGCGCCCTTGAGTGCCCACTCAACGGCCTCATCGAGGGTGCGTTTCTTGTTGATGCCCTGGATGCGCAGGCCGTAGACCACGTTTTCATAAATGGTCTTGGGGAACGGGTTAGGCTTCTGGAACACCATGCCGACCCGCCGACGCAGCTCGGCGACGTCTTCGCCCTTGCGGTAGATGTTGTTGCCGTACAGGTTGATCTCGCCTTCGACGCGGCAGCCATCGACCAAGTCGTTCATGCGGTTGAACGTGCGCAGCAGGGTCGACTTACCGCAGCCGGACGGGCCGATGAAGGCGGTCACGCGCTGCTTGGGGATGTTCATGCTGACGTCGAACAACGCCTGCTTGTCGCCGTAGTACAGGGACAGACCGGGCACTTCGATGGCCACGGTCTCTTCGGCCAGGCGCAGGCTCTGCTTGTCGCGACCCAGGGCCGACATGTCGATGCCGTGGGTGTGGGATTCTTGCTGCATGGTCAACTCCATACGCTATCAATTCGTTTCAAAGCGCCGCCCGGCTCGCGGGCGGCATGCTTGCTAATCAGACTCAGTGGTCGAGCGCCTTGTACTTCTCGCGCAGGTGGTTACGGATCCACACCGCCGAAAGGTTGAGGGTGGCGATCACCAGCACCAGCAACAGCGCGGTGGCGTACACCAGCGGTCGCGCGGCCTCGACGTTCGGGCTCTGGAAGCCGACGTCATAGATGTGGAAGCCCAGGTGCATGATCTTCTGGTCCAGGTGCAGGTAAGGGTAGTTACCGTCCACTGGCAGCGATGGCGCCAGCTTGACCACACCCACCAGCATCAGCGGCGCCACTTCACCGGCGGCACGTGCCACGGCGAGGATCATGCCGGTCATCATCGCCGGGCTGGCCATTGGCAGAACAATCTTCCACAGCGTCTCGGCCTTGGTCGCGCCGAGGGCCAGCGAGCCCTCGCGCACGGTCCGCGGGATCCGCGCCAGACCTTCTTCGGTGGCCACGATCACCACCGGCACGGCCAGCAGGGCCAGGGTCAACGAAGCCCACAGCAGACCTGGAGTCCCCAGGGTTGGCGCCGGCAGGGCTTCAGGGAAGAACAGCCGGTCGATCGAACCACCCAGCACGTAGACGAAGAAGCCCAGGCCGAACACGCCGTAGACGATCGCCGGAACACCCGCCAGGTTGTTCACCGCGATGCGGATCAGCCGCGTTACCGGGCCCTGGCGGGCATATTCACGCAGGTACACCGCAGCCAGCACGCCGAACGGGGTGACGATCACGGCCATGATCAGGGTCATCATCACCGTACCGAAGATGGCCGGGAAGATACCGCCCTCGGTGTTGGCTTCACGCGGGTCGTCGCTCAAGAACTCCCAGACCTTGGCAAAGTAGGTGCCCAGCTTGGTGAAGGTACCCATGCCGTTTGGCTGATAGGCATGCACCACCTTGTCCAGGTTGATCTCGACTTCGCGGCCATTGCCATCACGGGCAACCAGGCTGTCACGGCTGAACTCGCTGTGCAGCGCGCCCAGGCGGTCTTCGATGGTCTTGTAGCGGCTGTTCAGCTCGGCGCGCTCGGCGTCCATGTCCGCCTGAGCAGCGGCGTCCAGCTTGCCGTCGAGCTCAAGCTTACGGCTGTGCAGGCGCAGGCGCTCCAGGCCATGGTTGATCGCGCCGATGTCTTTCTTCTCAAGGGTCTGCAGCTCGCCGGCCAGTTTGCTGGCACGCTTGAGGCGCGCTTGCAGTTCGGTCCAGGCCGCTTGGCCTTCGGCGACGACCTTGCCGTTCTCCTTGACGCTGACCAGGTAGCCGTAGAAGTTGCCCCATTCGCGACGCTCCAGGGCGATCAGTTCGGCGGGGGTGGTTTGATCCACCAGCCAGTCACCGACCACCCAGGTGAAGTCGCTGCCATTGAGGTCGCGGTTGCCGACCTTGATCAGCTCGCGGGTCATGAACTCCGGGCCGTTATCCGGCACCGGCAGACCGGCGCCCTTCAAGCGCGCCAGCGGTACTTCTTCCTTCTGTACCACTTCACCGATGACTACATGATCAGCCTGGCCCGGCACCTTATAGGTGGCCTGGATCAGGTCGGCCGGCCAGAAGTGGCCCAGGCCACGCACGGCGATCACCGCCAGCAGGCCCACGGTCATGATCACTGCGATGGCGACCGCGCCACCGCTGATCCAGACGCCGGGGGCGCCGCTCTTGAACCAGCCTTTGAGGGAATCCTTTTTCACGGATCTCTACCTTTCTATCAAAGCGACGAGTATTTCTTGCGCAGACGCTGACGAATCAGCTCGGCCAGGGTGTTCATCACGAAGGTGAACATCAGCAGTACCAGCGCGGCGAGGAACAGCACGCGGTAGTGGCTGCCGCCGACTTCCGACTCGGGCATCTCCACCGCGACGTTGGCGGCCAGGGTACGCATGCCTTCAAACAGGTTCATTTCCATGACCGGGGTGTTACCGGTGGCCATCAACACGATCATGGTCTCGCCCACTGCACGGCCCATGCCGATCATCAGCGCCGAGAAGATACCCGGGCTGGCCGTGAGGATGACCACGCGGGTCAGGGTTTGCCAGGGCGTGGCACCCAGCGCCAGCGAACCCAGGGTCAGGCTGCGTGGCACGCTGAACACGGCGTCTTCGGCGATCGAGTAGATGTTCGGGATCACCGCGAAGCCCATGGCGATACCGACTACCAGGGCGTTGCGCTGGTCGTAGGTGATGCCCAGGTCGTTGCTGATCCACAGGCGCATGTCGCCGCCGAACCACCAGGTTTCAATGAACGGGCTCATGTACAGGGCGAACCAGCCGGTGAACAGGATCACCGGGATCAAAATCGCGGCTTCCCAGCCATCCGGCACACGCAGGCGCAGCGATTCCGGCAGGCGGCTCCAGGTGAAGCCGGCCAGCAAGATACCGATCGGCATCAACAGGAACAGGCTGAACACACCCGGCAGGTGGCCTTCAAGGTACGGTGCGAGGAACAGGCCGGCGAAGAAGCCGAGGATCACCGTCGGCATCGCTTCCATCAGCTCGATCACCGGCTTGACCTTGCGGCGCATGCCAGGGGCCATGAAGTAGGCCGTGTAGATCGCTGCGGCAATGGCCAGCGGCGCCGCCAGGATCATCGCGTAGAACGCGGCCTTGAGGGTACCGAAGGTCAGTGGCGAAAGGCTCAGCTTAGGCTCGAAGTCGGTGTTCGATGCAGTCGACTGCCAAACGTACTTGGGCTCGTCGTAGTTCTCGTACCAGACCTTGCTCCACAGTGCGCTCCAGGACACTTCCGGGTGCGGGTTCTTCAGGCTCAAGGGCAGCAGCTTGCCGCCTTCTTCGATGAAGATACGGTTGGCGCGTGGCGACAGCGCGAGGATACCCGCGCCTTCGGCGGCAGGCTCGACCAGCAGGGTACGATGCGCGGTGCTGTGGAACACGCCGAGCTTGCCGGCGCTGTCCAGGGCGATGAAACCTTTGCGGCGCTCTTCGGCGTCGATCTGCACCACCGGGGCGTTGCCCATCTGGAAGCTGCGAATCAGCTTGAAGCGCTGCTCGCCATCCGGGTCGCGGGCCATGAACCACTGGCTCAGGCCACCTTTGGAATCACCGAAGATCAGCGAGATACCGCCGACCAGCTGGGCACTGGCGGTGATCTCGGCCTGGCCGTCGTCGAGCAGCTTGTAGCGACCGTTGAGGCTCTTGTCGCGCAGGCTGAACACGTCGGCCTGGGCGCGACCGTTAACCACATACAGCCATTGCTGGCGCGGGTCGATGAAGATCGCCTTCACCGGCTCGGTCATTTGCGGCAGGTCGATGCGGTTCTGCTCGCTGGTGACCTCACCGGTCATCATGTTCTCTTCGCGAGTCAGCTGGGTCACCAGCAGTTGCGAACCGTGCGAACCGGCTACCGTGACGGTCTCGCCGTTGACGTTGACGCTGACGTGCTCAAGCGCGCGGCCCTGCTCGTCGAGCACGAACGGTTCCTGGCCATACGGGAAATCGATGCCAGGGGTAATGGTCTTCTTGTTGTCCGGGTAGGTGATCTTGTAGGTGTGGTGGAACACCACCGCCTGACCATTGGACAGGCCCAGCACGATTAGCGGGCTACCCGGCTGGTCGGTACTGATCGACGTCACCTGGGCGCCTGCCGGAACGGGCAGGTTCACGCGATTGATTTCAGCACCGCTCTTGGTGTCGAAAAACAGCGCCTGGCCTTTATCGGACACACGCATGCCGACCAGGTTTTGCTCCTCGAGGGCGATCATCAGCGGTTTGCCGGCATCCTGCTGCAGCCAGGTCGGCTCCAGGGCCTTCTTGCTGGTCAGTTCGGCGCCCTGGAACAGTGGCAGCACGACATAGGCCAGATAGAAGAAGATCAGGGTGATTGCCGCCAGCACGGCAAGCCCGCCCACCAGTACATACCAGCGGGTCAGGCGATCCTTGAACGCACGCATTTTGCGCTTGCGTTGCAACTCGGGCGTATTGAAATCAATCCGCACGGGGGGAGAATTTTGGGTCATGGTGGAGTTGGCCAGATCATTCATGCGCACACCCTAGCGGTCCCGTATTACAAAAACATGACAGTGCATTGACGCAAAAAAGCCCGCCGCTCAGGAGTTCTGGCTTCGGACCGAGAATGGGTGGGAGGGCTAGCCGCAGGCCAGCCCTCACCGGGGTCTCACTTACTTCTTGGCAACGTTACCGTTGTGCGACAGACCGAGGTCAGCCATGGCCTTGTCGACCACTTTCTTCGGCAATGGGATGTAGCCATCCTTGACCACGACCTGCTGGCCAGCTTGCGACAGGACCAGCTTGATGAACTCGGCGTCCAGCGGGGCCAGAGGCTTGTTCGGCGCCTTGTTGACGTAGACGTAGAGGAAGCGCGACAGCGGGTAGGTGCCATTCAGGGCGTTGCTTTCGTTGTCTTCAACGAACTCCCCGCCTTCTTTCTTGGCCAGGGCTACAGTCTTGACGCTGGCGGTCTTGTAACCGATGCCCGAGTAGCCGATGCCGTTCAGCGAGCTGCTGATCGACTGCACGACCGAAGCCGAGCCAGGCTGTTCGTTGACGTTAGGCTTGAAGTCGCCTTTGCACAGGGCTTCTTCCTTGAAGTAGCCGTAGGTGCCAGATACCGAGTTACGGCCGAACAGCTGCACTGGCTTGTTGGCCAGGTCGCCAGTCACGCCCAGGTCGCCCCAGGTTTTCACGTCGGCTTTGCCGCCGCACAGGCGAGTCGAGGAGAAGATCGCATCGACCTGCGCCATGGTCAGGCCCTTGATCGGGTTGTCCTTGTGCACGAATACGGCCAGGGCGTCGACGGCAACCGGGATGGCGGTTGGCTTGTAGCCGTACTTCTGCTCGAAGGCCTGCAGCTCGACGTCCTTCATCTTGCGGCTCATCGGGCCGAGGTTGGCGGTGCCCTCGGTCAGCGCGGGTGGCGCGGTGGAGGAGCCGGCAGCCTGGATCTGGATGTTTACGTTCGGATATTCCTTCTTGTAGGCCTCGGCCCACAGCGTCATCAGGTTGGCGAGGGTGTCGGAACCTACGCTGGAGAGGTTGCCCGAAACACCGGTGGTCTTGGTGTAGGTCGGGATTGCTGGGTCGACAGCGGCTACCGCATTGGCGGTGGCAACGCCAGCGGCGGCGAAGGTAAGGGCCGCCATCAAACGCTTCAGTTTCATGCCTTGCTCCTAGCAGGAATATTTGGGGTGTTGGATGGATCGGGCCCAAGTATCTGCAGGCCGCATGAACACGATATGACTCCAATGTGACAATTGGATGAAAGGCCATCACCGCGAATGCGGGATGGCCTTTCAGGATGTTTCAAGGTTATGCGGATAGGCTGCAAATCAGCCCCAAATCCTCAAGCCTTACCGATTACTCAGCGCTTGTTCGCCAACAGGTAAAGCCCCACCAACAGACCAACGGCGCACAAACCCGCCACATAGTAAGCAGGCGCCATCGGGCTAAGCTTGAGCAACGCCGTCACCACCATCGGCGTCAGACCACCGAAAATGGCGTAGGCGACGTTGTAGGAGAATGACAACCCACTGAACCGCACCACCGCCGGGAACGCCTTGACCATCACATACGGCACTGCGCCAATCACCCCGACGCACAGGCCAGTCAGCGCGTACAGCGGGAACAGCAGGTCCGGCCGAGTCGGCAGGCTGTGGTAGAACGTCCACGAGGTCACCAGCAACGCCAGGCTGCCGATCACGAATACTCGCCCAGCACCAAAGCGATCCGCCAGACTGCCGGAACCAATGCAGCCCAGGCTGAGCAGCACGATCGCCAGGCTGTTGGCCTTGAGCGAGTCGGTCGGGCTGATGTGATAGAGACTCTGCAGCAGCGCCGGGGTCATCAGGATCACCACCACGACGCCAGCCGACAGCAGCCAGGTCAGCAGCATCGACAGGATGATCGCCCCGCGGTGATCACGCAGCACCGCGCGCAGTGGCAGCTCTTCAGCCAGCGCCTTGCGCTGCTGCATCTCGGCGAACACTGGGGTCTCGTGCAACCAGCGGCGCAGGTAGACCGCGAACAGGCCGAACACACCACCGAGCAGGAACGGAATCCGCCAGGCGTAATCCGCCACTTCCTCGACGGTATAAACCGTGTTGATCAGCGTCGCTACCAGCGAGCCCAGCAAAATCCCGGCGGTAAGCCCGGCAGTCAGCGTGCCGCAGGCGTAGCCGGTGTTGCGCGCCGGCACATGCTCGGAGACGAACACCCAGGCGCCCGGCACCTCTCCACCAATCGCCGCGCCCTGAATGACCCGCATCAACAGCAGCAGGATCGGCGCCCACAGGCCGATCTGCGCGTAGGTTGGCAGCAGGCCCATGATCAGCGTCGGCAGGGCCATCATGAAGATGCTCAAGGTGAACATCTTCTTGCGCCCCAGCAGGTCGCCGAAGTGCGCCATGACGATGCCGCCGAGCGGGCGCGCCAAGTAACCGGCAGCAAAGATGCCGAAGGTCTGCATCAGGCGTAGCCATTCGGGCATGTCTGGCGGGAAGAACAGCTTGCCCACCACCGTGGCGAAGAACACGAAGATGATGAAGTCGTAGAACTCCAGCGCGCCGCCCAGGGCGGACAATGAGAGCGTCTTGTAGTCACTGCGGGTCAGCGGCCGCGAGGGCTGCTCGATACTGCTGGGCACGGAGGTCATCGATTATCTCTTGTAGGTCGTGCAGGCCGCTTGGCACGCGGCTTCTGGATTGGTGAGCAGCGAAGATAGCAAATTGGCGCGCTACGCTCATAGCGATACAAAAACACTACAGATATACATGAATGCGCGGTCGTCGCTGGCTGTGAGGCTCTATATACTGCCCATTCGTAGCAAAAGGTTGCTCCCGATGTGGGATGTTGTGCGAAAACGCCGGTCACTATGCTCAGGCGGTTTCGCAGAGTTTCCCTTCGGCCGCCCTGCGAAGCGAAATCAGCGTAGTATGTTTTTAGCTGAATCGATTTCTCGGCGTCCTTCATTGCGCCAACCAACGAAGCGTCACGGGTCAGAGGCCCCACGGCATGATTGAGCTCGAACAAGAAGATCCTATCCCGCAGGGCGACCTGGCCTTGCAAATTACTGCGTTACCCCGCGAAACCAACGGCTTTGGTGACATCTTCGGCGGCTGGCTGGTCGCGCAGATGGACCTGGCCGGCACCGCCATGGCTAGCCGTGTCGCAGGCGGCCGGGTGGCCACCGTGGCGATCGACCGCATGGCCTTCCTGGTCCCGGTAGCGGTAGGCGCACAACTGTCCTTCTATACCCAGACCCTGGAAATCGGCCGCAGCTCGATCCAGATGATGGTCGAAGTGTGGAGCGACGATCCGCTGTCCAGCGAATGGCGCAAGGTCACCGAAGCGGTGTTCGTGTTCGTCGCCATCGATGGCAGTGGCCGTACCCGTTCTGTGCCTCGTCGCTGAGTCTGGCTGGCGGTAAACTCGTTGCAAGGCACAAGGTCCAAGGCCTACATGCAATCAACGAGACAAGCGTATGGCTAATTTCAAGGTTGAAACCGAGCTCCACGGCGAGCTCAATTGCTGGCGCATCAGCAGCGCTCATGCCGAACTACTGATCGCCCAGCAAGGCGCACAGATCCTCAGCTATCAGCGAATCGGCGAGCCGCCGTTGCTGTGGCTGAGCGACCAGGCCATCTTCCGCCAGGGTAAATCCGTGCGCGCCGGGGTACCGGTGTGCTGGCCGTGGTTTGGCAACTTGCAGCGCAACCCCGAATCCGTCCAAGCCATGTACAAAGGCGACCAGGCTCCGGCCCACGGGTTGGCGCGCGGACGCGACTGGCAATTGCGCAGGGTCGAAGAGGTCGGCGCCAACCTTCAGATCGAGTTCGAACTGCCCGAGGCGCAAGGCGATCTGCCCGGCTGGGCGCATGAGGTCGAGTTGAAGCTGCTGATCGAGCTGGGTGAGCAATTGCGCGTGACTCTGACCAGCTACAACCTGGGCAACGACAGCGTGACCATCAGCCAGGCCCTGCACAGCTACTTCGCCGTCAGCGACGTACGCCAGGCGCGCGTTGAGGGTGTGCAGGGGCTGGACTACATCGAGACCCTGGCCGATTGGCAGCAGCGCACGCAAACCGGCGCGCTGGGCTTTGCCGGGGAGACCGACCGGATCTATCTGCACACCCCTGAGCGCTTGAGCATTGTCGACCCGCACTGGAATCGACGGATTACCCTGGCCAGCAGCGGCTCGCGCTCGGCAGTGATCTGGAACCCGTGGACCGAGCGAGCCAAGGAGCTGGCGGACATGGCCGATGATGGCTGGCAGCGGATGCTGTGCATCGAGACGGCGAATGTCTGGGATGATGTGGTGGTGCTCAGGCCTGGGGCGAGTCATGCCCTAAGCGTGGTGATTGGCAGCGAGGCGCTCTGATCTGACCGACCTCATCGCGGGGCAAGCCCTCTCCCACGCCAGCCTCCTGATGACGCGGGCTGCGTGGGAGAGGGCTTGCCCCGCGATGAGGCCGGCTCAGATTCCATCAGAGGTCGGCATCCTCCACCACCCTCACCTGCCCTGCATCCAGCGCATACGCCGCATCCGCCAGGTCATTGCTGACGGTTTCCACCTTCAACGTCCCGCTGACCCACAGCGGCGTATAGATGTCATCGATCTTCAACCCGTGCGGATAGCGCACCAGCACCAGCTGGTTGGGCGGCGGCGGCGGCACGTGGATGCAGGCCCCTGGATACGGCACCAGGAAGAACAATGTGCTGTTGCCCTTGGCATCGCTCTCCAGCGGCACCGGATACCCACCCAGGCGAATCTGTTTACCATTCATCGCCGCTACGGTCTTGGTCGAGTACATCACCGCCGGCAAGCCTTTGCTCTGCTTGAGGCCGCCCTTGTCGGTGAAGGTGCCCATCGCTTCCGGCGAGTTGTGATCGATTTCCGGCATCAGCTCCAGCGCCTTCTGGTCCGACTTGGGCATCAGTTCGAGCCAGTCGGTTTCAGGCAGTTCGGCGTGAGCCAGGCTAGCTAACAGCAACATCGGGATAAGGAAAAACGCACGCATAAAAAATGCCCGGCAACTCAGGTGGAATTGCCGGGCATTCTATCTGGAATCAGCGTTTCTTGATCAGACCGTAGATCACCAGGAGCACGACGGCGCCAACCAGTGCGCCGAAGAAGCCTGCCGCTTGCCCGGCCTGGTAGATGCCCAATGCCTGGCCGCCATAGGTGGCCAGCAGGGAGCCGGCGATACCCAGCAGGATGGTCATGATCCAGCCCATGCTGTCGTCCCCAGGCTTGAGGAAGCGGGCCAGCAGGCCGACGATCAGGCCGATGAAGATGGTTCCAATGATGCCCATGGCAATCCCTCTGATATGAAGATGAAACAAGCCAAAGCCTAGTCAGCGCTTTGGCTTGTTGCCATTTCAGAGGCCTTGCTGGCCACAGAGGTTCAATCAGCCGGCGATCAACGCCTCAACTTCGGCGATCTTGTCTTGCAGGGTGGCCATGTCCGAGCAACGCAGGGTGGCGTGACCGACCTTGCGGCCAACCTTGAAGGCCTTGCCATAGTGGTGCAGGTGGCAGTCGTCGAGGGCGACGATCTTGTCCACTGCCGGCACTTCGCCGATGAAGTTGAGCATGGCGCTCTCGCCGACCTTGGCAGTCGAGCCCAGCGGCAAGCCGGCAATGGCGCGCAGGTGGTTCTGGAACTGGCTGCACTCGGCGCCTTCGATGGTCCAGTGCCCCGAGTTGTGCACGCGTGGGGCGATTTCGTTGGCTTTCAGGCCACCGTCGACCTCGAAGAACTCGAAGGCCATCACGCCAACATAGTCGAGCTGCTTGAGCACACGACCGACGTAGTCTTCAGCCAGCGACTGCAGCGGGTGGTCTTCGCTGGCCACCGACAAGCGCAGGATGCCGCTCTCGTGGGTGTTGTGCACCAACGGGTAGAAGCGGGTTTCGCCATCGCGGCCACGCACGGCCACCAGCGACACTTCGCCCGTGAACGGCACGAAGCCTTCCAGCAGGCATGGCACGCTGCCCAGTTCGGCAAAGGTGCCGACCACGTCTTCAGCGCTGCGCAGCACCTTCTGGCCCTTGCCGTCGTAACCCAGGGTGCGGGTCTTGAGCACAGCTGGCAGGCCAATGCTGGCGACTGCCGCATCGAGGTCCGCCTGGGACAGGATGTCGGCGAACGCCGGGGTGGGGATGCCCAGGTCGCGGAACATGCTCTTTTCGAACAGGCGGTCACGGGCGATGCGCAGCGCTTCGGCGCTCGGGTACACCGGGACGAACTGCGAGAGGAATGCCACGGTCTCGGCCGGGACGCTTTCGAACTCGAAGGTGACCAGGTCGACTTCGTCGGCCAACTGGCGCAGATGGTCCTGGTCGCCGTAGTCGGCACGCAGGTGCTCGCCCAATGGCGCGGCGCAAGCGTCCGGCGCCGGGTCGAGGAAAGCGAAGTTCATGCCCAGCGGAGTGCCCGCCAGGGCCAGCATGCGGCCCAACTGGCCGCCACCGATTACACCGATCTTCATGTCGTAAGCCTCAAGCCAGACGCGGGTCAGGATTGTCCAGGACGGTTTCGGTCTGCTCCGTGCGGAACTGCTTGAGCGCCGCGTGGAACTGCGGGTGCTTGGCACCGAGAATGCTCGCCGACAGCAGTGCGGCATTGATCGCGCCAGCCTTGCCGATGGCCAGGGTGGCAACCGGAATACCGGCTGGCATCTGTACGATCGACAGCAGCGAGTCGACGCCCGACAGCATCGACGACTGCACTGGCACGCCGAGCACCGGCAGATGAGTCTTGGCGGCGCACATGCCTGGCAGGTGGGCGGCGCCACCGGCACCGGCGATGATCACCTCGATGCCGCGGCCTTCGGCCTCATCGGCATACTGGAACAGCAGATCCGGGGTGCGGTGGGCGGAAACCACCTTCACTTCGTAGGGAATGCCGAGTTTTTCCAGCATATCGGCGGTGTGGCTAAGGGTGGACCAATCGGACTTGGAGCCCATGATCACGCCAACCAGTGCACTCATCGTCGAGCCTCTTCGCTTGTGCGCCCGCAGGCGCGTCAAAAAACAACAAGCCACGCGGGACGACCGGCGTGGCTTGTTTGCTGATCATGACCGGAATCTATCCGGTCGAGGGGCCGCGCAGTATAACGTAACGCGATAGCATCCCGGCACCCCTGGCGACCAACTGTCGGCCTTATTTTTCGGGGGTTTGGCTGACTTTTGGGTCAACTGCGCCGCCTTCGAGCTTACGCCACAGCAAGCGCACGTTGGCCTTGCGCACCAGGGCGCAGCGGTACAGGCGAATTTCCAGCGGCACGTGCCAGGCGCTGCTGCCGCAAACGGCCAGCTCACCGCGGGCCAGTTCGCCCTGCATCGACAGCCGTGGCACCCAGGCCACGCCCATACCCTCGAGGGCCATGCTTTTAAGGCTGTCGGCCATCGCCGTTTCATAGACAGTGGTATAGCGCAGGTTGCGCTGGCGCAGCAGAAGGCTCACCGAACGCCCAAGGAATGCTCCAGCGCTGTAGGCCAGCAGCGGCACGCTGGCGTCACCCTCCAGATCGAACAACGGTTTGCCGTCAGGGCCAACGGCGCACACCGGCAGCATCTCGGTGGTGCCCATGTGCAATGACGGGAAGATCTCGGCGTCCATCTGCAACGCTGCATCGGGGTCATAGAAGGCCAGCATCAAATCGCAGCCACCTTCGCGCAAGGCATGCACGGCATCACCGACGTTGGTCGCGACCAGGCGCGTGGCAATGTTCAAACCATCGTTGCGCAACTGCGCCACCCAACGGGGGAAAAACCCCGACGCCAGCGAGTGCGCCGCCGCTACCTGGATAACCTCACCCTGGCCACCTTCGAGATGATGCAAATGGCGCAAAACTTCGCTCAACTGGTCGACAACCGTACGCGCCGTGACGAGAAACAGCTGCCCCGCTTCGGTCAGTTCGATTGGCGTGCGGGAACGATTCACCAAGGTCAGCCCGAGTGCCGCCTCCAGGCTGCGTATGCGTCGACTGAAGGCTGGCTGGGTGACGAAACGTCGCTCCGCCGCCTGGGAAAAACTACGCGTTGAGGCCAGCGCGCTGAAATCTTCCAGCCATTTGCTTTCGAGGTTCATGAAGCCATCTCCCGGCGTGCACCAAAATGGAACACGCTCGAATGTCAATTGACGTCACATCAATCACTATGCCGTTTGTGCATAGGTTAGCGTCTAACAGCATTGGCCGACAAATCTGCCCCGGCCTAGGATTGGCGCCATTCCGGCAGGTGCCGGGTCAAACTCGAGATGATATCCATCATGTCCTCCGCTGCATCGTTCCGCGTCGAAAAAGATCTGCTTGGTACCCTTGAAGTCCCTGCCGATGCCTACTACGGCATCCAGACTCTGCGCGCTGCCAACAACTTCCACCTCTCCGGTGTTCCGCTGTCGCACTACCCGAAACTGGTAGTCGGCCTGGCGATGGTCAAGCAGGCAGCTGCTGACGCCAACCGTGAGCTGGGGCACTTGAGCGATGCCAAGCACGCCGCTATCAGCGAGGCTTGCGCCCGTCTGATCCGCGGTGACTACCATGAGCAGTTCGTGGTGGACATGATTCAAGGCGGTGCTGGTACTTCTACCAACATGAACGCCAACGAAGTGATCGCCAACATCGCGCTGGAGGCCATGGGTCACCAGAAGGGTGAGTACCAGTACCTGCACCCCAACAACGACGTGAACATGGCGCAGTCGACCAACGACGCCTACCCGACCGCGATCCGCCTGGGTCTGCTGCTGGGTCACGACGCCCTGCTGGCCAGCCTCGACAGCCTGATCCAAGCCTTCGCGGCCAAGGGTAAAGAGTTCGACCACGTCCTGAAGATGGGTCGTACCCAGCTGCAAGACGCCGTGCCGATGACCCTCGGCCAGGAATTCCGCGCCTTCGCCACCACCATGACCGAAGACCTCAACCGTCTGCGTTCGCTGGCGCCGGAACTGCTCACCGAAATCAACCTGGGTGGCACCGCCATCGGTACCGGCATCAACGCCGACCCGGGCTACCAGATGCTGGCAGTACAGCGCCTGGCGACCATCAGCGGCCAGCCGCTGGTTCCGGCTGCCGACCTGATCGAAGCCACCTCCGACATGGGCGCCTTCGTGCTGTTCTCCGGCATGCTCAAGCGTACCGCGGTCAAGCTGTCGAAGATCTGCAACGACTTGCGCCTGCTGTCCAGCGGCCCACGCACCGGCATCAACGAAATCAACCTGCCAGCGCGTCAGCCAGGCAGCTCGATCATGCCAGGCAAGGTCAACCCGGTAATCCCGGAAGCGGTCAACCAAGTGGCCTTCGCCATCATGGGCAACGACCTGGCACTGACCGTCGCCGCCGAAGGTGGCCAGC